>DATNOG010000115.1:0-4885 GCA_035601415.1 Pyrinomonadaceae bacterium | reverse complement strand
GTGCTTTCAACCACCGCGCCAACCGGCTTTGCGGCGCTGGCGGTAACGGCGCGAGCGGGGGGCGCAACTGAGGCAGGTGGACCAGGCGCAGCAGGCCCCGCACCTGCCGGCGCCTGGGCCGTGGGCGTGCTTGGCACTTCGCCGGCGGATGACTGCGGATCATTCCGAGTATCCACTACGCTCGACCTCCGTCAATTGAGTTCCGAAGATACACTTCAACCAAAGTCGCAGAGTGGACTATACAACTCCCCGCAATGCAGGGATCACCCTCTGCGCACGAACACGATATTCGTCTATACATGAAGAGCCCGTGCCAATTAATGTCTTATGAATCGCGGCGCGGTGCCGTATTTATAACCTGATTCACGAATTACTGGCAAGAAGTTTTCTGATTTGCGTTTGTCTCAGCGCGGACAACGGATGCGCAGCGCGCGCGGAACGATTTGAAAAGTCGCGGGAAGAAACCCGGGAAGCTCACCATCAAGCTCAAGCCCAACGCGCTGATTTTTATCAATCGGACTGGCCATAATCCCTGCAGCCAGCGCATGTTGAACTTCAGACATACTTAAATGAGCACCTAAATATAATCTGGGCGCATTAGAAAGTATTCGAGTCAAGCCGAGATCGCCAATACTAACAACGTCAAACTTTCCGTCCGTCAGTTTTGCGTTGGGCGCTATCTTCATGCCACTTCCGAAATAGCGCGCATTCGCTATGCAGAGATTTGTCACCGTGGTGCACTGCGCCGGTTTGTCGTCAAGTTGAACCAAGACCCGCGTTGGCTTCATCCTGGCAGCGCTTTGCAGCATTGCAGCGCCGAAAGAAACGCGGCCACTCAACCAACGAGGTGTTTTCGCCGGCAACCAGTCCAACTGGCCGCCTTTTACGCGCGCGATCACGTCCGCACTCATTCCAAAGGAAGCGACGCCAAGAAAATAGCGAGTCTCCTGTTCGACCAGGTCAGTTGCATACGAAGCTCGACCGACGTCAATACGACGCGTTTGGCCGTCGCGCAGAATGATGGCCGCGTCGCGCGCGCGGGTCGGAATATTAACGCTGCGGCGAAAATCGCCGCCCGTGCCGCTCGGCAAGATTCCCAGTTCCGCATCCCGTCCGGAAGCGAGGATTCCGTTAGCAACTTCTGAAATCGTGCCGTCGCCGCCGCACGCGATGATCAACTTAGTTCCCTTGCGCGCGGCTTCAGCCGCAATTTCGATTGCTTCGGATCGCTTAGTGGTAAACGCCGGCTGGAAAGCACCAAAGTGAGTTCGCAGTTCACTGGCAATCTTCGGCCACGCTTTGCGAGTCGCTCCTCCTGCCGATTCAGGATTAATAATTACGAGTGGCAGAGACATTTTTGTACGCGCTAAGAGCGGGGGCAAGCCGCCCTTCCCTACCCTCAGACTTTCAGACTTGAGCAGTAAGTTCGAGGGCCTCTGATTGTGAAAGGTTCAGAGCCACTCAATTCGATCCTAATCTAAGAACTATATTCATCTCTAGGTTGGGAAGGGCGGCTTGCCCCCGCTCTTATGCTTCACCAGAGTTCAACTGACGATCCTGCTCACCAAGTTCCGCAATCTTGCTCATCGCAAATTTGGAGATCTCGAGATAAGTTCTCGCCTGATCTTTGCGCAACAAATAATCTGTCAAATCGAGTTGTGGTCCAAAGTGAATGCGAATTTTTTCGCCGCCGGTCCAGTTACCCATAACCTGCTTCGGTAAATCGTTTCCCAGTCCGGCAATAAAAACCGGGACCACCTGGGGGACAGCGTCCTTAATCAGTTTCCCGACGCCCGGCTGCGCCGGCAGAAATGAATATGGGTCGGAACTCTTATTGCGCGTCCCTTCCGGATGAAAGCCGATAACATTGCCCGCGCCCTCGCGACAAAGACTCGTAAGCAAAGCAAAGGAGTATTTATCAAACGCACGCTTTTCAAGGAGCGGGTTCTCGCCCGAGGCAAAGAAAGGCGGATACATGGACCACCAGCCCATCACCAGATTCACAAACAATCCCAACGGTCCCTGGTAGAAGAAGCGGCCACGCACGGGAAAGAAAAGTTGTTTGCGCCACTTTGTATTGCGAAAGAGTACCGTTGACACGGTATACATGTCGAAAAAGGAACGATGGTTGGCAACGAGCAGGATCGGACGATCGGGAGAAAGTGAATGGACATTCCCCAAACCGTAAACTTGCATCAGGTTGTAGGTAGCAAAATGGATCCAACCGGCTCCAAAGACTTTCTGACACCAGGTCCAAAACCGTTTCCAGTCTCCCCGGTTCATGCGGCGAACGAAATAAAAAGTGAAACGTTCGAAGGATGATAGGACGGCGAGTTCTTCAGGCGTGGGTTCGCGGAATGGTCCAACGTCCAACGTCCAACGTCCAACGTCCACGCTGCCTCGGTCCGCGCGGGGCCCGGAGCTAACCTTGGGCTCAGGACTTTGGACTTTGGACATTGGACGTTGGACTGTCTTTCAGTCGATCGAAAAGTATTTCGCTTCCGGGTGATGGACGATAATAGCGGAAGTTGATTGCTCAGGCTCTAGTTGAAACTCTTCACTTAGTTCCACGCCGATGCGACCCGGTTCCAAGAGCTCGAAAAGTTTTGCCTGGTCTTCCAGACTGGGACAAGCCGGATAACCGAAACTAAAACGAGAACCCTGATATTGCTGTCGAAACAGCTTGTTGATATCCGTGGCATCGTCTCCAGCAATCCCCAATTCCTCACGAATGCGCTTGTGCCAAAACTCCGCAAGGGCCTCGGCGCCTTCCACGCTTAGGCCGTGGAAATAAAGATAGTCGGCGTAGTTGTCGCCTTTGAACAGCTCATGCGCGTACTCGCTTGCACGCCGTCCCATCGTCACGAGATGAAACGCAACCACATCCATGCGCCCCGATTCTACCGAAGCAAAAAAGTCGGCAAGACAAAGGTGTTTTGACGCCGGCTGGCGCGGGAAAGTAAAGCGCAGCCGCTCAGTCTTCTGATCGTCCTGATAAATAATTAGATCGTTGCCTGACGATTGCGCCGGGAAATATCCGTAAACAACTTTCGCCAGCAACAGGCGTTCGCGCTCACTGCGTTCTTTGAGTTCTTCATACAGAGGACGCACCGTGTCGCGCACAAACGCCTGGTATTCTTCCGCGGGCCGTCTTGCCTGTTTGAACTGCCACTGTCCTTTAAATAGCGCGGTTTCGTTTACAAACGAAAAGACGTCATCGAGCGCAATATCTTCGACCACACGCGACCCATAAAACGGAGCCCGCGGAATGGGATCATCCGTACTTACGTTCGAGCGGTTTGTATGAGTCGTGTCGCCAACAGTTTTGACAGCACCGCGCGGCTTAACAGATTTGCGAATGCCGAGCTTCGCTTCCTCGCCAACCAGGTCTTCCGCATCTTGTGTTTCCAGATCGTCGCCCGTCGAGGCGCTGGCAGCCTTTGCGAGATCGCCGGCGATCACATCAGCGCCGTTCCCGCTCGCCAGTTTGTCCATCGTGTGCAAGCCGGCAAATGCATCGCGAGCATAGAAGAGCTGTCCTTTATAGAGCGGCTTGAGATCGTCATCGACATAACGGCGATTCAGCGCAGCGCCACCCAGCACCACCGGCACGTTAATGCCGCGTTCATTCATCAACTCCAGATTCTCTTTCATGACAAGCGTCGATTTGACCAGCAACCCGCTCATGCCGATGGCGTCCGCATTATGTTCTTCGTGCGCCTGGAGAATGTTCTCAATCGGTTGCTTGATGCCAAGATTGATCACCTTGTAACCGTTGTTGGTCAGGATGATGTCAACGAGATTCTTGCCAATGTCATGCACGTCGCCCTTCACCGTCGCCAGCACCATCGTGCCTTTTGCTGTGGCGCCGCCTTTCTTCTCCATGAATGGCTCGAGAAAGCGCACGGCAGCCTTCATCGCTTCGGCCGACTGCAGCACAAACGGCAACTGCATTTGACCGCTGCCGAAAAGATCGCCAACCACCTTCATGCCTTCCAGCAAAATATTGTTGACGATGTCGAGTGCTGGATAACTTTCGAGGGCGGTCCTTAATTCGTTTTCCAGTCCAATCTTTTCGCCGTCGATGATGTGGTTCTTCAGGCGCTCTTCGACGGTTTCGCCTTTCGAAGCTTTCTTTTTGGACTTCGCGGTTACACCTTCGAAAAGTTTGGTGAACTCGGTCAACGGATCATAGGTGCAGACGTCGCCGTCAAATTTGCGCTGGTCGTAGATCAACTCGCGCGCAACTTGAAGCTCCTTTTCACCGATGCGATTCAGCGGTTCGATCTTGCTCGCATTGACGATCGCCGCGTCGAGTCCAGCCTCGACAGCGTCATGCAGAAACACGGAGTTGAGCACAACTCGCGATGCCGGATTCAAACCGAACGAAATGTTTGAGACGCCAAGAACCGTAAAACAACCCGGCAACTCTTTCTTTATGCGACGAATTCCCTCGATCGTTTCCAGGGCATTGCGGCGATCCTCCTCAATGCCAGTTGAAATTGGCAGCGCGAGCGGATCGAAAAAGATATCAGCAGCCGGGAGATCAAGTTCGCCAGTAGCTTGCTCGAAAGCGCGCTGCGCGATTTTGAATTTTCCTTGCGACGTGCGCGCCATGCCTTCTTCATCAATCGTGCCGATGACAACGCTGGCGCCGTAGCGTTTTGCCAGTTCGATTACTTTGGCAAAACGCGGCACGCCGTCTTCGTAGTTTGTCGAATTCAGAATGCATTTGCCGCCGGCGTGCTGTAGGCCCGCTTCCATCTTCTGCCATTCAGTCGAATCGAACATCAGCGGGATTTTGATGTTTGTCGCCAGACGCGATGCCAGCTCATGCATATCAGCCTCGCCGTTGCGACCGACGAAGTCCACGTTCACATCGAGC
>DATNOG010000114.1:0-1838 GCA_035601415.1 Pyrinomonadaceae bacterium | reverse complement strand
AGCGCCGGCCAATATGCAACGATCTCCTCCACTTTCGGACGGCCGCCGGCAAAGCCGGTCACGCCTGGTGGTCCGGTCAGCACCAGCGGCGCAATCTCTTTCGTGAATCTCTCGACGTCCGTCCGGTTCTCACTGCGGACGCCGACGCGCAATTGCACCTCCGGCAAATCAGAAGAAGGCTGACCGGCAAGTGGTCCATGCGTAGCATTCGCGCCGACGAACTCCGTCAGAATTTCATCAAACTTCAACCCAAGCCGATCCAGACGTGCTCGGAGTATCTTGTCGGCGGCTTGCGCTTTGTCGTACGCCTCTGGCCAGGAGTAGACCAGTGTTCCTACGGCTTTGTATCCGGCAGAGTAGCTGATTGAAACTTTGAAAGTATCGGTGGCCGATCGGCCTTCGATTCCAAAAACCCGGACGCGGTCGCGGCCTTCATATTCGAGCTGCACGGTCGTGAAATCCGCCACGCAGTCCGGCGTGATGTACTCGCGAGGATTGCCCATCTCATAAACCAGTTGCTCTTTAACAGAAGGAATAATTACCCAGCCGCCGGTGCGTGCATGTTTCGTAATCACGAAGCTGCCATCGGGCGACGCCTCAACAATTGGAAAACCTACGTCGGCGAGGTTAGGAATGCTGCGCCACTCGTACTGGCAGTTCCCTCCCGAACACTGCGCGCCGCATTCAATGATATGGCCCGCGATGGTCCCCGCTGCCAACTTGTTCCAGTCGTCACTCGGCCAGCCGAACTCATGAATCAGGGGCGCGAGCGTCAGGCCCGTATCAGTTGCGCGGCCGGTGATTACAATGCGCGCGCCTCGATTCAGCGCCTCTACCATGGGCGCCGCGCCGAGGTACACGTTGGCGCTTTGGATCCGATCACGAACTGTGTTCAGCGTTGCACCTGTGTCCATGTTTTGCAGGGCGACTCCGCGAGCGAGCAGCTCATCGATGCGTGGCATGATGTCATCGCCGGTGACGATGCCGATTTGAAGTTTTCCGGCGAGACCCAGTTCGCGCGCCACTTCTTTGACAGCACTGGCGCAACCCTCAACATTCACGCCACCTGCATTTGCGGTAACACGAATGTCGCGTTCTACGCAGGCGGGCAGGATTTGCTTCATCAGCGGCACAAAGTCTTTTGCATAACCGGCAGACGGATCGCGCGAGCGCTGCTTCTGCATGATGGACATCGTAACTTCCGCGAGATAGTCGAGCATCAGGTAATCGATTGGACCACCTTCAACCTGGCGCACTGGTGCGTCTGGTAAGTCACCCCAAAATCCCTGTCCGGCGGCAATGCGAATTTGTTGCTTCATTTATGAAAAGTTAAGAGATCAATCGACGACTCAGTTTACCCAAGAAACGCATTTGCCCAAAATCTGGAGTGCGGCGGCTGCGTTTCATTTTCTATTTCTCCTTTGAGTTTTGAGGATGCAAGACTTCTGGTAACAAAAACGGAATAGCGCATATCTCAAACTTCTTGCAGGGCGGTAGGACGGGGGACTAATATTCTGCGCTCGGGGAAGCAAGGGTTCTTACACTCATTGAGAAAAGATTCGCCTGAAGATAGCCTCACCAAACTGCGCATCGTGCTGGAGTCCGAAAAACAAAAACCAGCAGACAAAATGTCAAAAAACGAAAACGACTCGGTTGCTATTGCTGCCTGAAACCAGCGTCAGCAGGATGCGCTCAATCTATTTCCAGAACTATTGACACGAACTCAACGCAAATTACCCTCTACGATCTAGACACAATCCCACCTGACCGCCGAATAGCAGCCTCTTCACGGCCTTCCAACTGCGATTTTCCGACTAGACGACGATACTGATAATTGT
>DATNOG010000113.1:0-70775 GCA_035601415.1 Pyrinomonadaceae bacterium | reverse complement strand
GGCGTCAGCGCCTTCTCTCTGTGCGATTTCGATTTGCCGTTTGGCGATTACGGGACGTGCCAGGGAAGTGCCCAATAAATAGACCCCTTCGTAGATCGCGTTCGCCTTTACCGCGGTCCAAACGTATTCACGAACAAACTCATCGCGCAGATCTTCCACATAGAGTTTTGATGCACCGCTGTTCAGCGCCTTTTCTTCCAGACCGCTCAGCTCATCGCCCTGGCCAACGTCGGCGCAGTAACAGACAACTTCACAGCGGTAACGTTCCTTGAGCCAGCGCAGCATCACCGACGTGTCAAGACCGCCGGAATAGGCAAGGACGATCTTGTTGATTGTTTTGGCCGACATTGTTTGTTTCCGTCAGTGGTCAGTAGTCAGTTATCAGTAGCAACTAACTGCTGACAACTGACCACTGACTAGTCATCCAAACAGCTCCCAAATCCTCTTCAGCGTCACGCGCTGCGCTTTCTGGTCGCCGACCGCGATGAAGATTGTGTCTTCGCCTGCCAACGTGCCGACAATTTCCGGAATCACCGCCGCATCAATTTCCACCGCCACGCCCGAAGCCAGACCCGGCTCAGTTCGCGCGATCACCAGGTTCGCGCCACACAGATCCAAACTAAGCAGTCCGCGCGCCGCGCCACCTTTGGATTTCGGGATCGCGTAATGGCCACGATGCTTTACAATGCCCAACTCTTCCAGGTCGCGCGATAGACTCGACTGCGTGGTTGGGAAACCTGCGCGCTCAAGCGAATCGCGCAGCTCGGCCTGGTTCGCGAAGGGCTTGGCGCGCACCAGACTTAATAATTTCTTTTGCCGCAGGCTTTTTCGCATTTTGCCCAAACCTATGCAGTTTACTTGCATAACTAATGCATAGATGCATAAACTAGCATTTAGGATGATTTGCGGTCAAGGACGCACAACACCATGACGGACAAAAAACTCTGGGGTGGAAGGTTTACGGGCGCGACAGATCCGTTGTTTGCGAAGTTCAATTCATCTTTTGCCTTCGACCGGCGCCTGTTTGCGGCAGACATTAACGCCAGCATCGCCCATTGCAATGCGTTGCGAGGCGCGGGTGTGCTGAGTGCGGAGGAGGCGGAGCAAATTGTGGCTGGCCTGCAATCAATACTCGATGAAGCAACCAGCCGCGCTGATTATTTTGACGAGCCGGCGGAGGACGTTCATTCATTTGTCGAGGCGCGGCTGGTGGAAATGATTGGCGAGCCGGGACAAAAGCTGCACACCGGTCGTAGCCGCAACGATCAGGTTGCTACTGACCTGCGGCTTTGGTTGCGAGATGCGATTGATCGATTGTCAGTGCGCGTGAAACAAACGCAGGAAGCCTTCCTTGATCTCGCGGAGAAGGAAACTAAGACAGTACTGCCCGGTTACACCCACCTGCAACGGGCGCAACCAATTCTTTTTGCGCACTGGTGTCTGGCTTACCTTGAAATGTTTGCGCGCGATCGCGAACGCCTGGCGGAAGTTCGCAAGCGTGTCAATGTTCTGCCGCTTGGCTCTGCTGCGCTAGCCGGCACATCATTTCCCATTGATCGAGAAGCACTTGCTCGCGAGCTGGAATTCGAGGGCGTCTCGCGCAACTCGATTGATGCAGTCAGCGATCGTGATTTCTGTATTGAGTTTGCCAGCGCCTGTTCACTAATCATGGTCCATCTATCGCGGCTGGCGGAAGAAATCATTCTCTATGCAACGAGGGAGTTTGGTTTTTTTGAATTGGGCGATGCGGTAGCTACGGGCTCGAGTTTAATGCCACAAAAGAAGAACCCGGATTCGATGGAGCTGGTGCGTGGAAAGGCAGGGCGCGTTTTTGGTGACTTGATGGCTTTGCTGACAACCATGAAAGGTTTGCCGCTGGCTTATAACAAGGATATGCAGGAGGACAAGGACGCAGTTTTTGACGCGTTCGATACGACCGCCGGCAGTCTTGAAGTCAGCACGATTGTTCTGCAAAACTTATCGCTTAATCGGGCTCGCATGCATTCCGGCGCCACAAAAGGAATGCTGAACGCGACGGAACTAGCCGATTACCTGGTGCGCAAAAGCATCGCGTTTCGCGAAGCTCACGAAACTGTCGGCAAAGCCGTAATGAGAGCAATGGACAAACACATTGAGCTGTCGGACCTATCGCTTGAAGATCTGCGCTCTTTCTCAAACAAAATAGAAAACGATGTCTTCGAATGCCTTACGCTTGAGCAAACGCTGAGGACAAAGTCACAAGTTGGGGGCACTGCTCCTGAGCGAGTCGCCGAGGCACTCGCGTTGGCTCGGAAATCCCTTTGATTACTCGCCGAGGTAGGCTTCCTTGATTCTGGGATCGGCGGCGAGGTCTTTCGAAGGGCCTTCCATCACGATCCTCCCAGTTTCCAAAACATAAGCGCGGTCAGAATGGCCCAGGGCGGCGTGGGCGTTTTGTTCCACCAGCAGAATCGTAGTCCCTTTGCCGCGAATTTCGTCGATAGCCTCGAAGATTGTATGGACCACCAGCGGCGCCAGTCCCAAAGAAGGCTCATCCAGCAGCAGCAGCCGAGGCCGAGACATCAGCGCCCGGCCGATTGCCAGCATCTGTTGTTCGCCGCCGGACAGTGTGCCGGCCTTTTGTGATTCGCGCTCCTTCAGACGAGGAAACATCTGAAAAATATGGTCCATATCCTCAGCGATCTCGCCTTTGTTTTTCTTGAGGTAAGCGCCCATCTGAAGATTCTCGCGCACAGACAAGTTTGCGAAAACACCACGGCCTTCCGGTGACATCGATATTCCGCGCGCGACCAGTTTGTGAGTAGGCTTTCCGCCAATCTCTTCGCCTTCGAAACTTATGCTTCCCGCGCGCGGTTGCAGCAGGCCGGTGATGGTGCGCAAGGTAGTGGTTTTGCCGGCGCCGTTTGCGCCAATCAAAGTCACAACTTCTCCTTGCTCGACGTGCATCGAGATCCCGGTCAGCGCTTCGATGGCGCCGTAGTTAACTGAGACGTTATCTAGTGTAAGCATAAGAACAAGTGTCGGGTATCAGGTGCCGGGTGCCAGATGCCGAAATGGCAAATGAAAAATGTCAAATATGTCAAATGACAAATGGAAAATCTTTGTTACCGTCAAGCTAACCAACAGCGATCAGTCACCTAAGTAAGCTTCTATAACCTTCGGATCGTTCTTAATCTCTTCCGGCAATCCCAACGCTATCGATTTGCCATAGTCCAAAACCTGAATCCGTTCGCAGACGCCCATTACCACCTTCATATTATGTTCGACTAGCAGGATAGTGAGCGAAAAGCGATCTCTGATTCGTTGAATCAAGCGCATCAGATCCTCCTGCTCGGAAGGATTCATGCCTGCGGCCGGCTCATCGAGCAGCAACAACTGCGGCCGGGTCGCCAGAGCGCGCACGATCTCCAACCGTCGCTGACTGCCATAAGGCAAACTCGTGCCACCCTCGTCGCTGACGCGGGCGAGATCGAAAATCTCCAGCAACTCCAAAGCGAACTCCCGGTGCTCTTTTTCGTCACGCACAAAGCGCGGCGAGCGAATGATGGCATCGAGCAGGTTTTGTTTTGCGTGTCGATGGCAGGCAGTCATCACATTCTCCAACACTGACATGCTGGGGAAGAGGCGAATGTTTTGAAACGTGCGCGACACGCCGCGCCGCGAAATCTCATATGAGCGCAGTCCGTCGATGCGTTTGCCCTGAAGATAAATCTCGCCCGAAGTTGGTTTGTAAACGCCGGTAAGCAAATTGAAGACAGTGGTCTTTCCGGCGCCGTTCGGCCCGATCAATCCGTAAATCTCGCCGCGCCGCACGCTCATATCGAGGGCGTTCACGGCCACCAGGCCGCCGAATTGGATGGTGCACTTAATGGTTTCCAGCGGCGCATCGCTCTTGCGCGCACTCACGTCGAAAGCGCGGCCCTGGTGACTGCCAACCACACGCGCAGCTTCGGTGATGACCGATTCTTCCTTCGTGGCTTTCACCGCATCTTTTTCAGGCGCGCCGTTCATTGGTTCTTGACCTCTTTCGCGTGATCGATTGCGGAGGGCGGCGTTTGCTCAGCGATGGGAACGCCACCCGAACCTGCCGGCTTGTCGCCTTCTGGCCGGCGCCGCGCGCGCTTTAACCACGAGAGACCAAATTCGCGCGTGCCAAGAAGGCCCTGGGGTCGCGTCAGCATGATCAGGATCAGCAAAGCGGAGTAAACAACCAGACGATAGCGCGACAGATCTCCCGGTAGTTGTCGCAGCAGTTCCGGCATGATGGTGATCACAATTGCTCCGAAAACGGACCCGGTTAGCGAGCCCATCCCGCCAAGCACAATCATAATGATGATTTCAAATGAGCGAATGAACTGAAAATCATTGGTACTGAGAAACGACGTGTAGTGTCCAAACAAAACGCCGGCCATCCCCGCCAGCGCTGAGCTGATTACAAAAGCGAGCACTTTGTAGCGCGTGGTGTTGATGCCCATCGCCTCGGCGGCGAGTTCGTCTTCTCTAATTGAAACCAGCGCACGGCCAATATCGGAATGCACGATGTTGTAAACGATGACGATTGTGATGATGGCAAACGCGCCCACCCATAGGAAGTTGGTGTATCCGGGAACGGTGAAACCGGTAGCGCCGCCTACTTTGTCGATATTCAAAATGACAATGCGAATGATTTCGGCGAAGCCCAGGGTAACGATAGCAAGGTAGTCACCGCGCAAGCGCAAAGAGGGAATGCCTACGATCAACCCTGCCAATGCTGCGACGATCGCGCCGACCAGAATAGCCAGCAGGAAAATCAGCGCATGGGCCACGCTGCCGCCAACGACTCCACCGAGCGAGCGTTCCCACGCCTGAGCGTAATAGACCGTAAGGTAAGCTGAACTGTAGGCGCCCACGGCCATGAAACCTGCGTGGCCGATAGAAAACTGTCCGGTGAAACCGGTGATAAGGTTTAGTGAGACGGCGAGAACGATATTGATGCCCGCCAGCATGATGACGCGAGCGTAGTAAGGTGGCACGCCAAAACCAAAAAGTCCTGCCTCGCTCATGTACGCATTCATGGCGATCAGCAGCAACACGATGACGAGTGCGGCGAGCAGGCGTTTGACAAAAACGGGCATCTGTAAATTTCCGATTGCCAATTTCCGATTGCCGATTGAAAAGAGGAACTAGTAAGTCTCAATCGGAAATCGGCAATCGCCAATCGGCAATGACTAGACTTTCTCTTGGACCGTCGAGCCCAGCAGGCCCGTCGGTCGAAATAGCAGAACGAGAATCAGAATTGCGAAAGCGACTGCATCGCGAAAGGTGGTGGGGACGCCGACGTTTTGTCCGTAACCAACGACAAAAGTTTCCGCAATGCCAATGAGCAGCCCGCCGAGCACCGCGCCTGGAATATTACCAATGCCGCCGAGCACCGCAGCGACGAAAGCTTTTAAGCCGGTGATGATGCCCATCAACGGATCGATCTGCGGATTGTATTGTGCGGTAAGTACGCCACCTGCCGCCGCCAGCGCCGAACCGAGCGCAAAGGTAAACGAAATAATAAAGTCCGTATTGATGCCCATTAACTTAGCCGAGTTAAGGTTGAAAGAAACGGCGCGCATCGCCGTACCTACCTTCGTCTTGAAGATTACCCATTGAAGCAGCACCATCAACGCTACCGAAACCGCAAAGATCAATATCTGCGATTTGGAAATCGCAGCGTTGCCAAATAGCGTGTAGCTTTGTTCGCGAAGCAGTTGCGGGAAGGCGCGCGGTGCTGCGCCCAGGCGCGCGACAAAAAGATTTTCTATCAGCAGTGACACGCCGATGGCAGTAATCAACGTGGTCATGCGCGCGTATTTGCGGATCGGACGATAAGCGAATCTTTCAATGGCCATGCCCACCAGCGCCGCGGCAATCATCGATCCGATCAGCACCACGCTAAGTCCGACCAGCGATGGCCCGGCGGCGAAGCCAAGTTCGAAGGCGAGGAAATAACCAACAAACGCTCCGACCATGTAGATGTCGCCGTGCGCAAAGTTGATTAGGCGGAGAATGCCGTAGACCATGGTGTAGCCCAAAGCGATCAGCGCGTAAATTGCGCCGATCGTCAGGCCATTAATGAGTTGCTGAACAAAAGTATCCATTCAACGCGTAGCTTGGTGTTATTGGGGAGACGCTGCGGGCTTTTTAGTTGCAACAGCGGGCGAAGCCGCTTTAGCAGGAGCCGCCGCTCCTGCCTTGGCTGGAGACAAGACGGGCGCAGCCGCTGGCGAAGTCCCTGACGTTGCCGGGGCAGCTGGAGCTGCAGCAGGCGCAGTCATCCCCTCGGGATAAATCGTCTCCACGTAGACATATTTTTTGTCCTGTAGTTTGAGCACAACCGCCGGCTTGACAGCATTCCGGTCTTTATCCAACGAGATGGTCCCAGTCACACCGATAAAATCCTTGGTTGCAGCGATGGCATCCTTAAGTTTTGGTCCTTCTGTGGTGCCGGCGCGTTTGATGGAATCGGCAAGTACCATCATCGCGTCGTAACCCAGCGCCGCGAGCGCGTCGGGCACGTTGCCATAGCGGGCTTTGTAAGCAGCTACAAACTTTTGGATCGCCGGTGAGGGATCGTCGACCGAATAGTGATTGGAAATATAGTCTCCATTCAACGCGTCGCCGCCCAAATCCCAGAGTTGCGTTGAATCCCAACCATCGCCGCCGAGCATCGGGGCTTTGATATCAAGCTGCTTTGCCTGCTTGGCGATCACGCCAACCTCGCCATAGTAGCCGGGAACATAAATCACGTCGGGATTCGTCGAGCGAATTGCCGTCAACTGACCTTTGTAATCGCGATCGCCCTGAGTGTACGACTGTTTGTTTACGATCTGTCCACCGAGCTTGGTGAAGCTGGACTCAAAAAATTCGGTAAGCCCGCGACTGTAAGGCGAATTGAAGTCGAGCATGATCGCCGCCTTCTTCGCTTTTAATGTGTTGGCTGCAAACTTGGCCATGACGGCGCCTTGAAATGGATCGATAAAGCAAACACGCGAGATATAATCGCCGACCTGAGTAACGGCGGGATTCGTCGACGATGGGGAAATCATCGGAACCTTTGCGGCCTGTGCTTTGGGCGCTGCCGCCAGTGTATTTCCAGATGCGACTTCGCCGAGGAGCGCAACAACGCGATCCTGATCGATAAGCTTGGTTACGACTGTCGCTGCTTTTTCCGGGCGGCCCTCGTCGTCTTCAGAAAGAATCGTAATCTGCCGGCCATTGATTCCTCCCGCTTTGTTAATCTCGTCAGCAGCCATCTCGACACCATTCTTGGTTGACTGCCCAAAGTTTGAGGTGCGTCCCGAAAGATCACCGTAATAACCGATCACGATAGGCCCGGAGTTGCCGCCGGCTCCTGGCCCACCTTTGCGTTCACAAGCAAAGACAAAAATGAGAGATGCAATTAGTCCAAGCGAAAGCAGAATTCTTTTCATATTTTCCTCACAAAGGCGAAATGTTTTTGGCGACGACATCTGTTAGAGGGAGCCAGGGCCGCGAGCTTTCGCGGCCAATCGGGCAAAGCTTTAATGTCAGCTTAAATCGAGCCTGCATAATAGCTTCGAGTGCGTTATTGACGCAAACTTTGGGAGCTTTGCTAATTGAAGACGGCGTCGAGTTAGAAGTTGCAGCTGGAGCAAAACAAAGACAGAACCGGGAGCGGTAGCGACCGGGTGGCGTGGGCATAACCGGGAGCTCCGGAAAATTTTCACTCGACAGCTCTTCAGTATTCGGAGATCCGACCCGGTCGCTACCGCTCCCGGTTCTGTATTCGTCGACCCACAGTATACGACCCTTGCCATTGGTCACGGGTTGAGGCACAAGTGCCAATTGGCATCTTTTCCAGAAAACTTGGAAAATACTTTACGTCTAATCTAGACTGCGCACCGATGAGTGAATCGCAAACAAAACTTTCGCCGCCGCTGGGCGACATGAACGCGGAAGAATTTCGCCGACACGGTCACGAAGTGATCGACTGGATTGTCAACTACTTCGAACACATCGAAGACTTGCCGGTGCTCGCGCAGATCGAGCCGGGCGATCTCAAAGCACAACTTCCCACGTCTCCGCCGCAAACGGGCGAACCAATGCAACAAATCCTCGCGGACGTTGACCGCCTGATCGTGCCCGCCCTGACGCATTGGAGTCATCCTTCGTTCTTTGCTTACTTCGCGACCTCCACCTCTGCGCCGGGAATCTTTGGTGAACTACTCAGCGCCGCTTTTGATAACAAAGGGATGTTGTGGCGAACTTCTCCCGCTTCTACTGAACTGGAAGAAGTAACGCTTGATTGGCTACGACAAATGATGGGACTCGACGCAGGGTTGACCGGAATTATTTACGACACCGCTTCAGTCTCGAGCATGCACGCGATCGCAGCCGCGCGCGAAGGTGTGGAGCTGCGCATTCGCGAAGAGGGAATGAGCGGGCGCACTGATCTGCCGCTATTGCGAGTTTATGCTTCGGAACAAGCACACTCTTCGATCGACAAAGGAATCATAACGTTGGGCCTGGGCCAGCGGGCGTTACGAAAAATTCCAACTGACAGCGAATTTCGCATGGACCCGCAGGCTTTGGCCGCAGCCATCGACGAAGATAAGCGCGCCGGATTTCTTCCCTTCTGTGTCGTGGCAACGGTTGGCACTACGTCAACCTCGAGCATTGATCCCATTCCAGCTATAGTTTCCATCTCCGAACAGCACGCGCTGTGGCTGCACGTTGACGCCGCCTACGCCGGCTCGGCGGCGGTTGTGCCGGAGCTTCGGCATGTGTTGTCAGGTTGCGAGCGCGCGGATTCGGTTGCGGTCAATCCGCACAAGTGGTTGTTCACGCCATTCGATCTTTCGGTGCTTTACTGTCGTCATCTGGATCTTTTGCGTCGCGCGTTTTCATTAGTGCCGGAATATTTGCGTACGCCTGAGCAGGAACAGGTGCGCAGCGGATCGGATTATGGCGTGCAGCTTGGCCGCCGCTTTCGCGCGCTGAAGTTGTGGATGATCATTCGCTACTTTGGTCACGAGGGACTCGCGGCGCGCATACGCGAACATTGCCGGCTTGCAAAGCTGTTTGCTTCCTGGGTTGAACATGCGGACGACTGGGAATTAATGGCGCCATTGCCTTTTGCTTTGGTTTGTTTTCGTGCCTGTCCAAAGTTCGAGAACGTTGCGCCGTCGGCGCGCGAATCGCGTCTCGACGTTTTGAATGAAGCCATCATGCACGGCGCAAATGCGACCGGAAAAGCATTGCTTTCGCACACAAAGCTGAATGACAAAATCACGTTGCGACTTTCGATCGGCAATATTCGCACCAGCGAAAAGCACGTGCGCCAAGTTTGGGAATTACTGAACGAACAGTTAAGGTTGCTGCTGGTTTGGTCCGGCAAACTTTAGTTTGTCGGACATAGTGCAAATGCTGACTCATATTGTAGTTTGGAAATATCGCGCAGATATTGGCCCGGATGTGCGCGCTGAACACGTGGCGTTGCTTCGTCGCCTCGCTTCGGTCGTCCCGGACGTGCAGAGTCTGGCCGTCGGTTTCGACACATTACTCTTGCCCCGATCGTACGACACGGGTTTCGTGGTAACTTTCGCCGATCGCGCCGGCCTCGATGCCTACACAATTCATCCCGAACACATAAAGGTTGCCGAGCTTGGCAGCACCATCAGCGAACACGTCGCTTCGGTGGATTTCGAGAGTTAGTTCTTTCCTATGAAGCGTTGGCAGAAACTTTCTCTGGTCCTGCTGGCCTTAATAATCTGCTCGCAGATTCCTTTTGCCTATCGCCGCTACAAATTGGGCCGCCTGCGCGACGCCATTCAAAAGCTCAACTCGCAACGACAACCGAAGCCCGACGAGAAGTTTGTCGAATACAAAGGCGTCGTCCACGTTCACTCCTTTTTGGGAGGACACAGCGCGGGCAACTTCGAAGAGATCATTGCCGCCGCAAAACAAAATCAACTCAACTTCGTCGTGATGACCGAGCACACTTCCGCAAACTTCAACACGGCGGCGCTGACTTTGAAGGACGTTCATAGCGGTGTTCTTTTCATAAACGGCAACGAGGTGAGCACCCCCACGAAAGAGCGGTTGCTGATCTTGCCAGGCGACGAGATGGCTAATCTTCGTGAAAGTTCTTCGATAGCTGACATCCTCGCACGGACGAAGGCAAGAAATGCTTTGGCCCTCGTTGCTTATCCGGAAGAATTCAAGAGTTGGAGCGCACCGGGCTACGACGGCGTGGAGGTTTACAACCTATACTCAAACGCGAAGCACATAAATCCGGTCGTAATGTTTTTCGATGGTCTGTGGTCCTACCGCAGTTATGCTGATCTGCTGTTTGCTACTTTCTATGCGCGACCGGCGAACAGCCTCAAGCACTGGGACGATGCGATTAGCATGACCGGCAGGCGGCTGGTGGCGACCGCCGGAAATGATGCGCATGCCAATGTGGGAATAAGCTTGAACGACGCGTCCGGCAAGACTTTGGTCGGCTTTAAAGCCGATCCTTACGAGAGGAGCTTTCGCCTGGTGCGAATGCACGTCTTGCTCGCGAATAGTGAAACATTTAATTCCGAGAGTTTATTGCGGGCCGTTGCCGCCGGCCATTGCTTCGTCGGACTCGATCTCTTCGGCGACACGTCTGGGTTCAGATTTGCAGCGACAAACGGCAGTGATCGGAAGATTGAAGGCGACGAAATCGCGCTCGGCAACGGGGTTACCCTGTCAGTTGCGCTGCCCATCCCTGCCCGCGTCGTTTTGTTTAAGGATGGCAAGATATTGCGGGATGAAACTGGGATCAAAGAGAAGCATTACCCGGTGACGGAGAAGGGGAGTTATCGAGTTGAGGTTTACCTACCGCAACTGCCGACACCTATCAGCGACCAGCCGTGGATAATTTCAAACCCAATTTATGTTAGGTAGGACAGGCATTCCTGTCTGTCCAGTTTGTGCTTGCAGTTGAGATGAAGCAGGAACAGCCAGGAATGCCTGTCCTACAACGACATCGCCCCACGCGGGTTATTGTAGGCCCGGTGGGGCGAGAAAACCGGAAAGCTCCGGCCTTAATTATCGTCGGAAGCGGCGCTTAAGTTCGCCGGGGGTACCGTAGAGAGTCACGTAATTTGACTCCGCTCTCGCCTTACTCCCGAGTATTAGGGAGGTGCGAGTACAGCCTTCCTATTCTGTTTTCAAGTAAGGCCAGTCTAGGCTTCGCTCGCATCGCTGTCAAGAATCAGCTTGACCGCAGTCGAAGCATACAAGACCGTGGTCGGAGAGACATTCCTGTCTGTCCAGTTTTGAAAATGAGGGGATAGGCAACAATGCCCGTTCTACGTGGCTCTTTGCGATTACATTCTAATCGTGAACATAATCTGTTTCTGGAAGCGATCTCTCTTAACTTTTCCCTTCCACAGATTTACCGAGCAGCTAACACTTAAACAATGGAATTGGCGATTTCTACACCCCGCGACTTCAGTTTCAAGCGCACGGCCATCAGCCACGGCTGGTGCGAACTGTTGCCGTTTGAAATAGACCGAGACAAATGGATTCTGCGACGGGTGCTGGATCTGAAGAGGGACAAACCGGTTACGCTTGAGATCAGCGCCCGCAACCGGCAGTTGCGTATCAGCACGTCGCGCCGTATCAGTCAAAAAGCCACCAAACAAGTAATCTCTGACGTTCGTCACATGCTGCGACTGGATGACGACATGGCTGGGTTCTACGGGTTGATGGCCCGGGAAAACGAATTCGCATGGGTGGCCAGCCAGGGCGCAGGCCGGATGCTGCGCTCGCCGACGGTTTTCGAAGACCTGGTAAAGATGATTTGCACCACGAATTGTTCGTGGGCCCTGACCGAAAAAATGGTGAACGGGCTGGTGCAAAATCTGGGACGCGAATCAAACGATGGTCGCCGTACTTTTCCCACCCCCGAGGCGATGGCCCTGATGCCTTTGAAGTTTTATACCAATGAAGTACGCGCAGGTTACCGCGCTCCCTATTTTAAAGAACTTGCGGATCGAGTTGCGTCTGGCAATCTGAATGTGGAGCAGTGGCTTCACAGTCCACTGGCAACAGCGGAACTGATAAGGGAAATGCGAGGCGTCAAGGGTGTTGGTCCATATGCGGCTGAGAATCTTCTCAAACTTCTCGGCCGCTACGACGGGCTCGCACTTGATTCCTGGACGCGCGCAAAATTTTTCACGGTGCGAAACAACGGCCGTAAGGCGAGCGACAAAAAGATCGCTCGTTACTACTCACGATTCAATGAATGGCGCGGCCTGGTCCTATGGTGCGATGTCACGCGCGACTGGCTTATCTAAACTTTCAAATGCAACTCTAAAGTTTTGGATCATTAGCGATTGAAAATTTCCTCACCTCGCACTCCACTAAAAAAGTCTGTCACAGAAATCATCTGCATGGTGTTTATGGTGCAGACGAACAAAAACTTCTGTAGCGCAGAAGAGGTCAACTTAGATTTGTGGAACATTAACCTTCGTCCTCGTTGTTAGTAACACTCCCTACGGAGATTGACGCAAAAACAGCCAAGGAGTTTCGACATGAAATCGTTGATTAAGCAAATCAGCATCGCGTTAGTAATTACATCACTCGCTGCTGTCAGCGCCTTTGCAAAGACAAGAAAGGAATCCATAACTCTGGCGACGAACACCACCGTCAGTGGAACGCTTGTCAAGAGTGGCACCTATGATTTGAAGTTCGACGACGAGAAGGGCCAGTTGTCGATCATGAAGAACGGTAAGGTGGTTGCACAGGCAAGCACAACCACTGAAAAGCGGGACGGTAAAGCGCGCCTGTTTGAGTTGCGGCTGACCGGCGCTGGTGAAGAGAAGCAGTTGGTAGGCATCGCATTCGCCGGTTCGGAGCAAAACATCGTTCTGAACGGTTCCTCGGCCAGCAACTAAAGCCTGAGGTTGGTCGCTAAGAAATAGTGGTTCCTTAACAATCCGCATCCTTCGGAAATCGCTCCCGGTGCTTTACGGCCGGGAGCGATTCTTTTTCTCAAGGTTCGAAAAAACCAAATCAGGTCTGACCGTCCAAGCCGCGCAAGATCAACGACATCTTCGGCTGGCTGGCGAGTGCGTGGCGCCGGGAAAAGTTATTGACAATTTCACCGGCCATCGGCGAATCTAAAGGCCCAATCGCCGCAGGGCGAACTTGTTATCGAGTTGGTGTTTTGCTTTTATGAAGAGAAGTTGCTTCGCCCTGATAGTTTTAATCATCGCTTTCGCCGCGCGAACTCCGGCACAAACTCCGCAAAATCCTGATGTTCGTCCCCGCATTGTGGCGCCTGTTCCGACGCCGACACCCGTTAATATTCTGAAGCCACGCCCCAACGTCCCGGCCGAGCAGCAAACTGATTCTGGCCCGGCACGGGGAACGCAACTGGGAAACAAGAGCGAGGTTGTGCCGAGAGTTGCCGGACCAACCGCCATCGCGCGACGTCCGGAGCCAGTGCCGCCGGCTTCGTTACTGATGTCGCCGCCCATCATACGAACACGCATTTCTGAAGCTGAGCGACTGTTAAAGTCGCGCCCGCAACCTGCATCGCTGACTACGCCCCAGATCGATTTCGTTACGCTTGCAGCCCTGGACCATCTAAGCGGCCGCATGCATTTGGTCACGCTGTCGAAGGACACCTTCCTGACTAAAGGCGCGGAAGTAACGATGACGAGTTCGCTTGGTGTTCTTTTGACTGTGCGAGTTGTACGCGCGAACGGAGTTAACACCGCCGTTGCTATTTTCGATGTGCAGGGCCGTTCATTGGTCCCGCTGGTAGTCCAGTATCCAATCGAAAAGGGCGGAGTCTTTCGCGAGATGGCCTATTACACTTCTGCGCATCCAGCTTTGCTTTCGCCCGATCTATCGCGAGCCGGCCGCGCCTACATTCATCGCATGATGAATCTCGCGGTACAGCGACTGCGCGACAAGGGAACATTCATCTCGCCGCAAATCGTGGATGTAGCTGAGCGCTTGTGTTTGGTTGAGCACGTGGATCACGATCGCTTTCGACTTGAGAATCGGCTGGCGCTGTTTGATGAGATTTATTCGCTCTACGCTTTGAACGAGCCGGATACTTACCGCTATTCGGTAAGTCTTGCAGGAGCCGGCGGCATGGTGCAAATGATTCCGTGGGCCTATAACCTGGAACGGCAGCGGCATCCGGCAGTAGGTTTGACATCCGACTTTGTGGTTGGCATGCGTAACCATGTCAATGCGCTTCAGGCGATGCTGCTTTACATGCAGGACACGTGGAATGACCTGGCTGCCAACGAAGATGTGCAATACGCGCTGAGCGCAAAGCTGGCGACGCAAACTGAATTACTTGCGGCTGGCTACAATTCAAACGCCGCGCGCTTGCCGCTTTATATTCGACGTGGCGGCGCCGGCTGGCGCACACTGATTCCGCGCGAGACGCAGATTTATTTGCAGATATACAAGACGTTGGAAGTCATCGTGCCGCAGAAACCACACGCAACCCTGACCGCGCAGGATGGCGGACAAAAAGTGCGGGCCGAAGCGGTTGAAGATTTCTAGTTTTTCCCAATCGGAGTGAAATCTTAAACGCCGGGCAATCGATCACAGTGAACGGTCTGCCTGGTTTGTTATCTGTATGCTCAGGTTCACGCCTGAAGTTTGGCTACGTCTGGAAAGATGACCATGAAAAATCAAGCCATTAATAAATCGCGTTTCCTCGTGATGTGCGTAACGGCGCTCTTCGTCGCTTGCGCCGGACTCGTTGCGTTCGCGCCGGTAGGACAGTCATCGAACCAGCAGCCCGTTGCCGCTGGCCCGCCTCCCGAAAAGACGGTTGAACAGGTACAAAAAAACATCAAGGTGCTAAACGGCTTGCCAAAGTCGCAATTGATTCCGGTGATGAATTTTATGAGCTCGTCGCTCGGTGTTCGCTGTACGTACTGTCATGTGAACAAAGACGACAAGTGGGACTTTGTCACCGACGAGAAACCGGAGAAGAACACTGCGCGTGAAATGATCAAGATGGTCCTGGCTGTAAACAAGGACACTTTTCGCGGCAACACTGAAGTGAGTTGTTACACCTGCCACCGCGGACGCACTTCTCCTGTGAGCATCCCATCGCTTCCAATTGCGGCAGCAGTGTCCCAGCCGTCTGCCACCGAGACGAAGCCCGGCGAAGCAAAAGCGGCAGAGGATGCACCAACCGCCGATCAGATTCTCGCAAAATACCTGGAAGCCCTTGGCGGTAACGCAGCGATTGAGAAACTGAAAACGCGGGCTATCAAAGGCGATTGGCTTACCAGCAATGGAATGACATGGGGTTATGAGGTTTATCAATCGGGGCCAGACAAGTTTTACGCCGTACTGAATACCTCAAAGCAGGGTCTCTTCGAAAGAGGCTTTGACGGCCGGGTAGGCTGGGAAAAGAGCGGTCGGGGCGTGCGCACGATCGAAGGAGAAGAGCTTGCGAACCTGCACCGCTATCTGGATTTGTTCAAAGACATCAAGCTTAAAGAACAATTCACGCGCTTGATGTTTGGCGGCAAAGAAAAGATCAGCGACCGAGAGGTTTATGTGTTACGCGGCATGACCACAGACAATCGGCGCGAGCGACTCTACTTCGACGTGCGTACGGGGTTGCTTATTCGTCGCATCAGTAGCCTGCCGACAATGATTGGTATGATTCCTGAGCAGGTTGACTTCGAAGACTACAAGAGCGTCGATGGCTTGATGATGCCGTTTACGATTCGTATTTCCTCGGTCGATCCGAACATCACCTCAACGCGAAAGTTTACTGAAGTCAAACTGAACGTGCCGGTTGACGCAACCAAATTCAACAGGCCGGCGGCGCCACCAACACCCTAGTAGGACAGGCATTCCTGCCTGTCCCTCTTTTCGTTTGATGAGCGAAGCCGAACCAGCGAATGGACAGACAGGAATGTCTGTCCTACTGCCGGTCCTATCACCGTCAGATAAACCTACCTAAGCGCGGACTATCTTTGCGCTCCTATCAAGTCTCTGGCCTCCGAAGTTATCCAATAAGAGCGGGCTTTTGCTTCTCCTGGCTTCAAATAAGTGCATGGAATGTCGTTATGCTGATGTTGCTGAAGTGAAAAAACCGGGAAGCGGGCTATCAACCAAGAGTTGGATAGTTATTGCAGCAGCCGCGGTGGGAACGGTGGTCACCTGGATCATAGTGAAGCCTGCCTTCTGCGATGGTAGCGCACAGACGCGCGGCATCTGTTGCTAGTCCATCAGACAGAACTCAGCAGTTTGTCGGACAGACTAGTCTGAAGTTTTGCCAAACAACACATTGATCCAATAGAAGGCAACAGTGCCGCTACCAATGACGGCGCAGGTTGCGACCGTGCGCCAGAGAATATCTGTGCCCGCAAATTTCCAAATCGCCAGGAGCGCCGAGAGCACTGCCACTAAAATGCAGGCGCTCGTGGTCCAGAAAGAAATGCTTCTGACCATTTCCGGGTTTAGAAAGCCGCGCCTTTTCCGGTGTGGTTGCGAGTCTTCCAAATCAATTCCCGTTTGCTGACTCTACCTTTGCTGCACCGCCGCTGGTTCCAAACTTGCAGTCATGGCTTCGGCGCAGCAATGTAATCATCCAGCAGCTTTTGCGCACTTAACCCCGGACTAATGACCGCCAGTTTTTGCCGCGGATCGTAACCGCTGAAGACACCTACAATTTCCGCTTGTTGATTGTAAACCGGACTGCCCGAATAACCATCGCGGCCCTCGATCGTCGCCAAACTGAATTGCTGGCCGCGCAATTCGTACGGCCCGTAAAAAACGCCCCTTCTCATCAGCTTGTTACCATGCGGGCGGGCGACCACAAACAGCTTTTCATCTTTGCTGAGACTCGATTGGAATGCCGGGGCTACCGCATGTTTTTGTTTTTGACAAATTTGCAATAAAGCCAAATCGGCTGCTTCATCAAACTTGATCACACTTGCCTGGCAGCCCTGCACGTAGACCTCAACTTCCAATTCATCGTCTGGCGCGAATCCCAGCTGCACTTTTTTAGAAACGCTGAGATCTCCAGACACCGCATGATAGGCCGTCATTACCAACTGATCGCCTACCAGAAAACCAGTGGCAAAACCATTTGGTCCATCGAGCATAGAGAAAAAGCGCTGCAGCGGGTTTGCTCTCTTTTTCATGAATTTAAGTTCCAGTGAGACTGCATTATCTCCCGGACATTTTACTGTGCGATGTCCACCAGCTTTGAAATTTGGCACGTATGCAAGAGCAGCGATCGTTAAGATGGTTGCCCAAAACATTCTGCGTTTCATGATCGACTCTCCTTTGAAACGAAGGTAACTTTTCGTTGGACGCTGAAGTATGGTTGGAGCGCGCGCTGCCGGCATCAGGCGCCAGCCGGCGACGGGCGCGACTGATGTTATGCGAGCGCACCGCGGGGCGCAAGATTTTTGGCTTATCGACGCTAATCGGACGGCAAGCTGAAATGGCCGGTTAACTAAGCCGCGAAACTTTTAAGCCTTTTCGAGTCCGGCATACTTTTGCACTAGTTTCTTCTGACCGTAACCGGGAAATGTAACTGTGAGTTTAAGAGAATCGCCGGCACCTTCGCGGCGCAGCACCAGTCCGCGACCGTATTTCGCATGCTTTACGTAAGAGCCGGGCAAGAATTCGGAGGGAGGTGTCGGCTGTCCGGTGTCGAGTGTCGGACTTTGGACTCGCGCAGAGCTTTTTCTAACTATCGAGCTCTTGTCCCGCTCGCGCTGTTCCTTACTCGACTGAAAGCCGCCTCCAGTATTGCCAAGTTGCGCTGCGCGCTGCTTGAAGAAATCGGCGATGGAATCCACGCTGTCGTAAGTTTTTCCGGCGTACTTCTTTTTCTCCTTGCGATACTCACCCTGTTCGTAATCAATCGCCGCTGAACCCCGGGCGAACGACAACCAGGATTTTCCCAGTGACAAGTCTTCCATTAACTCCAACGGCATTTCGTTTAAGAACTGCGAAGGTTCGGAGGGCAGCTCCTCGCCATACACGCGACGTTTCATCGCGTGCGTAACATATAAAAACTTTTCCGCGCGCGTCATCGCTACATAACAAAGACGACGCTCTTCTTCCATCTCTGCCGGGTCTGTTGCCGATCGCGAGTGCGGAAATAGACCATCTTCGAGACCGGCGATAAAGACGACAGGGAACTCAAGACCCTTGGCCGAGTGCGCCGTCATCAGTGTTACGGGCGCGTCGCGTTTGTATTGATCCTGATCGGAAACCAAAGCGGAGTGATCGATAAACTCTCGCAAGCCTTCAATGCCCTCGTCGTCATAGTCGACCGCGGCGTTGACCAGTTCCTGCAAATTTTCCAACCGCGCTTCCGCTTCGTCGGTCTTTTCGCCTTTGAGCGCATTCTCGTAACCAGTGTCGAGGATGGCGGCTTTAACGATATCGGAGACGACGGCGTCCGAGGTTGTTGGCTGTTGGGTGTTGGGTGTAGAGCCTTCGGCAGTTGTCGGATTGTTGTCTACTCCGGCCATTTCACCAAGACGCAAGATGATCCTGCGAAAGCTTCGCAACGCCGAAACCGCGCGCATGCTCAGGCCGTCGGGCTTTTCAGTGACCAGCTTGATCGTTTCCCACAGTGTTAGATCAAAGTCATTTGCGCGCCGAGTAAGCTCGTCGAGGGTTTGTTTGCCAATACCGCGCGGTGGACTGTTAATCACTCGTTGCAGCGCGATGGAATCGTTCGGGTTCAGGGCCAATTTTAGATACGCGATGATGTCGCGCACTTCCATGCGCTCGTAAAACGAAAAGCCACCCACGATGTTGTAAGCCAAACCCACGCGGCGCATCGCTTCTTCGAAAACTCGGGATTGGGAATTCGTGCGGTACAAAACAGCCGCGCGCAGGTCGTATTCCTCGCGTCGATGCTCAACGATCTTCGATGCTACCCAGCGTGCTTCCGCTTCGGCATCGAAAGCCTGGTAATAACGAACGAGTTCGCCTTTCGGGTTCGACGTCCAGAGGCTCTTCCCCTTGCGCTCGAAATTGTGTTTCACCACTGCGCCGGCAACGTCAAGGATCGTCTGTGTCGAACGATAGTTTTGTTCGAGGCGAATCGTCCTGGTGTTAGGGAAATGCTTTTCGAAGTTGAGGATATTGGTGATGTCGGCGCCGCGCCATTTATAGATCGACTGATCCTCATCACCCACCACCGCGATGTTTTGCTGCTTCTCAGTTAGCAAGCTAATTAAAGCAAACTGGAGCGAGTTTGTATCCTGGTATTCATCCACCAAAATGTATTTGAACTTGTTGTTGTATTTCTCGCGTACTTCGGGAACGTCACGCAGCAAGCGCACGGCTTTGATCATCAGGTCGTCAAAATCGAGTGCGTTGTTGGCGTGCAGGCGTTCCTCATACAGCTTGTAAACGCGGGCCATCGCAGCTCGGCGTTCGTCCACGTAATCAGCACGGGCCGCAAACGCGTCTACGTCTTCGCCGCGATTCTTCGCAGAACTAATAGTCGACTGCGTAGCGCGCACGCCCAGGTACTTCTCGTCGTAACCAAGATCCTTTATGCAATTCTTAATTAGTCGCTGCGAATCATCCTGGTCGTAGATGGTGAAGGTGCGGTTGTATTTATCGTTTAGTTTTTCGATGTCCTGCCGCAATATGCGCACGCACAAACTGTGAAACGTGGAGACGAGCGGCGCACTGGAAAGCTCCTGATCACGCAGCAGACGCTGCACGCGCAAACGCATCTCTTCCGCAGCCTTGTTAGTAAAAGTAACCGCGAGAATGTTCCACGGCGCCACCCCTTTTTCCGCAATGAGGTACGCAATGCGGTGCGCAATGACGCGCGTCTTCCCCGAGCCCGCGCCCGCAAGGATCAGCAACGGCCCTTCAGTATGCTGGACGGCGATCTGTTGTTCGGGATTTAAGGAAGAAAGAAAATCCATAACCAGTAAGCGGTGAGCAGTTAGCAGTGAGCCGAAAAACCAAAAGCACTTCAGTTTTCTCTCAGGCTCTTTCGCAGGCCATACGTCAGCGCTAGACAATCGTCTACTTGCTTTTCTATTGCATCGAGCTTCCGCTTATCAAGGTAGCCAACGCGATATGCGATTTCAAGTTGAGTGCTAATTTCATTTAGCGAACCGATCGCCACGCTCAAGAAATTTCGGAACTGCGACACTGAGCGACCAGTGGCGCCCTCACTTATGTTCGAGGGCACCGACACTGAGGCACGGCGAACTTGAGAGGTGAGCCCATAAATCTCATCTCGTGGAAAGCTCTTGGTTAATTCATATATGTCGACCACCAAATTCATGCTCTTCTGCCACGCGAGCAGCCGCTTATGTGGTTTGTCCATGATGCACCCTTTCGCAGATTGGTAAAGGGATCCTTGATGCGGCGATTTAAAGATCCAAAGGCAGGGTGTGGTTTATTTAAGCACACCGTTCAGGGTCGCGAAAAGCTTCTAACCTCTTTTGCGGCTTACTGCTCACTGCTCACGGCTCACACTTACTTAGTTTGACCGCAAGAATCGGATAGATTCGCTGGCGCTCAGTCGTTAATATCACACGCGGTTGGAAATGAAGCGAAGTTTGGGAGGTGTTAAGATGAGTGCCGTGTTGCATGAGCAAATGACGATGTTGCCAGACAGCCAGGATGAGTTCTGGAATGCGGTGCTGTCGAAAGACCGCAGGTTTGACGGTCAGTTTGTATTCGCCGTGAGTTCCACTGGCATTTATTGCCGGCCTTCCTGTCCGTCACGCCGGCCCAGGCGCGAGAATGTTTCATTTTTCGCATTGCCAGCGGCAGCCGAGAGCGCAGGATTTCATGCCTGCCGTCGTTGTCATCCAAATGCCGCGCGCTTACCTGATCCGCAAGTCGAGATGGTGCAACAGGTTTGTCATCTGATTGAAAACAGCGATGGTGAGGCCGTTACGCTTGACCGGTTAAGTGAAAAAGTCGGCGTCAGCTCGTTTCATCTACAGCGGACTTTCAAAAGCATCATGGGAATGTCGCCGAGCGAGTATGCCGAGACGCGGCGCATGAACAAATTCAGGCACAGCGTCCAGGCGGGCGAGAAAATTACCAACGCGATCTACGAAGCGGGCTTTAGCTCCAGCAGCCGCTTATATGAACTTGCGTCTTCACAGTTGGGCATGACACCCGCAACCTATGGCAAAGGCGGACGTGGCGCCGTGATTCGTTATGCGATTGGCGATAGTCCGTTGGGGCGTTTGCTGGTTGCCGCGACTGACAAGGGCGTGTGTTCGGTTAAGCTGGGCGATTCAGACGAAGCACTCAAAACAGAACTGTTGCATGAATTCTTCGCCGCCGAAATCCTGCTTGATGAAGGCCGGCTGCGTCCGGCGCTCGCGGCAGTTGTGGACCATCTCCACGACAAGACTCCGCGCATCGATTTAGCTCTCGATATTCGCGCCACCGCGTTTCAGCGGCAGGTTTGGGAACAACTACGAAAAATTCCCGCTGGCGAAACTCATTCGTACACGAAGGTTGCAAAAAGCATCGGCCAGGAAAAAGCTGTACGCGCAGTTGCGCGTGCTTGTGCCACCAATCCAGTGGCGCTTGTGATTCCTTGCCATCGCGTGATTCGTGAAGACAAGAGTTTGGGCGGTTATCGTTGGGGCTTGGACCGCAAGAAAAAACTGCTCGAAAGGGAAGCCCGCGCAAAATAGGACTTGCAGCTTCTACTCAACTGTAACCGACTTCGCCAGGTTCCTTGGCTGGTCCACATCGCAGCCGCGGCGCACCGCGATGTGATAGGCGAGCAGTTGCAGCGGAATGATTGAAAGAATCGGCGATAGCAGATCGCTGGAGGGCGGAATGCTGATGACGTGATCCGAGACGACCGACGACATCGTGTCGCCTTCGGTGAGCACGGAAATCACAATGCCTTCCCTCGCTTTAACCTCAACAATATTTGAATGCGTTTTTTCATAACGCAGTTCCGACGAGCGATTACCGTCTTCGCGCGTATTGATGAACATCACCGGCAAACGCTCGTCGATTAACGCGTTTGGACCATGTTTCATCTCGCCGGCCGGATAGCCTTCCGCATGAATGTAGGAGATCTCCTTCAGTTTCAGCGCGCCTTCCAAAGCCACGGGGAAATTTATACCCCGACCAAGATAGAGAAAATCCGTAACGCGAAAGAATTCTTTCGAGAGTTCCTCGATGTCGTCTGATTCATTCAGCAGATGTTCAAGTTTGACCGGCAACTCAGCCAGTTGCTGTGCATGATGCTTTGCTTCATCAGCCGATAGCGTTCCCCGAAGATTGCCAAGATAGAGCCCGAGCAAATAGAGGGCGACCATCTGGCAGGTGAAAGCTTTGGTGGAGGCGACTCCGATTTCCGGGCCGGCGTGCGTGAGCACGGTGCCGTCGGCTTCGCGCGTGATCATCGAGCCAAAGACGTTGCAGATGGCCAGCACTTTGCTGCCCATCTCTTTCGCTTCCCTTAGCGCGGCGATGGTGTCTGCCGTTTCGCCCGACTGAGAAATGACCAGCATCAGCGTGTTCTCGTCCATCACCGGATCGCGGTAACGAAACTCCGACGCATAATCAACCTCGACCGGGATGCGTGCGAGCTGTTCGATCATGTACTTGCCCGCCAGGCCGGCATGCCATGACGTGCCGCACGCAGCAATCTTGATCGAGGTAAACTTTTTGAAGTCGGCCTCGGTAATGTTTTTCATCTCGTCAAGAAACACGCGACCACTGTCCAAAGAGATGCGGCCCTGCACGGTGTCCCGAACCGATCGCGGCTGCTCGTAAATTTCTTTGAGCATGAAATGTTTGAAGCCGCCTTTTTCCGCCATGATCGGATCCCAGGTGATGCGTTGGATCGCAGGTTGGACAGAATTTCCCTCAAAGTCGGTAACGCGAACTGCGTCCCTGCCGAGGATAGCCATCTCGCCGTCGCCGAGAAAAAAGACGTCGCGCGTGTGTTGCAGAATTGGTGGGATATCAGAGGCAACAAAGAATTCGCCATCACCCAAACCAATGACAACCGGCGGCCCTTGCCGCACGGCGATGATCGTGTCCGGCTCGTCCGCGTTAATGATTGACAGCGCGAAGATGCCCTTTAGATCCAACATGGCGCGGCGCACCGCGTTTTCGAAGTTGTGATCTTCTTTCAGATACTCTTCGATCAAGTGGGCGATGATCTCGGTGTCGGTTTCAGTGACGAACTGATGGTCGGTTTTGCGCAGGCGCTCCTTCAATTGCAAATAGTTTTCAATAATGCCGTTGTGGACCACGACGACGCGGCCGGTGCAATCTCGGTGGGGGTGGGCGTTCTCTTCGGTGGGCCGGCCGTGAGTGGCCCAGCGCGTGTGACCGATTCCGTATGTGCCATCGAGCGGACTTAGGCGGATCGCTTCCTCGAGATTGCGCAGTTTCCCTTCGGCCCGACGTATTTCGAGATCGTGGCCCTCATTGACAACCGCGATGCCCGCCGAATCGTAGCCGCGATATTCCAGCTTGCGCAGGCCCTCAATGATTAACGGCACAACCTGCTTGTTCCCAACGTATCCAACAATTCCGCACATATGTTTCCCTTTAGTAAAGAGTGAAAAGTAAAAAGTGAAAAGTCAGAAGGCAAGAAGCTCCCGTTGATAGCGTTCTTTCTTGACTCTTCACTTTTCACTTTTTACTCTTCACGGCCTTTCAAACGTTTCTTCACCACTGCCGGAACGCCGGCGACAAGCGTGTCCGGCGGCACGTCTTCAGTAACAACTGAACCGGCAGCCGTCACCGAACCGCTGCCGACTCTTACCGGCGCGACCAGCATAGTGTCTGACCCGATGCGCACATTGTTTTCAATAATTGTTGGATGCTTGTTCTTGCCATCGTAATTACAAGTGACCGTTCCCGCACCAATATTAGTTTTCTCGCCAATGGTCGCGTCGCCGAGATAGGTTAGATGCATCGACTTTGAACCGCGGCCGAGGCGCGATTTTTTTACTTCGACAAAGTTACCAATTGCCGCGCCTTCTTCAATCGTGGTGCCCATGCGCAGGTGTGCGAAGGGGCCGATTGCACAGTTTGACTCGATGGTGGAATCGATGATTACACAATGGTCCTTTATCACCACGTTACTTCCCAAGCGCGAGTTGGTTATCCTTGCGCCTGAATGAATCTCGCAACCCGTGCCAACCACTGAATCGCCTTCAATCGCAACGTCTGGGTAAATAACGCAATCCTGACCCAGCGTGGCGCTAGCGCTGATGTATGCGCGGGAGGGATCGAGAAAGGTCACGCCGCCTTCCAACATCAATTTGCGGATGGTGTTGCGCCGCAGGAGATTTTCAAACTCTGCCAATTCCGCACGTGTGTTGATGCCGGAAACTTCGCGCGCGTCGCTGCGCAGATAGACGTTCACTTTCTCGCCTTGCTTTATAAGGATCTCAGCGACATCAGTTAAGTAAAACTCGCCCTGATCGTTCGCCGGCTTGACGCGATCGAGTGCGAGCAAAAGTTTGCCGCTGTCGAAACAATAAATTCCCGAGTTAATCTCCTTGATTCTGCGCTCTTCATCGGTAGCATCGCGTTGTTCAACTATGCGAGCAAAGTGATCGTTCGCATCTCTGACGATGCGGCCATAGCCAGTCGGGTTTTCAAGTCGCACACTGAGAACCGAGCAGGCGGCTCCGCTTGAGCGATGTTCGTCGATGAAGTGTTCGAGTGTCTCTGCTTTCAACAAAGGCACGTCGCCTGAAAGGATCACAAGCAGGGAGTTGCGATTGTTGAGTTGTGGGCGCGCGGACAATACTGCGTCCGCGGTTCCGCGTTGCTGCGCTTGCGTCACAAATTCAGCCAGGCTGCCGACCTCTGCCTTGACGGACTTTTCGACTTCGGCCGCCTGATGACCCACCACGACGTAGATCTTCTCAGGGTTGAGCGCCTTCGCTGCGCGGCAGACGTACGCAATCAAGGGAGAGCCGCCAAGCTCGTGCAATACTTTCGCTCGCTTCGATTTCATGCGCGTACCGAGACCGGCAGCGAGAATGAGTACGTCGAGCGATTGAGGCGTTTGACGCGACTGCGGGAGGGACTGTTTTTGCATCGGTTATGCGGGCACGGGGCGCGAACATGCTTGTTGCCGGCAGGACTTCACTACGCTGGCCAGCAGCGCGGAATCGTGTCTCACCTTTTCACCCTCTGCCAGCAGATTCGCGCGGATAGTTTGTGTTGACTGGTCCAGGGCATCTTCAAGCGAATCATCATCAATCCCGATTTGCTGCGCGCCTTCCTGTGCGTAGCGCGCAGCCTGTTCAGCAGTAATGCGCCGATTATTGACTACCACATAATCAAATTGAATTTCGGGAGCGTAACGCTTAATCGTTTCGAGATGTTCACGCGCGGAGTAGTTGTCAGTTTCGCCAGGTTGAGTCATCAAGTTGCAAATGAAAATTTTAGTGGCGGCACTCTCTCCGATGGCCTGAGATACGCGCGCGACGAGCAGGTTCGGCAGGATGCTGGTGTAAAGCGAACCCGGACCTAAGGTAATAACGTCAGCCGCGCGAATCGCTTTTAGGGCTAGTGGCAATGGCAGGCACTGCTCCGGTTCCAGCCGAAGGCGGCGAATTGGCACTCGCGAAGCAGAAATCTGAGTTTCGCCACGAACGACTTTGCCATCTTCCAGTTCGGCAACCAGACGCACGTCGCTTATTGTTGCCGGGAAAATGTGGCCCTTGCTGGCCAACACCTCCGACGAAAGGCGCACTGCTTCAGTGAAATCTCCAGTGACTTCGGTAAGTGCCGCCAGAAACAAATTGCCAAAGCTGTGGCCGCCTAGTTCACCGGTGCCGCGAAATCGGTACCTGAAGAGTCGCGAAAGCAGGGTTGAGTCTTCGGAAAGCGCAATCATGCAGTTGCGAATGTCGCCCGGCGGTAACATTTGCAACTCCTCGCGCAAACGACCAGAGCTACCGCCGTCGTCAGAGACAGTAACAATCGCCGACAAGTTCTGGATCCAATGCTCATCGGATTCACGCTCGCCCACCAGACGTTTCAAGCCCGCGAGCAGCGTTGAAAGACCTGTTCCACCGCCAAGCGCGACCAGGTTGATACCGGATTTTTCCCAGGATAGATAAGGCAAACGAGCTTCTCCAGCTTAAAGTGCGCGACACGCGCGCTTTCATCAGAATGATACCTAAAAGGCGAAGGCTTTCAAACTACATACTCGTGGAATAACTAGGAAGGCAGGATGCTACAGGCGTGGCTGAAAGACCAGACGGTCGAAATCAGGATCATTACGAAGCGATGTCAGGTCGTGGTCGTGTTGCGCGCGAACGCGTAACGTTGGTTGCAGATCGAGCGCGCGCTGTAGTGATTGAAGCGCCAGATCGAGCGAGCCCAGGCGCGCCCGTGTCGCCGCCAAACCATAATGGATGTGGGCAGCCTCGGGTTCGCGTTTCAATGCACGCTCAAACATTTCCTGCGCCGCAACATATTCGCCGCGGTTGAGTTCGATCACGCCGCGGTCATAAAGAGAATCGGCATCGCGCGGCAGGATGCTTTCAGTCCGCATTCGCGCATCAGCAACAGCGAGATAAGTACGAGAACGTGCCGCTACTTCAGAAACCTTCGAGTATTTCTCAAGCAGCGCGCGAAACAGGTTGCGGGCCTCACCGAAGTGACCGCGCGTAAATTCTTTATGCGCGCGCTCAAATGCTTTCAACGCAGCCGACTCATCAACCGTTGGCTGGCGTGGCAGCGGTGGCGCGACTGGAATGGGACGTTGCGCGCGAAGGGCTGCCAGCTTCTGAGTCTTTTTGACTCCCGACAGCGATGGCTTGCCGTGTTTGGCTATGGCCGGCTTACGCGGAGCTACCTTGCGTGGGATCGGCCTTTTTGGTGTTCGAAGTTTCTTCGCGACGAGTTTTTTTGAGGCAGTTTTCTTACTCTTCGACGGCTTCGGCTTGGCGCTCTTTCTCGCTACTGATTTATTAGCGAGTGCTCGCTTAGCTTTTGGGCGCACAGACTTGGCATTTGTTGCTCGCCGCTTGGCTGCCGGCTTGGAGCCAGCACGACGAACGGCGGCACGCGACGTTGAACGCCTAATACCTTTTGTAACTGCACTCATGGAAGAATCAAAATGACAGGTGGATTGTGGCCGCAATTGCTGCGAAGTTGCGGTGGCAGAGTAACATAGCTCTTACTTCTAATTCAACGCAAAACGAGGATTCACACCCGTTTGAACGCTTTGCAAGGCCCCAGAGAGGCTCAATGTGCAAACAATGGAAAACGCTTGTAGCACATTGTTGGCTATGTTACATTGCCTTACGGCTATTGGGGACCAGCCGCCATTCCACCAGGAAGTACATTGAACCAGCAAAATTGCTTTATTTTCAACGGCTTGCCCGATAAAGTCATGGCTTAGCCCGCCGACCGACTGTCCCTCACCAAAACTTCAAAGAGAGTTGTATCGATGGCAGACACGCCTATCCTGTTACACGAGCGTCAATATCACCAGCTCAAAGCCGTGCTCGCTCGGCTGCGAATGGATGCCTCCGCCCGGGTGGTGTTCCTGGTGGACAAGGATGGTCAGGAGATAGCTGTCCAGGGCGAGATAGGAAATCTTGACACAACCAGTCTCGCCTCGCTGGCGGCAGGCAACGTCGCCGCGACAGGAGGCATGGCTCAATTAATTGGCGAGAAAGAATTTCCTACTCTCTCACATGAAGGCGCTCACGAAAGCATACACATTTCCGTCGTTGGCCGGATGCTGTTGATCGTGGTTTTTGATGAACGATCGAGCCTCGGCTTGGTCAAGCTGCGCTCGAAACAGGTATCACAACAGTTGTCCGCCATGATGGACGAAATCGTGAACGCGCCCAACGACATATCAGACTCACCCTTCGCCGAAATCACTGACGAAGACATCGACAGCCTTTTCCAATAACCCCTCCCAGGGTAAGTGCCTTATGACCTTTATCAACTACGCATCGCGAGAAATTAACTGCAAGATCGTTTACTACGGCCCGGGTCTCTGCGGCAAAACGACTAACCTGCAACACATTTTCGAGGCTACCGCGCCACAAGCGCGCGGCAAACTGATCAGTCTGGCGACCGAAACAGATCGCACGCTGTTCTTCGATTTCATGCCGCTTGAGCTGGGAACCGTGCGTGGCTTCAAGACGCGCTTCCATCTCTACACCGTTCCGGGTCAGGTGTTTTATGACGCCTCGCGCAAGCTTATTCTGAAAGGCGTGGACGGCGTGGTTTTCGTAGCGGACTCGCAGGAAGAGCGCATGGATGCAAACATCGAATCACTGCACAACCTTGAAGAGAACCTTAAAGCCCAGGGTTATGATTTGATGAAGCTGCCTTATGTGCTGCAACTCAACAAGCGCGACCTGCCGAATATCATCCCGGCAATCGATATTGCGGCCGAATTAAGACGGAAAGAAGAGCCAGTGGTAGAAGCGGTCGCTTCAACCGGAGCGGGCGTCTTTGATACTTTGAAAGCTGTGGCTAAGCAGGTTCTGACCGAACTGCGTAAAGGCTAACCGCGGGCAATCATTCGAGTGATTTAAGCATCAACAGGCCATCGCCGCCGTTTGAGTAATACTTCGGTAGCCTTTGAGTAATAGCGTATCCGAGATGCTGGTAAAGTTTTTGCGCGGGAATGTTTAGCGATCTCACTTCCAGGCGCACTATTCGGACATTCCTTTGCTTAAATCCCTTTTCAACTTCAGCCATTAAACGTTGGCCGAGATGACGGCGCCGGTGTTCAGGCGCAACGCCAACGGTCGTAATGTGTCCCGTGTGATCCGGCTCGATTAGGCCGATGACGAAGCCAACCATGGCGCCGTTGGCGGCTGCCACTCGATAGGAAACAGACTCAGGCGCCGTCAGAAGATATTCGAAAGTCTCGCGGCTATAAGCTTCGCCATCCACAAAACAACGCTGATCAAGACGCCAGCAATCATCGAGATTTGAAATCGTCAGTGGGCGAATATCGTAGCGCGAGCTGACCGTCACGGGGGTCGTTAAGTGTGGCTCGGGAGCGTATTCGTCAGGAGGCGGAGCCCACAAGCGAGAACGAATTTTCTTTAGTACTGCCATGCGAAAACTAATAAGCGATTTCTGGTTCGAATCTAGTCTAACATCATCGTTTTCATAAGCACTAGATCACAAGCATACAATCGCCGTAACTGTAGAAACGAAATCGCGCTTTCACTGCGTCACGGTAAGCGTTTAGCGCTAACTCGCGGCCGGCAAAAGCCGAAACTAAAATCAACAGCGAGGAGCGCGGCAGATGAAAGTTTGTCAGCAGCGAATCCACCGCGCGAAATTTGTAGCCCGGCTTGATAGTGAGTTCGGTCGCGCCGTTTCCCGGCTTAATGATTCCGTCCGCACCCGCAGCCGTTTCCAGAGCGCGCGTGGTTGTCGTGCCAACGGCAATGACTCGACCGCCAGCAGTGCGCGCTTCATTGATCGTATTTGCTGCCGCTCCGCCAATCTTAAAAAATTCCGCAGTCACCTGGTGCGCTTCAATTTCGTCTACTCGTACCGGCTCAAACGTGCCGTAACCGACATGAAGAGTTATCTCTGCGACCCCTGCTCCGCGATCACGCAGAGTCTGCATAATGGCGGGTGTGAAATGTAGTCCGGCCGTCGGCGCGGCAATCGCGCCTTTTTCTCGCGCGAAGACGGTCTGGTACCGCTCCTTGTCCGTTTCGGAACTACCGCCGTCGCGCTTGATGTAAGGCGGCAGTGGCGTCTGGCCGACTTCATCTAGCAACGTATCCAATGGCCTTGAGCCTGCAAACTTAAGCTGTCTGACGCCGCCCGGCGAAGAAGTGATCACTTCGGCACGCAAACTCGACTCACCAAAACGGACTTGCGCGCCTTCATTCAACCTGTGCGCGGGCCGCACCAGTGCTTCCCAAACTGACGTTTCAATTTCGCGAAGCAGCAACATTTCCACGCGCCCGCCGGAAGGCTCGCGTTGCCCGACCAGGCGCGCTGGAAAAACGCGCGTATTGTTGATGACGACTACATCTCCGGCACGCACCAGCTCCGGAAACAATGCAAAGTTGGATTCGGCCCAGGTTTGGGTGTCGCGATTGACGACCATCATCCGCGATGCATCGCGGCGTTCGAGCGGTTGTTGCGCGATCAGTTCTGCTGGAAGCTCATAATCGAATTCTGAAATATGCATTTCTGCGCGCCGGACGGGATCACACGAGAGAAGGGAAATGCGGATGCTCTCGATGAAAGACAGCGGTAAGCTGAGCGCCAAACAATAGAATCAAACTTGAGACGTAACTCCACGTCAGCACCGCGACAACAGCGCCGACTGATCCATAAATTTGATCGTAATGAAAGTAGCCCAGGCTCCAGGCAAAGACATACTTCGCCAGTTCCCACAACAGCCCGCCGACTATTGCTCCGGGCAACGTGTCGCGCAAGGTCACTTCAGCCCGCGGCAGGAAACGATAAACTGCGACAAACAGAATGACGGTTATAAGAAAACTCAAAATTGCAAAAATGCCCTGCCAGAAAACACTGCCAACTGCCAGCAGGATCGGATACCTGGCAATCTGGCGTGGAGAAAATCTGCCGGCCATATCCCGCAACGCAACCAACCACGAAGTAATCAGCACTGAAACTGACAACAGCACGCCTACAATGCCAATCATTCCGATTGTTATTGCACGTCCGTGCCAGAACGTCCTCGAGATCGTTCCCCAGATTCGATTCAACGCGCGCTCGAGCACGGAAAAAACCCAGGAACCGGCCCACAGCACCACGATCACGCAAGTGATAATTATTCCGGTACCGACCGACGATAGAGAGCGGACCGTGTCACGCAAAAAGTTGCTGGATCCGGGATACACATCGGCCGCGTGTCGCAGCATTTCCGCACCAGCCGGTATTTGATTACTTATTGCCAGCATCAACAACAACGCGGGAAATAAGGTCATCAGGCCGAAATAACTCATCGCCGCCGCCGTTGTAAACAGATCGTTTTCGTGAAACTGGTGCAGCGCATGACTAACTATTGAGCGCCAGGGACCGGCATTGCGGACACCAAAAGAATGACGTGAAAAAGAAGATAGCTTTCGCATTTGCACTCAAGCAGAGCTTTGTACGAACGATTAATCTACCCTAACAAATTCTTCACTGGGAATCGAACAGGCTGGGCTTGAGCGAAGAGGTAGGTGAGATACCAAAATGATCGTAAGCAAGACGCGTCGCCATGCGGCCGCGCGGCGTGCGATCAAGAAAGCCTATTTGGATGAGATAAGGCTCAATAATTTCTTCAATTGAATCTTTTTCTTCATGGATGGAGGCGGAGATTGTCCCCAGGCCTACCGGCCCGCCGTTAAATTTCTCAATAATGGTGAATAGCAGCTTGCGGTCCATTTCATCAAGACCGAACGTGTCAACTTCCATGCGATTAAGCGCGTCGTTGGCGACTGCCTGCGTAATCCTGCCGTCATAATCAACCTGCGCATAATCTCGAACGCGACGCAGCAAGCGATTAACGATGCGCGGCGTGCCGCGCGAGCGCCGTGCAATCTCGCGCGCGCCGTCTTCGTCGATTTCCACTCCCAAAATCTGCGCTGATCGTCTGCAAATGATTTCCAGATCTTCATGGGGATAGAAATCCAGATGAAAGACAATGCCAAAACGGCCGCGCAGCGGCGCCGTAAGTAAACCGGCGCGCGTGGTAGCGCCTACTAATGTGAATTTTGGCAACTCGAGTTTTATCGAACGCGCGCCCGCGCCCTGACCAATCAACAAATCGAGTTGATAGTCTTCCATTGCCGGATAAAGTTTTTCCTCGAGCGCCGGCAGCAAGCGATGGATCTCGTCGATGAAGAGTACGTCGCCTTCCTGGAGATTTGTCAGCAGGGCAGCGATGTCTCCGGCTTTTTCAATTGCCGGACCGGCAGTCGAGCGCAGTTCCGCACCCATTTCGTTGGCGATGATGTTGGCGAGAGTTGTTTTGCCCAGGCCCGGCGGGCCCGTTAACAGCACGTGGTCCAGCGCTTCTTTTCTGATGAGCGCCGCCTTCATGTAAATGCGCAGATTGTCTTTGACTTGTCGCTGCCCGATGTATTCAGCAAGTTTGGCCGGACGAACGGTCAGCTCAAACTGACGTTCATCGTCGCTGAGTGGCGTGTCACGAACGCGTGCTGGTTGTTCAATTGACATAGTATTCAGCAGCTCAGAGTACAAGCTTTAGCTTGAGTACGCCCACCAGTTAGGAACCTGAAGGTTGTACTCCAAACTTCTAGACCTTAGCCAGCTTGCGCAAGCTGCGCCGCAAGATCAACTCCACAGAGATATCGCCGCCTTCATCAATTGCAGCAGTCACCGCTTTTTCCGCAGCGTTACGCTGGTAGCCCAGGTTCACAAGCGCGGATAGCACATCGGCGTGCATGGAATCTTCAGTCAAAACTGGCGCGCCTGTTTCCGTTCTCGCGCCCAATTCCTCTTCAAGTTCTGCCGAGGAGAGCGAAGCGACTTTATCGCGCAACTCCATCACAAGACGCTCGGCAGTTTTACGTCCCACGCCGGGAATCAACGTCAAACGCGCCAGGTTGTTTGTCCTGATCGAGGCAATCATTTCGTCTGCGCTCATTCCCGACAACAGCGTGATACCCAGCCGTGGTCCAATGCCGCTGACTGAGATCAAGCGCAGGAACAGTTCACGTTCACGCGCGGTTTTGAAGCCATAAAGTTGCAGTGCATCCTCGCGCACGTGGGTGTAGATGCGAAGCTGCACATTCGAACCCGCGTCTTCGAGATCATAGAATGTGGAGATAGGAATGTTTACTTCATAGCCAACTCCAGCGACGTCCAGAATCACCGAGTTTGGCTGTTTGGAAAGAAGCGTGCCCGACAAATGTGCGATCATTGAAGAAAGGTCTGACTGAGCAATGACGTTAACGAAGGCGATTGTAGTTGATGGAGGCGACAGTTCCAAGCTGCTTCCAGGCAGGGTGTCGGGTATCAGGTGTCAGGTATCGGGTTCAGGCAGGAATCAAACAGACACCTGGCACCTGACACCTGATACCCGACACTCTAAACTCGAAACTCGAAACTATTTCACATTGGGTCTATACTTACTGCCAGGCCCTCGAAATGAAATCAGAGAAAATTTCAGAGTTGACTACGAATCGATTGAGCGTTTATCTGCGCTGCCTGAACACGCTCGCTGCGGCCGGCATCAAAACCATCTCGTCACAGGCGCTGGCAGAACAGTTCAACCTGAACTCTGCGCAAATCAGGAAGGATTTGGGCTACTTTGGCGAGTTTGGTGTACGCGGTGTTGGCTATTACGTCGCCGATTTGCGCGAATACATCACAAACATTCTCGGATTGGACAAGCCGCATCGGGTTGGCATTGTCGGCGCGGGACGCTTGGGCACAGCGCTGGCGAACTATCGGGGGTTCTCAAAATCAAACTTCACTGTAGTCGCAATTTTCGATAACGACGAAACGAAAATCGGACGCCGCGTTGGTGAAGACGAGATAGCAATCCACGACGTAAGAGAGATGCCGCTCGTGGTCAAGCAGGAATCGATCGACGTAATGGTCATCGCGGTCCCCGCGCGCGTGGCGCAAAAAGTTCTCAACCAAATCATGTCAGCGGGCATTAAGGCGATTTTGAATTTCGCGCCGGCGCCGCTCAGCGCGCGCCTTGATGTGAAAGTGAAGACGGTGGATCTGACAACTTCACTCGAGTCTCTGTCTTATTTCCTGGCGCGACCGCAGTCTAAAGTCACTACAACGCGCCAGCGCAAGCAGCAGTTTGAAGAATTGAACGAAGTCAACGAGCAGGAGTTGTAGTAGTTGAGAGTACAACCTGTAGGTTGCGTGGACTCGACACGGCAAGCTAAAGCTTGGACTCTGAGCTTCGGGCCTCAAGCGAAACAAGATTAGTTATGGACGAGCAAACCGCAAGGCGCGACATTTGCCGCATTGGCCAGTTGCTGTACGAACGCAGTTACGTCGTTTCGTCAGACGGCAACGTCAGTGTGCTCCTCGATGATGGCCGCATCGTGGCGACGCCGACCATGATCTGCAAGGGCCGCATGAGCGAAGACTCGCTGGCGATCACGGATGCGTCCGGGAAAGCGTTGACCCAGCGAAAACCGTCGAGTGAGTTGGCCATGCACCTGTTGATTTATCAGGAACGTCCTGATGTTAAAGCTGTGTGTCATGCGCATCCGCCGCACGGGACTGCTTTCGCAGTCGCAGGTTTGCCAATCGATCAGCCGATTCTATCGGAAGTTATTCTGACACTAGGCTGCGTTCCACTTGCAGCCTACGGTACGCCTTCAACCGACGAACTAACCGAAGCAATGCGGCCGTTGGTGAAACATCACAACGCATTGCTGATGGCGAACCACGGCGCGGTGGCTTACGGTTCAGATCTTTGGCAAGCGTTCGATCGGCTGGAGACACTGGAACACACGGCGCGCATTGCGATTCTCGCGAGGATGCTCGGGGGCTCGAAGAATTTGCCGGCCGACGCTATTGAAAAATTAATCAACGTGCGTGAAGCCGCCGGTTATCTGGGCGAGGGCGCGCGCTGCCAGGCTTGTGGTTATCTGCATGAAACGCAGTTGGCATGCCCCACCGGTGACCGTCCGGCCCCCACTGTTTACCCAAACTCAACGCCGGCAAACGGTGCCGGAAAAATTACGTTGACGAGAGAAGAGTTGATGGAATTGCTCGCGTTGGCTCTTACTCAGACGCGCGGCGGGAATGTCTGGTAGATGGTGAATACATTCGTGAATCGTAAATCGTAAATCGTAAATAGTTCAAAGGAAGATTAGAACCTAACGGAAAAGGATTACGATGTCTTGGATGTTAGATCCAAAGAATACCGGGGTAGTTAAGAAGTACAACTAGTTCAAATTGACGAAACAGAGTAATCTAACAGTCAACTACTATTCACGATTTACGATTCACGAGTTAAAGGAGCAACTGAATGCAAGAAGCACTCGGTATGGTTGAAACTAAAGGTCTGGTCGCCATGATCGAAGCAGCTGACGCGATGGTCAAGGCCGCGAACGTAACGCTTATCGGCTATGAAAAAATTGGCGCGGGCTTTGTTACCGCAATCGTGCGCGGTGACGTCGCTGCGGTTAAAGCTGCCACCGATGCCGGTGCGGCCGCTGCCCGGCGCGTAGGCGAGTTGGTCAGCGTGCATGTGATTCCGCGTCCACACGGCAGTGTTGACGATGCGCTTCCAATCGGCAATCGCGGCTAAGCATGATCATCGCGCGTATTCTCGGAACTGTAGTTTCATCACAGAAGGACGAACGATTGCTGGGCAAGAAACTGCTGATCGTGCGTCCGATTAACGTGGATGGTAGCGACACGACCGGTTATGTGGTTGCTGTCGATACTGTCGGCGCCGGCTTTCATGAACGCGTGCTGGTGGTCGCGGGCTCGAGCGCACGCCTGGCGCAAGGCATGAAAGATACTCCCGTCGACGCGGCCATCGTTGGCGTGATCGATACGGTGGATATAGCGAAACCGGAGTAAACCGGGAACAGTGAACAGTGAACTGAAAACGGGAACTGGAAACCAGGATTCATATCAAGCTTTTAGCGACTGCGCAGTGCCTGGGATACCTATCAGTTTACTGTTCACGGTTCACAGTTCACGAACAATGCAACTGGCACGCGTCATCGGCACTGTAGTAGCAACGATCAAGAATGAATCGCTTGAAGGTCGCAAGCTGCTGGTCGTGCAAACTTTAAATAAAGACCTTCAGCCGAACGGAAAACCGATGGTGGCGATTGATGCCGTTGGCGCCGGAGTTGGCGAGTTGGTTTTTTGGTGCCGCGGAAAAGAGGCCAGCTTTCCTTTCAAACGGGAAGATACGCCCACAGACTGCACAATCATCGGCATCGTCGATTCGGATGCGCATGTCAGTCGTCAGTAATCAGTGGTCAGTAGTCAGTTGCTAGTTGTTTTTGCACAGTTAAAGACGATCCGAACAACTAACAACTAACAACTGACAACGGACCAAGAGAAATGATTCTAGCCAAAGTGTTAGGCAACGTTGTCGCTTCGCAAAAAAACCAGCGCTACGAAAATGCGCGGATAATGCTTTGCCAACAGATAACACCTGAAGGCGAAGAGACGGCCTATACTGTGTTGGCACTCGACGCGGTTGATTCGGGCGTTGGCGATATAGTTTTGATAGTGCAGGAAGGTTGGAGCGCTTCAACTGTCGCGACCGGCAAGCCACAGGCTGCTATTGATTCAGCGATCGTTGGCGTCGTCGATCGTATCGACTTGGCGTAGTAGGACAGACATTCCTGTCTGTCCAGTTGTTGATAGCGAAGATTTGGACAGGCAGGAATGCCTGTCCTACAAAGAAATGTCCACGGAACAAGATCAAGCTCGTGAGATAGCGGAAAGAATCGCTCGGCGCGTTTCTGCCGAAAGTTCGCCGTCAATCCGTACACAACAAACCGGCGAAATGAGTTCAGAACTCGCTGCCGTGCGCGCCGGGCTCAGTGAACTGCAAAGAAAGATTTCTCAGTTAGAAGCGAAGATTTCACCCCCAGGTAACAGTCCGGTTACCAGTCCGACAAACTTAAGTTTGTCGAACACCGCAAGTTTGTCGAACCCCGCGCGAACGACACCCACAACCCATTCACCCTGGTTGGCAGGCATCAATAGTTCCTATTCACATCCGAGTCAGGAAAAATTCGGCGTCGAAGAAGCGACGGTTACAGAACTGGTAGACTTTTTCGAAAAAGAAAAAATATGCAGCGTCGAGCCGGGCGGCAAACCCTGCGATCATTGCGCGATGTGCAGCTCGCGCGGCTTTTAATTACTGCCGAACTCAGTCGGCTTCTGCTCGGCAAGCACACACAAAGGCTTTCAGCATTTTCTAGAATAAATACAAGAAATCTTTCATTGACAGCTACTACTGCTGGGAGTAGAGTGCGGGCGTTCTCATCGATTAGGTTTTTGTTGTCCTTGCATTGCGTTAACAAGAGTCCCGCTCCTCAGAGCCTCACTCCTGTTAGCTAAAACTCAATCTTTCTTCTGCGAAAGGTTTCTCATGCGCCTTGCAGACTGTTGTTCACTCTTGCGCTTAATCATAGTTCTTATCGTTGGTTGCGGCTTATATTTTATTTTGGGAACGTCGTCCGTCGCTGGTCAGAGTGTCTGCGATAATTGTGGAGGTACGTACCAATCACCGACGGCCGTTTCCGGTGGACCTTACGTTGGGCATGACCGGGCAGAGCATCTCGCTTGACGGCGGCGGATCCTGGACTGGTGACGACGGATGGATCGACGGATACTACTGGGACTTCGGTGACGACACTTGGGGCAGCGGTCCAAACCCGAGTCACCAATACAACGCTAACGGTGCCTATACGGTTACGTTGTATGTTTCTGAAAGCAATGGAAACTGGGGCTCATCGCAGAGCTTTGTCACAGTTGACTCAGTATCTCTGCCTGCGAGAATTAATTTCGATGAGCTACCGAACAACACCGTCGTTGCCGATCAATATCTCAGTCAGTACGGTGTAAGGTTTTACTCCGGCAATTCTTTCTATCCTGTGCATACCTACCAGAACTGCGGTCCGTGTTCTACTACTTCGCCTCCAAATTACATAGTTACCAAGCCAGACGATGCCGGACAAACTACTGTTGAATTCACGCAACCCGTCAGCAACCTGACGTTCTACATGATTGGAGTGGATGCGTTTTTTAACCAATTTTCAATTCTCGATGTCTACAGGAATAGCGCCCTGTACGCCACCTATCCGGTTTACGGAAATGGCACTCGTACAGTCGGTGTTAATCTGGGATCATTGACCGATATTAGCAAAGTCGTAATTCGTGGAATTAATGATCCTTTGGGAATAGGATTCGACGATTTTACCTTCACGATTCCTTCAGATATCAAAATCACAAGCGCGCGCGTCGGTGGATACTTGAATGGGACGACGCAAAATGCACTGCTTGCTGCAGACGTAGCTCTAAACGCTACTCCTGTTCCGTCGGGCTTTGCGGGCGGTACTTACGCATGGACGTTTACAGGTTCGCCTACAATCACGACCGGAATCAACCAGTCGTCGGTCGCCGTTCGCTGGAATCAAACAGGAACTTATCGCGCAACAGTGACCTATACAAAAAATGGTGCTAGCACATCCGGCTTTGTGGATGTAACTGTTGTCTTGCCCTTACTCACTAGTTTCTCTGCTGTAAGCGTTGCTTCCGACCAAGCAAACAGGAACTCCGGCTGTTCATTTTTAAATGGGTCGACTTATACGCTCGGATGTTGGGCCGGCACCGCAGACGACGGTATTATCTGGAACTCCACAACACAAATACCTTCGGGACCGTATCTTTCGGACCTGGCACAAAGCGGGATCAAGTTTGTGCAAGTAATAAATACTTTTCGCAAGCGCCTGCTCGGCGATAGTATCGTTATTAATGGCGTTCCAATTACAGGCGGAAATACGCAATGTTTCACGCACCGAAGTCCCCAATCAAATTTTGATTCAGGTTGGCAATTGGATAGCAATCTCGTCAACCAACCCGGTCATCCGGTTCGGTACTTCTCCGAGGGCACTACCCTTACTATGGGCAACTTTGATCCCCCTGGGGAGTCCATCGAGTTCGGCTCTAATTTCTACGATGCTTTCTTCGTTTCGGAGTATTTCGAAACCTATGTGTTCTACTTTATTGGGGATCCACTACACCCGACTTTTCAAAGAGCTATGGCTCTTTCAGGATCGGGCAACCCCTACGCTCGGCTGGCATGGAATTGGGGTGGCCAGGTTAGCTTCAATTATTACATTAGCCCATCGCTTTATCGCCGCGACTTCACTAGTACGCCCGGACTGCCCATTAACGCCACCGGAACTAATTCTATACAGTCAACCTCGACTAACGTTCATGACATAAACTACCAGACTTGCGAAGGTACGACGGTTACTAACAATTCGATTGATGGCTCCCGCTATTTTGTTACGAAACTATACTCGGATTTTCTCCGCCGAGATCCCGACCAGGGTGGTCTCAACTATTGGAGGTATAACATCACGCAGTGTGCCTTCGATATGAACTGCGTGGGCACTAAGCGCGTCGATGTTGCCAGAGCTTTCTTTTACTCCGGTGACTTTATACAACTGCACCCCGCGCTTGGTGGCCAGCGCGGTACTCACGCTTATAACGAGGCATTCGTATATGCCTGCTATAATGGATTTTTGCGGAGAGAGCCGAATGCTCCACCCGACAATAACTGGGACGGGTTCAACTATTGGGTCGGTGTGCTTGATAGCACAAACCCGGACGCAGGTGACGGTAAATACAATAACATTATAAACGCGTTCCTGCTTTCAACTGAATACCGAGATCGTTTTTGACGGATTGGTCCTAAGAAACATGAAAGGAACACGCCTTTAGAGATTCAGGGCATCAGAAATAATTAGCTAATCTTCCTTAATAGGTCACAGTTTGGAGAACTACGATGTCGACAATCACTTCTTTTCTTAGTTTAAGTCTGATCGGGCTTAGTTTTATGTTACCGAATTTGCAGGAAAAAAACGTAGCCGAGCTAGCATCATCGCAAGATGTCTCAGAGGTAAGGTTGCGGATGGTGCCTATTAACGTTCAACCCGGACCAAAACACGAGCCGTACCGCGTCTGTAATAAGCCACTGTTCAAAATTCTGGTAACCAACAATTCAAATTCCGAGATAAGGGTGCTGATGTTCGACACTTATTATCAGAATCGCCCGCAATTATATAAGGAAGGCAAGCTGATTCCTTATCGTAGAGACACCGCGAAGCTTGTTGACTCGCGGGAAAGAGATCCGGGTACTATCATCAGTATACGGGGATTCATACTCGAACCTGCTGCGACAGAAGAGTTAGATGCGCTGAGGCTAACTGATTGGTATGAGCCACTGCTGCCGGGATCATATAAGTTGATCAATCGACACCGGTTCGCAATAAGAGGCGCCTGGAGTGTTGATTCCGAGGAATTGCTATTTGAAGTTCTTGAGCAAGACTGCTAGACCGAGAGCCAGGCTTCAGAGTTATTACGAATGACGACGACTGAGGTGGATCCATGAAAAAACTTTCCATTGGCTTGTTGGTTATGTTACTGCTCACCGGAGCAGTGCAAGCGCAAAGAAATTCTGAAAAGCTCGATAAGTTGAAACAGAGCTTGACGGATAAGATCGGCGATAACATGCCTGGTTGGACCCACCATTCTGTGACCCCAATCGAGGGGAGCAAGAACGTTATTGTCGATCAGTGGGAAGCAGGCAATGTCATTGTCAGAGTGGCCGTCAACGAATATGACACCGAAGAGAGCGCCGCTGCAGCTTTGAAAGATTTTAGGAAGCGACTTAAAAGCGAGCAAGACGCCACCGCCTCAGGGGAAAACCAAACTTTCGCCTCATCAAGGACGACTTACCGGATCTGGGCGATGGCGGATTCTTATGGGATGTTAGAGGCTCTGATGCTGTAGCTTTTAGGAAAAAGAACTTCCTCGCTTTTGTGAGTGTCGTTGGCCCCTGGGACTATAAGGACACCGTGTTGAGTAGACTCTTTGCTCAACATGTGGCCGACGCTTTAGCGACACAATGACGACTGTTGGCAAGGTTGTTGGCAACCTGGAGAGTTGTGGTAATTGCAAGCAATGATAAGAGGTCGCCTTTTAACGCGCGGCCCTTTTTTTGCAAGTGTATTAGGCAAACGCTGAGTTACTTTGTCGGTGCCGGACTTTGATTTGGGCGCAGGCTGTTTGAATCAATCTTCGGAACCGTGGTCGCGCCTTCCTCAGCTTTGAAATAAGGCTCTTCCTTAAAACCAAAGAGCTTTGCGGAGATAACGGTGGGAAAGCGCGCGCGCGTGGTGTTGTAATCCTGCACCGCTTCGTTGTAGTCCTTGCGCGCGGTGGCGATGCGGTTCTCAGTTCCCACGACCTCGTCCTGCGCTTTCAAGAAATTCTCGTTCGACTTTAACTGCGGATAGTTTTCCTGCAACGCGAGCAGCCGGCCAATGGTCCCGCCGAAACTGTTCGCGGCATCGATGACGGCCTGCTTTTGTTCGGGACTTTTGTCGCCGCCTTCGCCCTGAGGCGCCTGCTGTGCAGCATTCAGCAATTTTGATCTCGCCTCGGCAATCTTGCCGAATACTTCCTGCTCCTGCACGCCCGCGAGTTTTGCAGTTTCGATCAAGTTGTTGAGCAAGTCGCTGCGACGCTGTAGCTGCGTCTCTACGTTCGCCCATTTGCCCTTCACATTTTCATGTTTCGTCGTGAGCGTGTTGTAGCTGCAACCGCTAGCGATGGCGGCGACAAAAATAACCAGAGCGAGTAACCAAAGTCTTCTTTGAGTCATTTCAATCTCCTGATCATGCCTGATCGAATTCGTCTACTACCTGGATGACGCGATCGATCTGTTCCAGGTAAGCGCCGAAAATGTCGTTTGCTTCTTTCTCAGTTGGGGGCAAATAACCGCTGGCGCGAAATGCGAAAATCTTTTCAAAAGGTTCCGGGTCAAGCCGAAAACGCCGGGCAGTAGCGCGAACGCATTCAGGTTTCGCGACCGGCGCGTCTTCACCGTGCAACATTAGTACGGCGCGAAACAACGCCGCAAAGCTCGCCAGGCTGTCGCTCATCAAATCGCATAGCTTCTCAATTGAAACTGACGCCGGAATGTACAGGCGGCGAAGCTGAATCAGTTTACTACGCAGTTCATATTCCGTTTGATGTCGCAGATTCGCATCCGATAACTTCACAAACTCAAACGGATCTTTCCCGTAAAGCACAACGCGCGCTTTAGCCATTTGATGAAACTCTATTGGAAATACGTCAGCGGCGTCTGAGAGTTCCTCGGTAGTGAAATAAACCGGAAGCGGATGACCGAGCCGTTGCCATTCCCTCATCGGCGCCTGGGCCAAACGCAAATCCTCCGGAGTAATGCGATTTAGAGTTATCAGCAGGTTGTAATCCGAACGCAGTTCAACGTGATCGCCGGCGGCCGCCGATCCGTACAGCACAACAGAAGCGAGGTTATCGCCGTGCGTGGCGCGCAGATCTCCGATGAGACCATTTAGCGCTTCCTGGACCACTGTCTTTGTCATCGCTTTGTCTCGAATACTAACAGAAAATCATGTTCAGAACAGACAGGCAGGAATTCCTGAACTGTCTATCCGTGGTAACGCAGTTTTCCAAAACAGACAGGCAGGAATGTCTGTCCTACTACCAACCACCACCAGCGCCGCCGCCACCGAAACTACCACCGCCGCCAAAGCCACCGCCGAAACCACCACCGCCGCCGCCGAATCCGCCGCCACCCCAACCGCTGCTTGAGCCGCCCCACCCACCGCGACTGCCGCTATTGAGCAGCGAGCCCAGCAGAAACATATTGAGACAACCCCCGCCTCCTTTGCCGCCTTTTCGAAAAGACGACAACACCAGTGCCACAATGAACAGAATAATGATTAGCGTGCAGCATGAACTTGAGAGTCCGCCAGGTCCCGAACTGGTTGCAGGCTGGGTGGGCGCTTCGCGATAAGCGTAGCGCTGATCAATACCGTCGATGTTAAAGCCACGCTTCTCTGCCAACGTAGCCACGTAAGTCTGAACCGTATCGTAGATGCCCTGGCTGTAGTTTCCCTTTTTGAATTGTGGCACCAGCCGCGTGCGCTGAATCTCACCTACTAGTCCGTCGTTCAAATCACCTTCGAGATGATCGCTGACCTGCGTAAAGTATTTCCGATCCTTAATCGCGACCAGCAGTAGAAAGCCGTTTTTCTCTCCTCCTTTCGGGCCGATTCCCCAACCGCGCGCAACTGCCAACGAGTAATCGAAAATATCCTGATCGCCGGTGGTGTCTACCGTAACAACTGCAAACTCAATATCAGCGCGCTGCTTGAGATTTATGTAAATCGATTCCAGCTTTTGCCTGGTGTCGGCATCGATGACGTTGGCGTAGTCGACGATCGGAGTAAAAGGCGTGGGAAGTGGGATAGGGGATTCCCCATGCTGAGCCTGCGCTGCAAGCTGAAATACCAGCAAAAGGATCACGCAGCCCATTGCGCGGCTGAAACCGCTCCGACCGCTAACAAAAATTTTGTCGAGTCTTTTCAATGAATAAAAACTACCTGTTCAATAATAACGAGTACGCGCTTCAACGGTTTCACCATTGAAATCCAAAACTATCCTTCGATAACCCGGTGCAACAAGTAGAAGAGCGCCACACCTACAAAAACGACAATCGAGACCATTGGGTTTCTTTCTTCTTTGCGATTCACCTCTGGAATCAGATCGCTCGCGGCGACATACAACGTGACGCCAGCCGAGAAGGGAAGTGCGTAGCCCACCGCACCCCCTACTCTGGTATTCAATAATGCCACCGCGATAACTCCTGCTAGAGTTGCCGCGCCAATCGCAGCTGTCGCCCACAGAGCTTTTCGCGACGAACGTCCCGACGCCAGCATGATCGAGGCAACTGTAAACCCCTCAGGCATCTTGTGCAGCAGAATTGCAATGAACACCAGTAAGCCAACGCGAAAGTTCACCAGGAATGCTGCGGCGATTGAAACGCCGTCAAAAAATGTGTGAATCCAAAGTCCTCCAACCGCGGCGTATGCTGCCGAAGGTCGCATGAAAGATTCCGGATGAGTTTCCGCGCCGAAGTGAAAGTGCGGAGCGATCGTGTGTTCGAACAGTTGAATGAGCAGGTAGCCGGCCAGGAGAAGCGTCATCGCTCCAATGATGGCTTCCGCTGCTGTCTTGCCACCAAGATTCGAAGTCCAAATGCTAATGGTCTCAGGCAGTATCTCAAGGAAAATAGCAGCCAGCATAAAGCCGGCGCCGAGGGCTACCAGATACTTCAGAAAGCGCTCGCCGAAGCGGTGCGCCCCCGACTTGATAAGGACAAATCCGCCGACAAGGTTTGCGGCTGCCGCCAACAAGCCAAAGAAGAGAAGTCCGACAAATCCGCCGGAATCAAGATTCATTGTTCATTTGGGATCGCGCTCGTTTCCCCCAAAACGGGCGCGCCAATATACATCAAGGCCCAGCGCGGGCCTATCTGTATATTCAACGAATTGTCGTTGCTCAGCTCTTGGCGGGGAATAAATACTTTGTCACTGTTACAAGCATCGCGGCGGCTTCGACCACGGTTGCTCCTAGAACCGAAATTATAACTTTCTCCGATAAGGACATTTTGCCAAAGCCAACCAAAAAAATCATAGCAAGTGCGCCCGCGGTGTTTACTGAGAACAAACCAAGCAGCCAATAGGCCATACGTCGGCGTAGCGCAATGTCTGTTCTCCCGCTCTCTAGGCGAACCCGGCCCTCTTCGATTCGAAGCCTGGCCTCAATAGCCGTAAGATTGAGTTCACTATCTAGGCGGAGCTTGCCTTCTCGTTCAGTTAGACTTATCTGATTAGAAGTATCGGTCACACGAGCATGATCCTCGTAACGATATCACCGTTTTTGTCCACGATTGCGATATCGTTACCATCATCTTTAGCCGAAGTTGCGACTTCCAAAAGAGCTATAGCTTTTCTCAAAACCTCAGCTCTTGAAGTCTTGCCCAATCGAGATTTCAGACTATCTAAAACTCTCTCGGTTGTTTCGTCAATGGTAAACGTAAAGCCTCTTGCTGCTGCACTACTCATAGCAATACTCCTCTTTGTTGAAATTTGAAACGGGAAGAGAGGTTTGGGAGTCGAGAGAGGCGATGACCAAAGGCACCCGGGAAAGGGCGCACAACTCTGATAACATGGCTTTCACTCCCGCGTCAAGCATTTTCACCCAGAATATACGCTCAATCCACATGAAAGTTCAAGGAAACTTACACAGTTCTTACCTTGTTTCCACTTAATTAGACACCGATACTTGATCAAAAGTTACAGGCGGGATCCCTCGTTGGTAAATTCTTTCTTGAAGGAACCTCAGCTCTTTTACCACTCCCGACGAACGATAGGCGAACAGTAAGTTTGTTTGCGGGATCCAAGCGCCTGAAAACTTAAGGTTTTCGCGGATATTGGTATTGACAGCCAAAATGATGGAGCGTAGTATCCAGCGTCGGGTGGTCAAAAGTGGTCGGAAGTGGGTCCAACCTCGTAGCGAACCGATCATTAGTAACTTTTCCTAAAACGGCCACCCGCTAAAACTATTGATCGGTCAACTCTATGCTGCGGGGAAACTACACGGCCCGGGTAGATGCCAAGGGTCGGCTAAAGGTGCCGACTCCATTTCGTCGGTTAATCGACGAGAAGCACGGCGGCCAATTCTACATAACTAGTCTTACGGGTGACAACGTTCGGATTTACCCCTTGCCGGAGTGGGAATCGATAGAGCAACGACTTTCGCTCTTGCCGACGATGGACCCGGCCCGGCGCAAGTTCCTTGATAGGACGAACTACTACGGACAGCAGGCGACGCTCGATGCCCAGGGACGTCTGTTGATTCATCCGCTGCTGCGAAAAGCTGCCGGCGTAATGGGCGACGTTGCGGTGCTGGGTTATCTGACCTATCTCGAAGTTTGGGAGTTGGATGTTTTCAAAGCGCGTTTGCTTGCGGATCCTTATACGGAAGACGACGAAGCGGCAATCGCGAAACTGGGAGTCTAAAGGCAGTGAAAAGTGAAGAGTGAAAAGTAATCGGACAAAACAACGGACGTTCGACTCTTCACCTTTCACTTATCACTCTTCACCGGTTGAAAGTTCTTTGCACGAGATCACGGGGCGGTGGTGATGGCTGCGCCTTTTGGGGGCATGGGCGCGCCCCATCGCCCCGTGCTGCTTCGAGAAACGATTGAATTCCTCAAGCCTGAACGAGGAGGTCTCTTTCTCGACTGCACGGTGGGACTTGGTGGACACAGCGAAGCGATCCTTGAAACTTCAGAAACAACTCGCGTGATCGGATTCGATCGTGACGGCGCAGCAATCGCCGCGGCTACGCAGCGGCTGCTACGGTTTGGCGAACGCTTTCACGCGGTGCATGCCGACTTTCGCGACGTTGGTCGCGTGATGCGCGAACGCGGCGAAGACCAGGCGTCGGGTGTCCTCGCCGATCTTGGCGTGTCATCGCTGCAGTTCGATTCGGAAACGCGCGGGTTCAGTTTTCGCTTTGCCGCGCCACTGGACATGCGCATGGACGCAGCCGGCGAAGAAGACACGGCCGCCGAACTTTTGCTGCGACTCTCGGAAGAAGAAATAGCGCGAATCATCTTTGAATACGGTGAAGAGCGGAACTCGCGCCGCATCGCCAAGTGGATCGTTGAGCATCGCGAGCAAGGGACGCCGATAACTACCACCAAAGAACTGGCCGACTTGGTGGCCCGCGCGGCCGGCAAACAAAAGCACCAGCGCATTCATCCGGCAACGCGCACTTTCCAGGCATTACGCATTGCAGTCAACCGCGAGTTGGAAGGTTTAGCTCCATTCGTTGAAGAAGTAGTAGATCTTTTAGAAACCGACGGCCGATTCGTTGTCATCAGTTTTCACTCGCTTGAGGACCGGATCATGAAGCGCGAGTTGCGGCGGCTTTCGGGACAGTGCCAGTGTCAGCACCGAACTGGTGTTTGCAACTGTGGAGCGCGACGCGCTGTCGAGTTGTTGACGAAGCGTCCGGTTACGCCGGATGAGTTTGAAATTGAAGCGAATCCCCGATCCCGCAGCGCCAAGCTGCGAGCTTGTCGCAAGCTGGCAGTTTAGATTTAAAATCTGAGTAAAGTTCAGGCTCTCAAGCTTCTGATTTCAGATCTCAAATTCCAGATCTCAGAAGGTCGCAAACAAAAACCTAATTGACCCGGAGTTCCCCGCAATGAACAGAGTTCCCTCAAAGCAGCGCAACGCTAACATTCGCCGCGATCGTGATGTACGCGCCCTGTCTCGTCTGGCGCTATTGCTTTGTTGTGGACTGGTGTTGGCCGGTGGTTTCGTTTTTGCAGCGCAGCAGTATTTCACCGCCATTCAGTATGGCTACAAAAGTGAAGCTCTTCGTCGCGAGCGTGACAAGCTGCTCGAGGAACAGCAGCACCTGATGTTGAAGAAGGAGCAGGCCTTCGCTCCGGCCCGACTTGAATCTGAAGCGCGCGAGCTCGGCATGAAGCCTTTGTTGGCCAGCCAGGTCCGAACGCAGAAGGCCGGCAAAAGCAGCCAATTGCCAATCGCGCCGGCTTTGATAAATCCTTCCGCCTCGTTTCAGCGCTAGTAATCTTTAGCGATTCGCCACTCGCCGGGCAAATTGTGGCCGAGTTGGTTCTCCCTCATCAGTTAGTAAAAAGGGGACACCCAGGGAATGTTGGCGCGCTCTTCGGCTCAATCAGAAGCACAATCTGACGTTTCGATTCGCCGCACGCTGTTTGTCGCGGCGTTCGTCGTTTTCTGGATGCTGGGCATCAGTGCGCGACTTGTCTATTTGCAGGTTTCAAGTCATGACCGGCTTGTCGAGCGAGCACACAAGCAACAGCAGGATGCGATTGAAACTGCGCCCCAGCGCGGGCCGCTGCTCGATCGTCGCGAGCGCGAGCTGGCGCGCACGATCGATACGACCTCAGTGTTTGTCGCGCCCGACGAGTTCAAGACCGAGAAGAAAGAAACCGAGGAGCAAACGCTGGGAGAGATTGATTGCACCACAGACAAACTTTCTGCGGTGTTAGCTCTGAACCAGAAAGAACTCGCCGGCCAAATCATTGAAGCGAGAAAAAATGGTCGCGGTTTTCTTTGGATTGCTCGTCGCATAGATCCTGACCGGGCGCAGGCCTTGGAAGCAATGGAACTGCCTGGCGTGCACACGCGCAAAGAACCGAAGCGCTTTTACCCAAATGGACCACTGGCCGCGAATGTACTCGGCTTCGTCGGCCTCGATGGCAACGGTCTGGCAGGCATTGAGCAGGCTTTCAACGAAAAAATTCTTGGCGAGCCGGGCAAACTGTTTATCGAAAAAGACTCACGCGGTTTCGCTTACGAGAGCACGGAAATTCCCGGGCGCCCTGGCCAGACGATTGTGCTGACGATCGACCAGTCGATTCAGTACCAGGCGGAAGCAGCGCTCACGTCGGCAATTGCTGAGTCGCATGCGAAGTCAGGAACCGCAATCGTGATGGATCCGCATACGGGAGAGGTCCTGGCGCTGGCAAACGCTCCTACTTTTGATCCCAACAACGTGGGCGCCGCGCCGCCTGCTGCTCGTGCTAATTGGGCGTTGCAAAATATTTACGAACCCGGCTCGACCTTCAAAATTGTCGCTTACTCTGCCGCTATCGAGAAGGGACTCGCCAAGCCGGACGATCACATCGATTGCCAAATGGGTTCGATCACCGTCGCCAAGCGCGTGATTCACGATCACCATCCCTTCGGAAATCTAACGCTGACCGAAGCGCTCGCGAAATCAAGCAATGTTGCCGCGATCAAACTTGGACTGCGCGTGGGCGACCCGACGATGTACGACTACATCACTCGCTTTGGTTTTGGTTCGCGCACTGGAATTGAATTGCCGGGCGAGACTGCCGGCATGATTCATCCGGTCAGTCGCTGGCTGCCTTCATCCATCGGCTCGATTGCCATCGGCCAGGAAGTTGGCGTGACACCTTTGCAGCTGGCGGCTGCTTATTCCGCCTTGGCAAATGACGGCGTGCGTGTTGCGCCGCATGTCATTAGAGAGATTCGCTCTGCAACGGGCACTAGCATCTATCGGCCCAACCCTGAACAGCATCGAGTGATCAGCAAAGACACAGCCCGCGCGCTACGAGGAATGTTGGAGGGCGTGACCTTGAACGGCACCGCAACGAAGGCGCAACTGGATGGCTACACAGCCGCCGGCAAAACGGGAACGGCCCAAAAGATCGATCCGCAAACAAAGCGGTATTCGAACACCAAATACATTGCATCGTTTGTCGGCTTCGCGCCCGTTAACAATCCGGCAGTAGTCATCATCGTGGTGATTGACGAGCCGGCCGGGTCTCATCACGGCGGCGATGTGGCCGCACCTGTGTTTCGACAAATTGCCGAACAGATCCTGCCTGAGATGGGCGTGATGCCGGACACGGAGTTTAAGAACGCGAACGAGTTAGTGGCGAGTGTGCGCGTCGCGCCAAGTCAAGACGCGAAATTACAAACTGAAATTGAACGACAGAAACAAGCAAGCGCGGCCACCTTGCCCAAGGTTGTCAACCGAGCCAACAGCGGAGAAGTTGTTTATGCAGTTTCAACCAGCAAGGCGATGTTAATGCCGAACCTGCGCGGTCGCAGTGTCCGCGATGTTGCACGCGCGTGTGCGCAACTTGGTTTGCAACTCGAAGCGCATGGCGACGGACGCGTAATAAAGCAAACGCCGGAGCCGGGAATTGAGCTGCAGTCAGGGCAAACGATCTATGTCGATTTCGGTCGACCTAATTGAAGCAGTTATGAAACCGGAAAGTTAACTTCTAAACCTTCACGGGAGCCAACGACAATGATCCCCCAACGAACATTGAGGAACGACTCTGCCGCGAACGAAATCAGGGAAAGAGTAACAGCCTGCCGCAAACGATTGCGCGTCGACCGTTTCCCAAAGACGGCGGTTGGCCGCGAATTCGACGAAGATTCTTTTGCTTCGAAAGTGCCATTTCTCGATGATGAGTCGCCAATGAGAGAATCGTTGTCGAGCACTGGTGTGAGTTCGGCAGCGCTGGATGGAGGCAACGATACGCACGAAATGTTGCTGACCATGCGCACGCAAGAGGCTGGCATAACGTGAAGGTTGGGGAAGCATTGCATTTGATGGGCGCAAACGCCGCAGGCGCAGACGCCGAGTTATTTGACAAAGAAATTAAAGACTTTTCGATTGACTCGCGATCAGTTGGCGCGGGCGAACTCTTCTTTGCGCTGTCGCAGGAAGACTACGGCCGCGCCGGCTTTAACGGCACGTTCGCCGATGCGCATCAATACATCGAAGACGCCCTGGCGAAGGGAGCGGTTGCGGCCGTCGCCCGCGCTGACCGAGTGCGCGCTGACGAAAACTTGCAACGATTGAAAGATCGCCTGTTATTGGTTGACGACGCAATCGCGGCGTTGCAGACGCTGGCCCATCGCGTTTACGAACACTGGGGGAAACCGGTCGTTGCCATTACCGGAAGCGCTGGGAAGACTACTGCCAAGGAGTTGACGGCTCATCTTTTGAGCAGCAGCGGGCGGCGCGTTTTGAAGAGCGAGAAGAATTACAACAACGGTCTTGGCTTGCCGCTGTCAGTCTTGCAAATGGTCAGCGAAGGCCGCGCGCCGGAACAGTTTGATGTGGCAGTACTCGAAATGGGAATGTCGTCACCGACGCATGAGATTCGAAGGTTGTGCGAGATTACGCCGCCGGACGTAGCAGTCGAGTTGATGGTCGCGCCGGTTCATCTTGAATACCTCGGGACCATCGAAAACATTGCTGCGGCAAAGGCGGAACTGATTGAAGGCCTAAAGCCTGAAGGAGTCTCGGTCTTAAATGCGGATGACTTACTCGTCATGCGCATGCGCGAAAAACATCCGGGCCGCGCGATAACGTTTGGTATCGAAAATAACGCGGACGTCACTGCGAAAGAGATCAACGCTAATCACCTGGGAAGGATTAGTTTTCGCTTGCAAACGCCGCTGGGTGAGGCGCCCGCCATGCTGCGAATGAGTGGCAGGCATAATCTGATGAACGCACTGGCAGCGGCGGCAGTCGCAACCTCTTTTGAGGTTACGCCTCAGCAGATTGCAGGGGCATTGAGCAGCGCGAAGCCGCCACGCATGCGCGGCGAGGTGCTCGATTTTGCGGCGGGGTTCCGGGTTGTTGACGACTCGTATAATTCGAACCCGCGCTCTCTGGTTAACATGGTGGGTACGATAACTGAAGGCGGAACTCAATCGTTGCGACGCATTGTAATTGCCGGTGAAATGCTGGAACTCGGAGCCAACGAGAAGGCACTGCATCGCGAAACCGGCACCGAAATTGCACGAGCGGGCATTAACGTTCTCTGGGGAGTTCGCGGACTCGCCGCTGAAATTATCGCCGGCGCAAACGAAGCCGGACTCAACGAGACGCGCTTCTTTTCAGATTCAAATGAAGCTGCGCGCGCCATCGTTGCCGAGATCAGGGAAGGCGACCTGGTTTTGATCAAAGGCTCTCGCGGAGTTGCAACCGAGAAAATAGTTAGCGCTATTCGAGATCGATTTCCGCTTACGGGGGCGGACAAGGAAAGTGGGCAGTAGCCTCTAGTGGTAAACGAATGACTCGGTGGTCCGAGACGAAAACAGATGATCTATTACGTTCTATACGAACTCTTTTATAACCACTTCAAGGATAAGGATTGGTATCTCGTCAAGGCGCTCAATGTTTTTCAGTACGTTACTTTTCGCACAGCTTACGCCTCGATCACCGCGCTGCTGCTGTCGTTGTTGTTTGGCGGCAAGCTAATCGAAGGTTTACGAAAATGGAATATCGGACAACAGATTCGCGAAGAAGGGCCACAGGGTCATATGGCCAAGCGCGGCACGCCCACGATGGGCGGCGTGCTGATTGTCGGTTCGGTAATTGTTTCGACTTTGCTTTGGGCGCGACTCTCAAGTGTTTACGTGTGGACGGTGGTAATTGCGATGTTGTTGTTTGGCGCCATCGGTTTTGCCGACGATTACTACAAGATGTCGAAACAGCGCAGTCTCGGTTTGACCGGCAGGCAGAAGCTGCTCGGTCAATTGCTGGTGGCGGTCGGCGTTTGGATCGTTCTTTTTATTCTGACGAAATATTTTGCGAGCGACTATTCTTGGAACGTCAGCATACCGTTTCTGAAAGCGACGGCCGATCCAAACGGGAAGAGCTTTATCGGTCCTTATGTTTACCTGGTGCTGATCATTGTCGTTCTGTTGGGCTCATCAAACGCAGTGAACCTGACAGACGGCCTCGATGGTTTGGCCATCAGCGTGACCTTCATCGCGATGACGGCGCTGACGGGCTTTACTTATCTCGCCAGCGACGCGCGCTGGGCCCGTTATCTGGAATTGACGCACCGGCCTGAGGCAGCCGAGTTGACAGTATTTTGCGGCGCAATGGCGGGCGCGAGTTTGGGCTTTCTTTGGTACAACGCGCCGCCGGCCGAAGTCTTCATGGGCGACGTCGGCAGTCTGGCTATTGGCGGGGCCATTGGCACTGTTGCCGTGCTGACCAAACAGGAGTTCATGCTGTTGATGGTGGGCGGTGTCTTTGTGATTGAAGCGCTTTCAGTGGTGTTGCAAGTCGGCGTTTTCAAGATGACTAAACGCACGACGGGCACCGGGCGGCGCATGTTTAAGATGACGCCGCTTCATCACCACTTTGAAATGCAGGATTGGAAGGAGTCGAAGATCGTCTTTCGCTTTTTGATTCTGGCGATCCTGTTTGCACTGTTGAGTCTGTCGACGCTGAAGCTGCGGTGAAGTGAGCAGTGAGCGGTAAGCGGTAAGCAGTAAGCGGTGAGCGGTAAGCAGGGTCAGAGCAATTTTTAGGCAGGGATGAGTGGGGCGCAGACCGAATGAGTTTGGTAACAAGTGACTTTGGGAATAGAGCAGACCTTTCGCCGATCTTACTGCTCACCGCTCACCGCTCACCGCTCACTGTATGAACGTCAACGGCAAGAAAGTTTTGGTGATGGGAGCGGCGCGCAGTGGAATTGCTTGCGCGAAGTTTTTGGCAAAGCGCGGTGCAACGGTCGCGCTCAACGATTCGAAGCCGCTGGAAAAGTGGAACGCCGAGGCGCTGGCACTAAAGGACGATGGAGTGGGCTTGTTGCCGGGCGAGGCGCCAAGTTGGTTGTTGGACCAGATCGAATTGGTGGTTGTCAGTCCGGGCCTGCCAACGAAATCCATTCCCATTCGCTATGCCAAACGGGCCGGCGCGGAAGTGGTTGGAGAGGTTGAGCTGGCATCGCGATTTTTGCATGGGCGCATCGTGGCGATAACGGGCTCGAATGGCAAAACAACGACCACGACGCTCGTTGGAGAATTTTTGAAAAACGCCGGTGTGCCAACGCAAGTAGGTGGCAACATTGGCACGCCCCTGATTTCGCTGGTTGAGAGTTCTCGCGAAGATGGCTGGACAGTCGCCGAGCTATCAAGTTTTCAGTTGGAGACGATTAAGGATTTTCATCCGGCCGTTGCCGCTGTCTTAAACGTTACGCCGAATCACATGGATCGTTACGAATCATTGACTGACTACGCCGGCGCCAAGCACCGGATTTTTATGAACCAGGATGCGGGCGATCTGGCAATTCTAAATGCAGACGACGAGATCGTTTCGGGTTGGGCAAACAGTCTGCGTGCACATGTGGCCAGGTTCAGCGTCAAACAGGAACTCGCTGAAGGTTTGTTCCTGCGCGGCAGCGAGATCGTTTCGCGCATGAAAGATGGCGAAAGGGTTTTGCTGCAACGCGATGAAATGAAACTGCGTGGCCTGCACAATGTTGAGAATGTGCTGGCTGCGTTAGCAGCGGGCCTGGCCTGCGGCGCGCCGCCTGATTCGATGCGCGAAACGTTGAAGAATTTTGAGCCAGTCGAACATCGCCTTGAGTTTGTTACTGAATTGAATGCGGTTCAGTTTTATAACGACTCAAAAGCGACGAGCGTCGACGCGACGCTGAAGGCGCTGGAGGCTTTCGCCGACCAGTCGGGAAAGATAATTTTGATCCTGGGCGGACGTGGAAAGAAGGCGCCCTATCTTCCGCTAGCTCCGCTGATTCAGGAAAAGGTGCGCAAGCTGGTACTGATTGGCGAGGATGCGCAAACAATCGCCGGCGAGCTGGGAGAATTTGCAACGACTGAGTTTGCCGGCGACATGAAAGATGCAGTCACGCTTTCGTTCGAGGCAGCGCAGCCGGGCGACATCGTTTTGCTGGCGCCGGCGTGCGCGAGTTTCGACATGTTCGATAGTTTTGAACATCGCGGCCGCGTCTTTAAAGAAGAAGTAGGTCGGCTAGCCGCGGCAATCGGCAATCGGCAATCGGCAATCGAAAATTAGTTCATGGCAAAGAAGCTTTATCCAGACAAATGGCTTTTTGCGGCGACCATAGGATTGGCGCTGTTTGGCGTGGTCATGGTTTACAGCGCCTCGGCGGTGATTGCCCAACGCGAAAACGGCAATCAATATTATTACGTGATCAAGCAAGCCATCTGGACGTCCATCGGGTTCGTGGTGATGCTCGCCGCCATGCAGTTTGATTACAACCGGCTGCGCGATCGGCGCATTGTTTACGGCCTGCTTTTATTGACGGTGCTGATGCTGCTGGCTGTCTTTGCGTTTGGAAGAGTTAACGGCGCGCACCGCTGGATCAAGTTCAAAGGGTTTTCAATTCAGCCATCGGAATTATCAAAACTCGTTCTGGCACTCTTTCTGGCGTACTTCCTCGAGAAACATGCCGGCGACGAACAATCGTTCTGGCGCACTTTTGTCCCGTGCGCTTTCATTACTGGATTGCTGGCAGTGCTGGTGGTTGCCGAGCCGGATCTGGGAACAGCGATGATGTTGGCAGTCATCTTTGGCGTTCTAATCTACACGTCGGGCGCGCGCTTGTTGCATTTGGGAATGGTCGCGGCCCCGGCATTATTTGGTGTCGCGGGTTTATTAATCTTCGTCCCGTTTCGCATGCGGCGCATGATCATGTTTCTCGATCCCTGGGCCGACCCGCAGGGTAGCGGTTTTCAGGTAGTACAGTCGCTGATCGCGATCGGTTCGGGTGGACCAAATGGATTGGGCTTTGCGCAAGGCAAGCAAAAGATGATGTTTCTGCCTTTTGCGCATTCTGACTTTATTTTCGCAGTCATCGGCGAAGAACTTGGACTTATCGGAACGCTGACAGTGCTGCTCATCTTCGGGCTGTTTTTGTGGCGTGGCATTCGTACTTCGCTGTTGGCGCCAGATCGTTTCGGCATGCTGCTGTCGTTGGGGTTGGTGACGGGAATCGTGGCCCAGGCACTTTTCAACATCAGCGTCGTGCTGTCGCTGGTGCCGACGAAAGGGATTCCGCTGCCGTTCATTTCCTACGGTGGCTCTTCGCTGGTGCCGACGCTGGCGGCAGTTGGCATTCTGCTAAACATCTCGCAGCACGCCACGGGCTCAGTAAGTTTGTCGCAAATCAAGTCCGCGCGCGGTGAGGCAGCGAGAGAACCACGAAGACTGCGCGTGGCGCCGGCGAGACGCGTGGCTTCATCGCGCTTTGGATAAAGCGATGCGCGTACTGATCGCCGCCGGTGGCACAGGCGGCCACATTTATCCGGGCATTGCGGTCGCGAAGGAAATTATGCGCCGGCATCCCGACTCGGAAGTTAAGTTTGTTGGTACGGCGCGCGGGCTTGAAAACAAGTTAGTTCCACAAGCGGGACTGGAACTTTCGCTGATTGAAAGTGCGGGGCTGAAAAACGTTGGTGTCGCGGCACGCGCCAGCGGACTGTTGATATTGCCAAAAAGTCTGCGGCAGGCACGGGCGCTGATTAAAGAGTTTCGTCCCGATGTAGTTATTGGCGCCGGCGGATATGTTTCAGGACCGGTTCTTTTGACCGCATCGTTCACAAAGTTGCCGACGCTGATAATGGAATCCAATGCGCTGCCGGGTTGGACCAATCGCGTGCTGGCACGTTTTATTGATAAGGCAGCAGTTTCTTTTGAAGCGGCTCTGCCGTTCTTTGGCGGCAAGGGCCTTGTTACCGGCAATCCGGTGCGGCGCGAGTTCTTTGAGATACCGGAAAAGCGGCGCGACCCTTCACGGTTGTCAGTATTGATTTTTGGGGGCTCGCAGGGCGCGCATGCAATTAACCAGGCGATGGTTGGCGCATTGCCGCTGCTCGGTGAAGTTAAAAACAAGTTGCGGGTTACCCATCAAACCGGCGAGGCAGATTATGAGCAGGTATTATCAGGGTACGCGAACGAGAGCTGGAGCGCGCAAGCAGACGTTAGGAAGTACATAGACAATATGGTCGCTGCTTTTGCCGAGATTGATTTAGTGATTTGTCGCGCGGGCGCGACTACGACCGCAGAGTTGATCGCGGCCGGCAAGGCCTCGCTGATGATTCCGTTTCCATTCGCCGCCGACGATCATCAACGGAAGAACGCGGAAGCAATGGCAGCGGCGGGAGCAGGGAAGATGATCTTGCAGCAGGACTTGTCGCCGCAAAGATTGGCGAGCGAGATTGCAACCCTGGTCGGCGAGCCGGAAAAGGTAACAGCCATGGAGCACGCCACGCGCAAGCTATCGCCTGGCGACGCGGCTGCCAAGGTGGTTGATCTGGTTGAGGGAATGGTGGAAAGACGGCAGTAGGCAATTAACGACTAACAACTGACTACTGACCAAAAGAAATGTTTCGTCGCATTCAACACGTTCACTTCGTCGGCATTGGTGGCATCGGCATGTCCGGTATCGCCGAGGTGCTCGTCAATCTCGGTTTTCGCGTCTCGGGTTCTGATGCAAAGCGTTCGAGCGTGACGGATCGCCTGCAACAAATGGGAATCGATTTCGCTGAAGGTCATAACGGCGAAAATGTCGGCGACGCGCATGTAGTCGTTCGCTCGACCGCAGTGCGCGACGACAACCCGGAAATTCTCGAAGCCCAGCATCGTTCCATCCCGGTGATACCGCGCGCGGAAATGCTCGCGGAACTAATGCGGCTCAAGCCGCACACGGTTGCGGTTGCCGGCTCGCACGGAAAAACAACTACAACGTCGATGGTCGCAACTGTCTTAGGTCACGCAGGAATGGATCCGACCATAGTGGTTGGTGGCGTGGTTGGCGCCTTCGGATCGAACGCGCATCTGGGCACAAGCGATCTGATGGTGGTTGAGGCCGACGAGAGCGACCGTTCGTTCCTCATGCTGATTCCTACGATAGCAGTCGTGACGAATATCGATCGCGAGCACATGGACTACTACCACGACATGGACGATGTGCGCGCCTGCTTTACGAAATTCGTGAACAGTGTGCCCTTTTATGGCGCCTCGGTTCTTTGTCTCGACGATCCAAACGTGCAGGCGATCATTCCGCACATTGAGCGCCGGCGCATCACTTATGGCTTAAGCGCGCAAGCTGATATCTCAGCGCATAACATTCGTTACGACCAGAGCTTTGGTTCAATCTTCACGGTTTGGCATGGAGCGGATGTTGTCGGCGATATCGCCTTGCGCGTGCCTGGTCTCCATAACGTTTACAACGCCCTGGCCGCCATCGCCGTCGGTTTTGAACTGGATGTGCCGTTCACCCAAATCGCTGAAGCGCTTGCGGAATTTAACGGTGCGGGCCGGCGTTTTCAATCCAAGGGCGAGATGAACGGCGTAATGATCGTAGACGATTACGGCCATCATCCCACTGAAGTAAAAGCAACGTTGGCGGCGGCCAAGATAGGCTCCGGCGGCCGGCGTATCGTGGTGCTGTTTCAGCCGCATCGCTACAGTCGCACGCACGATCTGATGGAAGAGTTCGCGCGCTCTTTCAACAATGCCGACACGCTTTTTATTACGGATATCTATGCGGCGAGCGAAGATCCGATCGAAGGCACGACCGCCGAAACGCTGACCGCGGCCATCAAACGCTTTGGCCACAAAGATGTGCGCTACATCGGCGCGCTTGAGAATGCCGCCACTACTTTGCGCGATTATGTGCAGCCTGGCGATTTGGTTTTGACCTTGGGCGCTGGAACTGTGAGCCGCGTAAGCGATCAATTGCTGGAACTGCTTCGTGAGCGAGCTGAAGCGAAGAGTGTGTAAAGCAAACTGTTAGTTTGCGGTTTGGGTTATGCCTGAAGACGACGAAAACAAATTCCGCCAACGGGACCAGTCGCTGGAAGAGATTGTCGCGCGGCTTGGCGTGCGCGCCGAGCGTGGCCGTCGCTTTGCCGAGTTAACCAGCTTGCGCGTGGGCGGAGCAATCGATTGGTTAGTATCGCCGGAAACTGAAGCGCAGGCGGCGGCGGTGGTCTACGCGATGGACCAGGCAGGCATTGGTTGGCGGGCCCTGGGCTCGGGCAGCAACATTCTCGCGGACGACGGCGATCATCGCTACGTAGTCCTGAGTCTTAAGGAACTTAAAGGCGAGCTGGAGTTTGACGGCGAGCGCGTTTCGGTGCCGGCCGGCTATTCGCTGCCGCGTTTGTGCATTGATGTCTCGCGCCGCGGGCTCTCGGGAATCGAGGGTCTGGGGGGAATTCCGGGAACAGTCGGCGGCGCGCTTTGGATGAACGCCGGCGCCTACGGACACGAGATTGGAACGGTTACCGAGACCGTGCGCGTGGCGCGCGAAGGAAAAGTCGTTGAGATTCCGGGGAATGAAGTGCAATGGAACTACCGGCACACGTCGTTCAAAGAAGGCGAGTTGTTGCTGGGCTCGACCTTGCATTTGACGCCCGACGATCCGGAAAAAATTCGCGCGCGCATGGAAGATGCAAAGTCGCGACGCATGGCAACGCAGCCACATGGCTCGCGTTCGGCCGGGTGCTTCTTCAAAAATCCACCGGCAGCGACGGTCGGCACCGGCAAAATGATTGATGAAATGGGCATGAAAGGCGTGCGAAAAGGCAGCGCAGTCATTTCTCCCGTTCACGCGAACTTCATCGTCACCGAAGAAGGCGCGAAGGCCGAAGATGCGCTGGCGCTCGCCGAGGAAGTGCGTGAACGCGTCAAGCGCGAGCATGGCATCGAGTTGGAGTATGAAGTGGAACTGTGGCGCGCCAATGAAAACAAAGACAGCCGGACGACCGACGTCTCGGAAGAAAAGGAGCCGACATGAGAGAGCAGCTCATCGCACAAAAGGTTGGCAACCGTTCTGGTATCGGCGGTCAGCGACGTTCCGGGGCCGTGACACAGAAGCCCGTGCGGCGTGAAAGCGGCGGCGAGCCATTCAGCGCGCGCTTGCGTGTCTTGCTTGGTTACCTTCCTGCGTTTCTGAAGCTGGCGTTGGCGATTGTTATTGGCGTTCTCGTTTTTGCCGGCTATCGGGCGGCCGCTTCGGCGAGTTTTTTTCAATTACGAAATGTTGAAGTGCAGGGTACATCCCGTTTGCAGCCGGCTGAGATTCAGGCGCTGGTCAGGCAGTCAGTAGACAAGACTGGTGTCTGGCAAGCTGACCTCACCGGTATCAACGAACGCATTGAACGATTGCCGTGGGTAAGAACCGCAATCGTTTCGCGCGTCCTGCCGGACCGCATTCGCGTGCGAATTACTGAGCGCACGCCGCGCGCAGTGGTGCGAACCTCGGCTGGGCGTTTTCGCTGGGTTGACGAAGAAGCAACCTTGCTCGGCGAAATGCAGCCCACGGACCAAATACCGGCGTTCTTCCTGCGCGGACTTAGTGATGAAGATTCGGAATCCGCACATAACGAAAATCGTGAGCGAGTCGCAAAGTTTCTCGAGCTGCAGCGGGATTGGGACGCGGCCGGACTATCGGAGCGAGTGAGCGAGGTTAACCTGATGGACATTCGTGACGTACGCGCACAGTTAGCGGGTGACAACTCGCAGATTGAAGTAAGACTGGGCTCGCGCGACCAGGCCGAGCGATTGAGAGGCGCATTCAAGGTGCTCGACTCGCACGACGACATTCCCAACCCCGCGCTGATCAGTTACATCGACATGAGCCTGGGCAATGGTAAAGCGATCGTCGGCCTGACTTCGGGCGCGCATACAACAGCGGACGGCGCGGAAGCGCCAACTGCTGCAACTACAGCGGCGGTTGTTGAACCTGCGAAAGATAAGAAAACGGTTGCCGCTTCAGTCACCGCGCCGCGCGCGAAAGCTAATGCCGATAATCAAAGAACTGTGACGGACAAATTGAAAAAGGATCGCAGTGATCGATCCAAGAAAGCTGATAAGAAACCAGATAAGTCGCAAACCGCGGCGCGCCGCAAACAATGATCGCGAAGTTTGTCGTGAAGGAGCACTGCTGAATGGCCAAGCGAACACAACACACTATCGGCCTCGACATTGGCACGAGCCGGGTGACGTGTATTGCTTGCGAACCTGGCGAGAGCGGACTGCTCGAGATAGTTGGTATTGGCGAAGCGGAAGCGCGGGGACTGCGTAAAGGCGTGATTGTGAATCCGGAAGCGGCGGTCGACGCGATTAAGCGAGCGGTTGATGAAGCGGAGCGCATGAGCGGAATACAAGCGGAAGAAGTAACCATCAACCTGGCCGGTTCGCACATTCTCGGCTTCAACGGCCAGGCGATCGTGGCAGTGTCAGGGCGCGATCGCGAAATCACACCCGAAGATGTGCGCCGGGCGATCGATTCTGCCTGCGCGATTCAACTACCCGCCGGGCGCGAAATTGTAGACCGCCTGCCGCAGGAGTTCATCGTTGACGATCAGGATGGCATTAACGATCCGGTGGGGATGATCGGCGCGCGCCTCGCTGTCAAAGTCCACATCGTCACCAGTCCCGTGACGGCCCGGCAGAACGCTATCAATGCCGTTAACCGCGCCGGTTTGATGGTTGCAGACATGGTGCTGGAACAACTGGCTGCAGCCGAAGCGTCGTTGACCGAAGACGATAAAGAGTTTGGCGCAGCCCTGGTCGATATCGGCGCGGAAACGACTGGTTTGATTATCTACCAGCGTGGGGCGGTGCAGCACACCGCAGTATTTCCACTTGGCGGTTCGCATTTCACTAATGACATCGCTTTTGGCCTGCGCACGCCGATTCCCGATGCCGAAAAGATCAAACGCACGGTTGGCTGTGCCTGTAGCACTTCGCTATCCGAGATGCAGCGTGGTGAGTTGGTTGATGTTCCTTCGGTCGGCGGGCGAGCGCCGCGGCAGCTTTCGCGACAGATCCTGTGTGACATCTTGCAGCCGCGCGCCGAAGAAGTCTTGATGCATGTCGCCGATGAGATCAAAGACGCCGGTTGGGAAAGACAACTATCGAGCGGCGTGGTGCTAACGGGCGGCGGCGCACTCTTGAGCGGCATGCCGGAGATCGCCGAACAAGTTTTCGATGCGCCCGTTCGCGTCGGTTTCCCCGAGCGAGATCGATTTGGTGGCTTGGTTGAGGATGTTCAAAGTCCGGCGTGGGCCGCGGCCACCGGTTTGGCGCTGGTAGCAAGTCGTACACAGGTAAGCGAGGGGCGGAGCGCCGTAAGCCGGCGTGGCTCGACGGGCAAGCTCACGCACTTTGTCTCGAAATTTCGTAATCGTTTCAGTAGTATTATTTGACAAGTTGTTGTATGCTTTCGCCCCGGTCGTACAAGATATAGTCCGCTATATATCGAGGCCGATGCCACGAGCAACCCAACATAGCAGAAAAAGACCATGGAAGCCTTCCCGCTTCGGAAGAGAGGACATAACTATGCCAACGGATGCTCGTAAACTCGACAGAGGCATTAATATTTTCATTGATGACGATCCGCCGATCACTGGTGCGCGCATAAAAGTGATTGGTATCGGCGGCGGCGGCGGTAATGCCGTCAACCGCATGATCGAAGCGGGCATCGAGGGAATCGAGTTTCTCGTTGCCAATACTGATCTTCAGGCGTTGAAACGATCAAAAGCCCCAATTAAGATCCAGCTTGGCAGCCGGCTGACCAAGGGGCTCGGCGCGGGCGCGAATCCCCATGTAGGCCGGGAAGCAGCTCTCGAAGACACGGACAAGATCATTGAAGTGCTCGAAGGCGCCGACATGGTTTTTGTGACGACCGGGCTGGGTGGCGGCACGGGCACTGGCGGCGCGCCGATTATTGCTTCACTTGCGACTGAGCTTGATGCCCTGACCGTTGCTGTAGTAACCAAACCATTTCACTTTGAAGGCCGTCGCCGCATGCAGCAGGCCGAACATGGCCTGCGTGAGCTGCGTGAATGCGTGGACACGGTTATTACTATTCCCAATGAACGATTGCTGCACACAGTCGAAAGAGACTCTTCGTTGCACGACTCGTTTGGTGTGGCTGATGATGTGCTGCGTCAGGCTGTGCAAGGTATCAGCGATCTGATTACCGTGCCCGGTTTGATCAATCTCGATTTCGCGGACGTCAAATCGATCATGCAGGGAATGGGGATGGCGCTGATGGGTGCCGGTCGCGCGCGCGGTGAGAACAGGGCCATCGAGGCGACACAACAGGCAATCTCTTCGCCGCTGCTTGAGGAAGCCACTATCCAGGGCGCGAAAGGCGTACTCATTAATATTACCGGTGGACCTGACTTGACGCTTTATGAAGTCAACGTCGCCTCCACGATTATTCGCGAGTCGGCTGATGAAGATGCCAACATTATTTTTGGCGCTGTCATCGACGAGAACCTGCGCGATGAAATGAAGATTACGGTGATTGCGACCGGTTTTGGTCAGGAAGCTGGGGCAGTGGCCTCGGCGGCGGGCGTGACAGCGATGCCGGGTACCGCGCCGCGCTTTGTGCAACGACCTGCAGACGACCTGCCGCGGCCAATGATGCAAGGGCATTCTGACGACCTCGACGTGCCAACCTTTATTCGCAAGAAAGCGGATTAACAAGTTTATCCGGCAATACGCTTAGGAAGGCGGATTCTTCCAGCCTTCCTTTTTACTTCGCAGAGAAGCCGGTGGTTTTGCGCTTTGCTTTTTACGTGCGGCTTGTGTAGCATACGCGTCATTCCCTTGCAGGTTTTCCATTACGGGTAAAAAGTTAAGTCCCTCTCCTTAGAATGGGCGCAGCCTGCGAGAGTAAGTGTGGATCAGCGTCGCTGTTGCCCGCCCAAATGTGTCGCGCGATCAAATTATTAACCCGTCTTAATCTTTGGAGGTAGGAACAAGTGAATCGCAAACTTATTAGAACCACGCTCGCCGAGGTTAAAGGAAAAGCGCGCGAGATGCCTCAGCCCAGAGAGCGTTCGAATGGTTCTCAGCGGAGCTCAGGCGGCGGAGAAAGCAGCCGCGAGTCGCATCGCCCGGTTCAACACAGCGCGCCGGTGGCTGTAAGGAAACGAATTCCACCGCCGATGGAAACTAATGCCGAACTCTTCTACTACAAGAAGCAGATCGATGCGCACACGCCTATGGTTATCGTGTTGCTCGACGGTGAAGAGATTGAAGGCACCATTGAGTGGTACGATCGCGGCGCCTTAAAGGTCAATCGTAAAGACGCGCCAAACCTCTTATTGCTCAAGCGCAACATCAAATATATGTTCAAAGCGGACGAGCGCGTCGAACAAGTCGCCAGTTAGAGATTGGCCCACCTGGGCAGCCCGCCCCATCCTTATTGTGCTTCAGTCTCAAACCAATGAGGCAGTTCGCCAATAATCCAGCGCCGAAACCTAGGTCATCCGGGTCATTGCCGCGCGTCGCCATAACCATGGGTGACCCGTCGGGAATTGGTCCGGAAGTCGTTTTGAAGGCAGTTGCAGAGGAAGAGATTATGCGCTGCTGCGTCCCCGTAATTATCGGCGATGCGCAATTGCTGGCGCACACAGCGCGAACACTCGACCTACGCTCAGGCTATGACATCATCCGTAAAGGTGAACCAATTCCTGAACGACTGTCCGAGCCGATAATCTATCATCTCGACAACATCAGTGGTTTTATTGAGCCCGGCATTGAATCCGGCGCCGCGGGCCGCGCGGCAGCAGGTTATATAGAATCCGCCGTTGAGCTCTGCGCCGCCGGCAGCGTCGATGCGATAGCCACAGCGCCGATAAACAAGCGCGCGCTTTTTCTCGCTGGTTACAGTTTCCCCGGTCACACGGAATTTCTCGCGCACCTGACCGGCAGCGAGGAATACGCGATGGCTTTTGTGGCCGAAAATCTGCGCGTGGTTTTGATCTCGACACACGTGCCCCTTTCAGAAGCGATCAGACTCGTGCAGCGCGATCGCATGGTGCGCACTATTCGCCTGGCTCATCGCGAGCTGAGACGTTGGGGTATCGAACGGCCGCGGCTGGCTGTTGCTGCGCTCAACCCTCATGGCGCGGAAGGCGGATTATTCGGCGTCGAAGAGGCTTCAGAAATTATGCCGGCTATCGAAGAGTGTCACGGTGTTGACGAGATGAATGTTGCCGGGCCGTTCTCGGCGGACACAGTATTTTTGCGGGCTTCGCGTGGTGAGTTTGATGCGGTAATAGCTTGTTATCACGACCAGGCGATGATCCCGGTAAAATGTCTTTCCTTTGGCGAGGCGGTGAATGTTACTCTGGGGTTGCCGTTCATTCGCACCTCAGTCGATCACGGTACGGCATTCGACATTGCGGGCAAGGGAATTGCAGAACACTCAAGCATGGTTGCGGCGATCAAGCTGGCGGCGGAACTTTCCCTGCAAGCTGGAGAAAGCAGCCGCGCGGTGGAAGTTTAAATAAGAAATGACAAACAAAGACTCAAACAACTCAAGCATGAGTGAAAACCGACGACGCATCCTCGTGGCTGATGACGATCCGGCGATCCTGCGTCTGGTGACGGCGATTCTGGAGAAGGAAAATTTCGGCGTCGTTAGCGCACGCGACGGGCGCGAGGCCTATAAGATACTGCAAACCGATCAGGATTTTACGGCGGCAATCCTCGACGTTGTCATGCCTCACATTTCCGGACCCGAGCTGGTTCGTTTCATGAAAACTGAGAAGCGTCTGATGCGCATTCCGGTGATGATGATGACTGCGGAACAGGATCCCAAGTTGTCGTCTGATAGTTTCGCTGCGGGAGCAGTGGTCTTTTTGCCCAAGCCTTTTACAACTGCGCAATTGCACATCATGCTGCAGATGCTGATCAGCAAAGCCGAAAGCTAAACCTTTCAAATGACAATTCGCTTATCGAAAAGTCGGACATTCAGTTTGCTTCCGCTGCTCGCGTGCTGCGTTGTAACGCTCGCAGCAGCTGACGCGCGCGCTGAGTTGAGTTCCAAACAGGCGCGCAAAGCCATCACTCGCATGCCTGGATTCGAGTTGACCAACGGCGCGGTGCGCGTGAAGGCAATTACCCCCGGCCCGCCCGCGGAAGTCACGGCCGACATTCGCAATGTTTTCAAGTTTGAGCAGGATGAGCGTGGTCGTTGGCGCATCGCCGAAATACAGACCGCGCAGGATCGCTGGGAGGCAATCGACGTCATTGCTGATGCGGCCCGGGCAGATCTCGCGACGGACGAATGCAATGCGCCGGATCCTCCGCTCAAGGGCTCTGCTGCGCTCAACCCGAGCGCAAAACGCGCGCGCTGCCTGGTTGGAGTTTTGACCGGCATCGATGTGCCGTCGGACGCAGTGCGCATCCAGGAAGTCGATCCAATGCCTGTGCCGCTTGCTTCGCGGGCATCCGCGGTGGTGGTTGCCTGGATTAGAGTGACCGCGCGTTTAGTGAATGAGGGCAAGGGTTGGCACGTGTCTGAGTTGCGCACTGGAAATCGCGAGTGGGTAAAGCTGCAACCACTAATGGACGCGCTGAACGAAAAGAAGCGATCGCAAGCGCGCAGCGAGATGGAAACGATGGCCCAGGCGCTCGAGCGTTATCGCCGGGAACGAGGCTTCTATGTAGTTTCCGATAGCCAGGCGGTCCTAATCGATCACCTAAATCCGCGGTATCTTTCCAAAATCATTCGCGTCGATCCCTGGAATCACCCTTACAAATACGACGGCCAGCGCGATCGCTTCGCGCTTCATTCATTGGGACCCGACGGTAAAGACCAGACCGGCGATGATATCCAGTTGACCGGTTCCATTGCCCGATAGCAAATTCAACAGCCTAAAGTTCTTGACTGGCAATTGGCGCGGGTGTTAGTTTCGAAATGCGGCTCAGCTATTTTTAAGCCGCCAGATCGAAAACAGCAAGACGCCAACTGTATTCAAATCTTGAGCCCGCCAGTGGCGCAATTCAGCTAAGGTTACCAAGCTTTGTTAGCTGGCAAAAAACTTCTACTTGCCGACGATTCAATCACGATTCAAAAGGTTGTGGACCTCACCTTTGCCGACGAGGGCGTCACCGTATTAACTGTCAACAATGGCCGCGAGGCGATTGAAAAGTTAAACGAGTTTGCGCCGGATATTGTGCTCGCCGATGTCTTCATGCCGCAGATGGGCGGTTACGAAGTTTGCGAGCACATAAAACAAAATGACCGGCTGAAGCATATTCCTGTTATCCTTTTGGTAGGCTCGTTTGAGCCGTTCGACGAAGCGGAGGCGCGCCGGGTGGGCGCGGACGATACCTTGACGAAGCCTTTTCAATCAATCCGCAAGCTTATCGATAAAGTTGGCGTGCTCGTTTCCGGCCGCGCGGCAGAGGAACGGATTCCGACAGCGGAACTGCCGCACCACCGCGAGCCGCCTGAACCGGAAAAACTGACGGAAGAAGAACTGCAAATCACGACTGCCGATACGCTCCCGCTTCCGGATGAGCAGGCTGAAGTCGTTGCCTACTACGCGGCAAAGCAGGAAGCGCAAAAGGCGAAACCGCTTGATATTGATCCAACAATAGAAAGCAAACGTCCCGAGTTGCACGGGGCTTCACAAACTGACGACAGTGCGGCTGACGTATTGCTTGATCTCAGTGACGTGAAAATTGCCGGGGCCAGTATCGCAGACGACTTTGTTTTGGATTTAGACCTCGACGAACCCGCTGAGCCTTCGCCCGCTGTGGCCGCGTATTCAGCGCCGTCATTCATGCGTCGCAAGCGCGATAGCGGTAGCGTAGGCTCGATGCGTTCAACTCCTACGCTGGACCAGATGGCGCGCACGCAGGAGTTTCCGCGCATTATGGAAGCGCCGGTCGAGCAGGCGGCGGCTGTTGAACCCGAGCAAGCGCTCAAGGTGGAGAACACGCAAGCGGCAGCTAGCGAAACCAGTACTCGATCAGTTAATGCATCCGGCGAATTGTCGCCGCAACTGATTGACGCAATCGCGCGGCGTGCCGTTGAACAGCTTTCCGAAAAAGTTGTGCAGGAAATCGCCTGGGAAGTTGTGCCGCAGCTTGCGGAGCTGATGATCAAGCGGCAACTTGAAGAGAAGAATTCTTAACCGCGTCCCTCGCTAATTAATGAAGCAGGCGCTGCCCGAAAAGGCCGCCTGCTTTTTCTTTGGTTATCTATCGAATGCCCGTGGGGGTATGAAGTCAGTACCACCTCGCGGTAGCGGTGGGTGATCGATTGCCAGCTTCAGCCCGTGAATTGCCAGTCTATAGAGAACAAAACCACCCGCTACCGCGAGGTAGTACTGACTTCATGTCGCTCCAATTAAGGGATATACGATCTTGCTATAGAGTAGGTAGTCAAATGAACGGGTATTAGCGTACGCGCCACATGAAAAAGTCTGCACTGTGGATTACAATGCGTCTTTTGCAACTAACTACATGCAACTGACTACAGACTAACTAATCAATGGAAATTCCGAAAACTTACGATCCCAAACAGGCTGAACAAAATCACTACGAGCGTTGGGAGCGCGAAGGGTTTTTTGCGCCTGAGATTAACCGCGACCCGCGCGCGCCCGTCTTTTCAATCGTGATTCCGCCGCCAAACGTGACCGGCTCGCTGCACATGGGCCACGCGTTGCAGCACACGATGATGGATGTTCTCACGCGGTACAAACGCATGTGCGGCTATCGCACGTTATGGCTGCCGGGGATGGACCATGCCGGCATCTCCACTCAGATGGTGGTCACGCGCGAATTGAAAAAAGAGGGATTGTCACGGCAGGACATAGGCCGCGAGAAGTTTGTCGAGCGTGTGTGGCAGTGGAAACAGGAATCGGGTGGACAAATCACCAAACAGATGCGACGCGAGGGCGCGTCAGTCGATTGGTCGCGCGAAAGGTTTACTATGGACGCGGACCTAAACCGGGCCGTGCGCGAAGTTTTCGTTCGTCTCTATGACGACGGAATGATCTATCGCGGGAATCGCATCGTTAACTGGTGTCCGAATGATCAGACAGTGCTGTCAGACCTGGAAGTGGAAAAAGTCTCCCAAAACGGCAAGCTCTATTACCTGCGTTACCCGCTGAAGAGTGGCAAGGGGCACGTGACAGTAGCGACTACACGACCGGAGACGATGCTCGGCGACACGGCGGTGGCCGTCAATCCAAACGATGAACGCTATCGGGCGTTGGTTGGCGAGACTCTCTTGTTGCCACTCACCACGCGCGAAATTCCGGTCATCGCGGATGAGTTTGTCGAGCCTGAGTTTGGCACCGGAGCAGTGAAGGTGACACCCGCGCATGACGCCAACGACTATGAGATGGGTCAGCGGCATTCATTGCCACAGGTCGTGGTGATTGATAGCCAGGCGATGATGACAGATGCCGCCGGCGAGGGTTTTATCGGTCTAGATCGTTACAAAGCGCGCGCCGCAGTTGTAGAGAAGTTTGAAGAGCTCGGCTTGCTCGAGAAAGTGGTTGACTATGAATTCGCGATCTCGAAATGCGAACGATGCAAGACTGTCATTGAGCCATTAATCTCGACGCAGTGGTTTATGGCTATGGACAAGCTGCGCGACCACGCACTGGAATCGTTGCAGCAGGACAAGTCGCCACAATTCGTGCCGGAAGTTCCTTACGAAAAAGTTTATTCCAACTGGCTTGAAAACCTGCGCGACTGGACCATCTCGCGCCAGTTGTGGTGGGGTCATCAAATTCCGGCGTGGTACACGGCCGACGGCACGGTCGTAGTCGCCCGTTCGGAAGAAGAAGCGCGTCAGAAAGCGGGCACGGAGGAACTGACCCAGGATCCGGATGTGCTCGACACGTGGTTTTCCTCGCAGCTTTGGCCGTTTTCGACATTAGGCTGGCCGGAAGAGACAAAAGATCTGGCGACGTTTTATCCGACCTCGGTACTGGTGACGGCGCGCGACATCATTTTTCTTTGGGTTTCACGCATGGTAATGATGGGTTTGAAGTTTATGGACGCTGTGCCGTTTGCGGACGTCTTTGTTACCGGCACAATCCTCGACGCCCACGGGCAGCGCATGTCGAAAACGAAAATGAACGGCGTCGATCCATTGGAAGTGTTCGACAAGTACGGCGTGGATGCAACGCGCTTGAAACTCGCTTCGGTTGGCAGCACGGACATTCGTTGGAGCGAAAAGCAAGTCGAAAGCTACCGCAACTTCGCCAATAAGATCTGGAATGCCGCAAGGTTTTGTCTGCTGAACTCTGAAGGCGCAACCATCGACCCTGGCACATTGAACGTTAGTCCTGCATCGGCATTGCATGATCGCTGGATCGTTTCGCGACTCAACAAAGTCGCGCGCGAGATGCGTAAAGCGCTCTCTGGCTATGAATTTCACGAAGCGGTGCAAACGCTTTATCACTTCTTTTGGGACGATTTTTGTGACTGGTATATTGAATTAACAAAAGGCGATATCACCGCGGAAGATGCAACGCCCGGTCGCGTTGAAGCGCGTACTCGTTTGCTGACAGTCCTGGAACAATCGCTGCGCTTGTTGCACCCGTTCATGCCTTACATTACCGAGGATCTCTGGCAAAAACTCCCCGGCGTGAACTGCGCACTGTTACACCCGGCATATGAGGGCGCAGCACCGTCGATCATGCTGGCTGCTTATCCCGAGGGACAGTCGGAATTGATTGATGAAAATGCCGAATGGGAAATGCAGGCGGTCATCGACCTCATCACGCGCGTGCGAAATATTCGTTCGGAAATGAATATCAAGCCGGGCGAGCGCGTGACACTGCTGATCGGCTCACCGGATGAAAAACTTCGTGCAGTGTTCACCGCAAACACAGCGCAGATCAGCCGGCTGGCGCGCGCCGCTGAAGTGTCAATCAATGAAAAGCTCGAAGCGCCGCGCGCTTCTGCGCGGGCCGTTTTGATTGGCGGCGCGGAAGTCGCAGTCCCGCTTGCAGGTTTGATAGATTTTGACCAGGAGCGGCAACGGCTCACCAAGGAAAAAGAGAAGTTGTCAGCTGAGTCGGTAAAGCTTGCAGCACAACTTGCCAATCCACAGTTTGCCGAACGCGCGCCGACCGAAAAGGTTGAAGAAGTACACGCACGTATTGCTGACATCGCGCAGCGCAACGCACAACTGGACCAAACTATTGCGAACCTGGGATGAAGGTCTTGGGACAGTAGCCCGCGCCTAAGCAAGGGCGTCTGCTTCAAGTCAAATTGTTATCACGAATCAAAAGCCCTAAACCACAAGGAGCTTCTTCAATTGCGTAAACTTTTCATTTCATTGTTCGTTGTTTGTCTCATTCTCGTAACTCTCAGCGCGGCCGGCATTCGCAAGAGTAAAGCCGACAACAACTCAAAGAGCGAAAGCAACACGATTGTTCAGGCTGCACCCGGTACGCGTTGCACCCATTTCAAATATCCAAAGAAGGGGGAGGAACCTTTTTTCGGGACTCGCTGCACGCGTGCATTTTCGAAACCCGGCAAGCCAGGCAGCGATTTGCCCAACACGCCGCCGACAGTAGAACTAAAGGCCTCGATGGATAACATTGTTCTGGGTTGCGAGGGTGGTACCGCGCCAGCCTCTTGTCAGCCAGACGCATGTAAGTTGGTAATACTCTCCGCCAAAGCGGCGGACGCGGACCGCGATCAGGTCCTCTATACTTATGTAACTACCGGAGGCCGCATAAAGGGCGATGGCTCGGTGGTGATCTGGGATCTCAACGGTCTTCAGCCGGGCACGTACACCGCCAGCGTAGAAGTTGACGACGGCTGCGGCTGCATCGCTTTCTCTGCAACTTCGGTTTCAGTGGCCCAATGCAGCGATTGCAAATAATGAATTGAACGCATATGTAGTTTCGATTCAATTTGAGGAACAAGCGGTATTCACAGTCGTTTAAGGTCTCAAAGCGGTGGCGCGAGCTTGAAGGGCTCGCGCCGCGGGCGTATCTTTTAAGGGCACTCTTGCCACAGTTGAGGAA
>DATNOG010000112.1:0-5380 GCA_035601415.1 Pyrinomonadaceae bacterium | reverse complement strand
TCCTGGGGAATCTCGACGCGGCCGACTTTCTTCATGCGCTTTTTGCCTTCCTTCTGTTTCTCAAGCAGCTTGCGTTTGCGCGTGATGTCGCCGCCATAGCATTTGGCAATCACATTTTTGCCTAACGCCTTCACGGTTTCGCGCGCAATGACCTTCATGCCGATGGCCGCCTGGATGGGCACCTCAAAAAGCTGGCGCGGAATCAGCTCCTTCATTTTTGCGGCCAGCAGACGGCCTTTCGCTTGCGCAGTGTCGCGGTGAAGCACGAGCGAAAGCGCATCGACCGGTTCGCCGGCAACCAGCACATCAAGCTTAACGAGATCGCTTTCCCAATAGCCGGCCAGCGTGTAATCGAGCGAAGCGTAACCACGCGAAGTTGATTTCAAGCGATCGTAAAAATCAAGTACGATCTCATTGAGCGGCAGCTCGTAAGTTAGCATTACGCGATTGGTAGTAATGTACTCAAAGCCTTTTTGCACGCCACGCTTTTCCTCGAGCAACTTCAGGATTCCGCCGAGGTGTTCATCCGGCGTCAAGATGGTCGCGCGTATGACCGGCTCTTCAATCTTCGCGAGCCGGCCCGGCTCGGGCATTTTTGCCGGCGAATCAATTTCCGTGACCTGGCCGTCGGTAGTTGTCACTACGTAACGAACGCTGGGCGCGGTCGTGATTAGATCGAGATTGAACTCGCGCTCCAAACGTTCCTGCACAATCTCCATGTGCAACAGGCCGAGAAATCCGCAGCGAAAACCAAAACCCAACGCAGTCGATGATTCAGGCTCGTAGAAAAACGACGCGTCGTTCAAACGAAGTTTGTCGAGCGCGTCGCGCAACTCTTCATATTGATTCGTATCAACGGGATAAAGTCCCGCGAAAACCATCGGCTTGATTTCCTGATAACCGGGAAACGGTTCTTTGGTGGGCCGCGCGGCTTCAGTCACGGTGTCGCCTATTTGCACATCCGCCACTGCCTTGATCGACGCGGTGAGAAAGCCAACTTCGCCGGCAGCCAGTTCATCAATCGGCGTTGGCCGCGGCCGGTTCACTCCCAACGTTTCCACCTGGTAATCGCGACCGGCATTGAAAAAACGAATTTTCATTCCCGGCCGAATCACGCCATCGATAACGCGGAAAAGAACGATCACGCCGCGATACGAGTCGTACCAGGAATCAAATATCAACGCTTTCAACGGCGCCTTCGCGTCGCCTTTTGGCGGCGGTACTTCACGTACAATTGCTTCCAAAACTTCGGCGACGCCTTCGCCTGTTTTTGCGCTGGTGAGAATCGCGTTGTGAGTTTCCAGTCCAATGAAGTGTTCGATCTGTTCGATGGCTTTTTCCGGCTCAGCGCCCGGCAGATCGATCTTGTTGATGACCGGAATCAGTTCGAGATTGTTTTCGATGGCAAGGTAGGTGTTCGCAAGCGTCTGCGCCTCGACGCCTTGCGAAGCGTCAACAATCAACAAGGCGCCTTCACAAGCAGACAGTGAACGCGAAACTTCGTAAGAGAAATCGACGTGGCCCGGCGTGTCAATCAGATTCAGGATGTACGACTGGCCGTCCCGCGCTTTGTAGTCGAGCCTGACCGCGTGTGCTTTGATCGTAATGCCACGCTCACGCTCGAGGTCCATGTCGTCGAGTATCTGCGCCGACATGTCGCGCCCGGTCACTGCGCCCGTCAACTCCAATAGCCGGTCCGCCAGAGTCGATTTGCCATGATCGATGTGGGCGATGATTGAGAAGTTGCGGATGCGCGAAGGATCCATGGAAGAAGTTAGTTGTCAGTTGTCAGTTGTCAGTAGTAGTAGCAAGCAGTATTTCGATGATGAGAGCGGGAAACCCGGCCCACTACGAACAACTGACCACCGACTACTGACCACGCAGTTAGTCATTGATATGTGCGTCGACATAAGCGCGCGCTTTTTCGGGGGTCATCACGGATTGGATAAAACGGTAATTTTGCTTGGCCCAATCCATGTGGCCTTTTACGAATGGCGCATAGTCGTCGGAAACAGTATTGTCCGCCGTCAAAAACCCAAGCTTGTGCAAAACTTTTTGAATTAGCTCGTTGTCTCTGGTCATGCCGGCAGCCTGAAACAGTTTGTGCTTATCATCATCCGAGAGTGACGACGACGAATTTGAGGAATTGCTGTTTGTATTCTCGTTCGCATTCGAGTTGGAATTCGAATTCGAATTTGTGTTCGCATTGAAATTCTCATTGGCGCGTGAGCCGCGGCCGGGCATGGTGACATATCCGGTCATTACCAGCACCACGCAAACAACCACGATCGCGAGCAAACCCAAACATCCCGCAGCACCGCAGCCAATCGCAATCTTTTGGTTTCTGTCCATTTTTACCTCATTTTATGTAACGCAAACTGTTAGTTTGCGGGGCCGTTGAATACCATTCAATCATCGCAAACTAACAGTTTGCTTTACCAAGTCTACGAACGCGTTTGCATCCACTCAATACAAGACCGGAGATGATAGCGCATGTTTGCCGCGCTGTCGTGATGCAGGTCGCCGTGGCCGGGCAAGACCCACGCAAAATCGTAATTTGCCAGCTTCGCCATCGAGCGCGTTTGTTCGCTCCATGAATACCAGGCAACACTCGGAAACGCCGTCAACGTCTGGCGCGCCCGAGACCACGCGAGATGATCGCCAGTGAACATGAATTTTTGTTTGTAAAGAAAAACCACGTGGCCGCGCGTGTGGCCCGGGGTCGGGATGGCGACGATATGGCGATCGATTGAGATTTCCGCTTCGCCTTCGAGCACCTTCTCGACACCAAGCCGGCGCGCGCCGTCGTCTGCATGCATCACGCGTTCACAGCCAAACTTTTTGCGGAACAGTGCGTGATCAGCAACATCATCGCGATGCGTTAATAGCATCTGACTGACGCCACCCATTCGCTCGATGCGCTTCACGAGTTGCGTGGCAAAGCGCGGCGAATCAATCAAAACATTCCCACCTTCGTTCGCGGGCCGCACGATCAAATAACTCCAGCCGCCAAAGCTGGCTTCGGAAGTGAAGCCACAAAAATAGACGTTGCCGGCAATCAAAGAAGGGAAGGCATCGATGCCAATGTGCGCGTCATGCTTTACCGTCGTGCCGATTGAACCAGTCGGACAAGCCACCAGCGCCATCAGCGACAGGCGCGTCTCTGCTTCTGTTTGCGGCTGCCGATAGACGCTGCACTGCTCACCGTGATCGCGAAAGACTGTCGGCGCCAATTGGCTACAGGTATCGCAATCGATGCAGGTTGCATCTACATAAAAATCACCGGGAACATTTTCCGGAAGCCGCTGGTGAACGTTTGCCATTAGGGAAAATCCGAGACTGTTCAATATCTCTCGTCGCAGTGACATGAGGTCAGTACCACCTCGCGGTAGCGGGTGGGTTCTGCGCACTTAAATCATTTTCACACGTCAATGCTAGATTTCCGCTGCCAAGCACCGAATCTAAGACCCACCCGCTACCGCGAGGTGGTACTGACTTCATGCCACTAAGTAATCCGGCGACGAATCCAAAACTGCATCAGTGCCTTTAACTTAGATAATGTATGAGCAAGTGCGCTGATTCAAGCTACGACGGTCCCGCTTGCGCCATGTCATCGCCACTGACTAAGATTTAGTTTGTTTGATTCCCCAATCATGTTGTTCGTTTCGAGGGAGATATTAATGCTCACTTTTAATAGTCTATTTGTCGTTCTTTGCTGCTTCATTGTCTGTGGTACGACTGGTCTCATTGTATTCGCTCAACACACAAACGGTAGTGCAACCCCCGCAACCAGAACTGTAGAGCTAACTCCCGAAACTTCAGACATCACTGTCGGCCAAAAGATAAAGTTCAGGGCCGTAATAAAAGATCCTTCAGGAAGGACAACGCCCGCCGCCGCCACAGCCTGGTTTGCAGCGCCTTTTGATTTGGCTGGCGTGGACCAATCGGGCACCGTTTCATTCTTTAATCCGGGCGAAGTGGTTATCGGCGCAATTGTGGCTGGCAGGTCGACGTTTGTAAGGGTCGTAGTCAAACCCGCGCCAGTTGTGCGGGTTGATATTGAGCCACTGAAAAATGCATTGACGGTGGGCACGACCGCGAAGCTCGCCGCCGTAGCTCACAGCGCCGAAGGAACTCCGCGCAGTGATGTGGAATTGAACTGGGCCTCGAGCAATGCGGAGGTGGCGAGTGTTGATGCCGCGGGCGTAGTGATGGCAATCGCACCGGGGCAGGCAAAGATCACGGCGACCGCCGGCAGTGGCAGCGGCACTGTGAACGTTGCGGTTGTTAAAAGTAATCTGAGTGGCCTTTCCATTGTGCCCAGGTCAACTGCCGCTCGCACCGGCGATGTGGTGCGCTTCAACGTTCGCGCCCGCAGCGGGCAAGCCGACAATTACGCAGTGCGCTGGACGGTTAGTGGACCAGCGGCGACGATCGATCCGGATGGTGGCTTTGTCGCTGAACAGTCAGGCTCTTATGTGATCACGGCAGCAAGCGGCAACGAGCAGGCGATCGCGTCAATTCTGATTACGCCACGCAACGCAGAACGCAGTCTCGAGCTGATAGGTCGCGCGCCGCTTAAAGAGTTTCAGGGCGCCGAAGAATGGATCACCGGCAACTACGCTTATCTCTCGACAATCTCCGATAAGCTGCTCGTGTTCGACGTTTCCGATCCCGCGCATCCAAAGTTGACCGACACGATCAAGGTTGACGCTCGCTTGATCAATGATGTCAGCACCACCGCCAATGGCCGCATTCTCGTGATCTCGCGCGAAGGCGCATCAAACCGGAAGAACGGCATCGCGTTTTATGACACGTCTGATCCGGCACACCCAAAACCAATTTCCGAATATACGGAAACGGTGACCGGGGGCGTGCACAGCGCCTTCGTTGATAGCCACTACGTTTACCTGACCGACGATGCTACCGGCTCAATGCGCGTGATTGATTTTGCTGACGTTAAGAACCCGAAAGAAGTGGCGCGCTGGGAACTACCCAGTCAGTTGGCAACGACGATTCATTCGGGCGAAGGCGAAGAGATCGCCGGCCGTTATTTGCACGACGTGCAGGTTAAGGATGGACTGGCGTATCTCGCTTACTGGCGCGATGGCTTGGTTATTCTTGATGTTGGTAACGGAATCAAGGGAGGCAGTCCGGAACACCCGCAGTTTGTCAGCCAGTTACGCTTTAATCATTTTGAGTTGTATGGCAACGGCTGGCTTGCGGGCACGCACGCAGTTTTTCGTTACAAGAATTATTTGTTTGTTGGCGATGAAGTGTTGCCACAGGGCTTTGATATTTTCAGTCACAACCGCATTCCGGTGCGCGGCGTCATGCACGTCATCGATGTTTCCGACATTAACCATCCCCGCAAAGTGGC
>DATNOG010000111.1:0-57838 GCA_035601415.1 Pyrinomonadaceae bacterium | reverse complement strand
AATCATTGAAGGCAGGTTTCAGCCGGCCGCGCTGGCCCAACTTGTTTCTTCGCAGCTCGATGTCGATCGCATGGATTACCTGCTGCGCGATTCGTTAATGACAGGCGCAAAGTATGGAATCTATGACCTGGAATGGATCATTAACGCACTAGCGATAGATGAAGAACATGATCGAATTTATGTGGCGGCCCGTGGTCTCTACGCAGTTGAAGAGTATTTGCAGGCGCGCTATTACATGTTTCGGCAGGTCTACTTTCATCGCGCATTGCGATCGGCGGAGGCAGTGCTTCGTTCGATTTTGCGGCGCGCGGTCGCGTTACTGGAAAACGACAAGCCCGTTTGGCATGCGTCCGGTACAGCCTTTGAAAAAGTGCTGCGAAGAAAGTTGCTGACAATCACCGAACATCTCGAAGTCGACGATTCAGACGTTCTGTTTCACGTAAAGCAGTGGCAACGCTCTGATGACGAGGTGCTTGCGGATCTCAGCCGTCGTTTCGTCACGCGACGTCTTTTCAAAGCCGTCGATCTGGACATGCCCGTTGCCGAACGTCCCGATTTTTTGACTGCCGCGCGCGCTTGCGTAGCCAAAGCCGGCTACGATCCCGAGTATTACTTCATCGAAGATCGCGCCAGTGATGTTCCGTATTACAACTATTACACGCCGCAGGACGAGGAACCGAAAAGCCGTATTTACGTCGAAGATGGTTACGCGCGGCCGCGCATCCGCGAGATTAGCGAAGTGAGCGACGTCGTACGCGGACTGCAACGCGGCTATGAGCTGCATCGCGTTTGTTTTCCTGCCGAAGTGAAAGATGAAGTCTACCGGCTTTATCACGACGTGACGCCGCGGGAACGCTCGGTTGCTGGGAATCAAGCGAACGCAAACCGAGATTAACCGCAATGGCCAGAATAGCGGATGCGAATCTCGAGCAGACTGATGGTTATGTGAAAGATGTGCTCGCTGCGCAGAAAAAGACCTGGGGCGCACCGCTGCTTAACCATCTGTTCTATGCCAGGCGCCTTTCGATTTTCCGCGGCGCCCGCGCAATGTGGTCCGGCATTGAATCCTCCGGATTGATTGATGCGCGCTTGCGCGGGTTGATCAACCGGCGTGTGGCGTCACTTAATGGCTGCGAGTTTTGACAGGACATTAATGCTGCCGTGAGCAGCAAGCTGGGCGTTTCGGATGAAAAGATTAAAGCATTGGCAAACTAGGCGACTAGCGAACTTTATGATACAGCCGAACGCGTTGCGCTCGAGTACGCGGACAGCATGACAATCACGGGACGCGATGTCAGCGATGATCTTTTTGCGCGCCTGGGGAGTCACTACGGCGACGATGCGATAATTGAACTGACAGCAACCATTGCCTGGGAAAACTCATCGAGCAAATTCAACCGTGCCCTGCAGGTGCCGTCGCAGCATTTCTGGAAGATGGATTGACAAGCTTAAGTTTGTCGAACTCTTGCTAATCTCCCCAGCTCTAACTAAATGCCTTTCATCCCAAACGATCATTCACGTCTGGTCACCGGCCGCAGTGTGGCGCTGAGTCTGGTTATCGGTGCGCTATTTGTTTTGGCGAATGTTTCGCGCGTGCAGGTGCAAACGTCGGATCGCCGTCTAACGATGGCCTCGCTCGACTTTGGTGAAACTGCATTTGCAAGGGAAGTCGTCGAGAAATTTTTGAGCAATCTCAAACTTGAAAACGCTCTCGAGATTTTCGATCGAGATCAAGCGCGCGCGGCGGCTCGCGGGTCAGGTTATGCCGGTTCGTTAAACCTATCGCTCAACGAAGCGCGGAATCTTGGCGCGGTGCTTGGTTCTGATTTCTTCGTACTGGGCGACGCACAAACCCTGCGTCGTTCGCCATCTGCTGGTCCGGTCTATTTCGAAGCGTACGCGTCGATTTTTCTGGTGAGCGCGCGCACTGGCAGGCTAATAAGCTGGGAACGACCGAACTTTCGATCCGCAACAGCCGTGGCTGCCGAACATTCTCTGCTGAACGAGTTATCAGGAGAAGCGTTGCGAAATCGCCTTGTCCGTGCGTTGCGCCGCGCCGAAGAAGTTGAACGCGCTGAGCGCGCAATCATAATTGACAGCGAGATACCGATCATTGAAGCGGCGCCGGATGATGACAAAGTCGCGGAAGCTGAAGGACTGAGACTGCCGAAACCATACCGCCGCTTTTTGCCTCCCTATCCCGAGACCGCCGCCGCTGCCGAAGCCGAAGCAGTTGTCGACGTGCTGGTGGATCTGGATAGCCGCGGGGAGATTACCCGCGCTGAAGTCGTACGCTGGGCTGGCTTTGGCTTGGACCAGGCGACGCTTGAGACTGTTCACAAGTTGCATTTCTTTCCGGCAATGCGCGAAGGAGTTGCGGTCCCCATCCGCGTTCTGTTGCGTTATAACTTTCGTAAACCGCCGCCTCAGTAGGACAGGCATTCCTGCCTGTCCGTCGTTGAATCCTAACAATTCATGAACAAAGCTAGTTTTGAAACAACTCGACAGACGCGCATCACGTGCGCAACCAAACATCGTGCCCAGGCGCTTGAGCGCTTCGTTCGTTCTCACGACGCTCGTCATGTTTTCAACGCCACGCCCTTTATCCAGCCAGATCGGACGGTGGTGGTCCATAGCGAAGATCTATACGCGAAACGCGACGCTGCGCTCGCAGAAGCCCTCAGTCAGTTGTCACTGCTCCAGGGACAACCCCGCAGATAAGTTCACTGCAGATCTCGTTACCTCGAACAATCGCAAACGCTTCTGCCCGCGACGATCCCTCATGTTATGATGCCCGCGCGCTGCGGCATCCGCGGGAAAATCAAAAATGCTTTATCTATCGCAAGTGTTAGGTCGCCCCATACGCGATCTGGAAGGCGAACGTGTAGCCACTGTCAAGGACGTGATTGTGCGTTTGGGCGAAGAAGATCATCCACCAGTGATCGGGCTGGTGGCTCGCTATCGCCGGCGCGATTTTTTTGTGCCACGTTGGCGCATTACAAACTTTGACGAGCAAAGCGTAGGGCTGAATTCAGACATTCTGGATCTCCGCCCATTCGTGCGCCGCGATAGTGAAGTCTTGCTCGCGCGTGACGTGCTCGATAAGCAATTGATCGATGTGGACGGCAAGCGCGTCGTTCGCGTTAACGACGTACAAATTATTGAAGCGGCCGGTGATTGGAGAGTGACGGGCGCAGATGTCAGCCTGCAGGGCCTGTGGCGCCGGCTGGCGCCTGCGAATTTTCTGGGCACAAGAAACGCGGTTGAAGTTATCGATTGGTCCGACGTTGGCTATCTCGCCACCGATGCGGCAACGGTCCAGCTAAAATCTGCGAGCGGAAAACTTGCGCGCTTGCATCCGGTCGAAATTGCGCGTCTTGCTGAAGCGCTTTCCTATCACCACGGCTCAGAAGTTGTGGAATCGTTGGATGACGAGACTGCGGCGGAGACTTTGGAAGAGATGCCGTCGGAACGGCAAGCGCGCATTCTCGGCGACATGGACGAGGAGCGCGCTGCAGACATTCTTGAGTGGATGTCGCCTGACGAAGCTGCCGACGTGCTTGGCGATCTGCCTGAGGAGAAAGCGGAAGAATTACTCGGCTTGATGGAAAGCGAGGAGCAAGCCGAAGTCGCCGAGCTGTTGCCTTATGCTGACGACACGGCGGGTGGTTTGATGACGACGGAATTCGTCACCCTGCCGCGCGAGTTGACGGTCGGTGAAGCGCTGGCGCGTTTGCGCGAGATGGCGGAAACGCCAAACATGATCTATTACCTCTACGTGGTCACCGGCGAAGGTTCGTGGCAACTCGAGGGCGTGATTGCGTTGCGAAGTTTGATTCTTGCTGATCCCTCGGTGCCGCTGGCCGACGTAATGCGCACGGAATTTCAAAAGGCGGATGTGGATGAATCCGCTGAAGAAGTGGCGCAGCGAATCGCTGAGTATAATTTGCTGGCGCTGCCGGTTGTTGATGAAGCCGGCGACATCCTCGGAATCATAACTGTGGATGATGCGATGGAAATCTTGTTGCCGAAAGATTGGCGACAGCGCTTGCCAAGGTTGCTGGGATAGATATCAAGTTGGCCGCGGATTAACGCGGATTATTCGAATCTGAATTTCAAGAAGGCCGATCCTTTTGTTTCCTGGTTTGGATCCGCGTTTATCCGCGTAAATCCGCGGCTAATTAAGATTTGAGATCTCAAATTATCTCAAATTTGAAATTTCAGATCTCATTAAGATTGATGACTGACGGAGAACCTCCAAGTGGCAGAATCACGGGCAGCGGTGAGGGCCGCCGGACGACGCTTGCTGCGTCGTGGCGCTCGTGGTGTGGGCCAAACGGTCGCGCGGCGCAGGAGAGTTTTTGCGTTCCTGGCGTTGCTTGGACCAGGCATGATTGCAGCCAGCGCCGGCAATGATGCCGGTGGCATCGCCACGTTTGCTTCGGTCGGGGCCGAAAACGGCTATCAACTTCTCTGGATCCTCATTCCCATAACAGTAAGCCTGGGCATCGTTCAGGAGATGTGCGCGCGTATGGGCGCTGTCACCGGCAAAGGACTTGCCGACCTGGTGCGCGAGCGGTTCGGCGTGCGCTGGACCGCTTTCATCATGCTCGCTCTGCTGATCGCGAATGGCGGCGTGACTGTTTCCGAGTTCGTTGGCATCGCCGCCGCGACCGAACTATTTGGCGTGCCGCGCTTCATCTCAGTTCCCTTGTCAGCCGTCAGCATTTGGTGGCTGGTGGTAAAGGGTTCCTACCAACGAGTTGAGCGAGCGTTCCTATTAATGTCGCTGGTGTTTCTCGGCTACATCGTTTCAGCTTTTATGGCACATCCGGATTGGAGCGCGGTTGCGATTGGCTTCGTCAAACCCACTTTCAGTTTGGGTGCGGCTTATCTTTTCACTTGCGTTGCTGTTATCGGAACAACAATCTCGCCGTACATGCAGGTCTACGTTCAATCTTCAGTAGTCGAAAAAGGTGTAACTCTCGAGGAGTATCGAAAAACAAAAGCGGATGTATGGGTTGGCACCATTTTTGCGATGCTGGTCGTCTTCTTTATCGTGGTATCGACCGGGGCGACGCTTCACAAGTTTGGGGTGCGCATCGAAACTGCCGCCGACGCGGCGCGGGCATTGAAGCCACTAGCAGGACCTTACGCCGAGAAATTGTTTGCGGTTGGTTTGTTTGGCGCTTCGATGCTGGCCGCGGGCGTGTTGCCCCTCGCCACTGCATATTCGATCAGTGAAGCGCTCGGTTTTGAAAAAGGAGTATCGCGTAGCTTTCGCGAGGCGCCAATCTTCATTGGCGTGTTTACATTTCTCGTCGCAGTCGGCGCCGCGATCGCAGTCATTCCACACCTGCCCTTGATTCGCGTGTTACTCGTCACCCAGGTTATCAATGGTCTGCTTTTGCCGATCATCCTTTTCGCGGTCATGCGACTTGTCAATGATCGCGAACTCATGGGCGCCTTTGTAAACGGCTGGATGTATAACCTCGGCGCCTGGTTGACGGTGATAATTGTCACTGCCCTGTCTTTGTTGTTAATTCTGGCAACCGTCCTTCCCGGTTTTTTCACGGTCTGACGAGCAAACTCTGCGCGTTGCGGCAACGCAAATCTTACTCGCCAAGCCGTGAGATCAGTGATAAAAGAATAGGCCACAAAACCCTGTTGCACTTGCTAACATCGTCGGCTAAAACGTGAAGCGTCCCCAGGCAAAAAATAAACCCATACTCTTTCTGGTCGCGACAGCGATCGTCGTGCTGGCGATCTATCTTCTCCTCAAATTCGATCAGCCGCTGCTGGATTTGTTGAGCTCACGAATGGCGGGACTGTCCTTCAATCCCAGGACCGTTATCGGAGTTTTACGCCTGGTATTGTTTGCGACGCTCGCCTACCTAATCGTTCGCGCACTCAACGCGGCGGTCTTTGGACTGGTTCGCTTGCGCCGTGCTTTCGAAGCCCCGACGCTTGTTCGAAATATTTTCTCGATCATCGCGTTCACGGCGCTGTTCTTCATTATCTTCACCCAGATTTTTCCTGACGTTAACCTCGGCGCACTTTTCACTACCTCGGCGATCTTCGGCGTGATCCTGGGACTTGCTTTGCAGGACACGCTGGGCAATTTTTTCGCCGGCATTTCCCTGCAAGCTGATCGGCCGTTCCAGGTTGGCGACGTGATCACGGTTGGCTCCCACCAACACACCGGAGTGGTCGAGGAGATCACCTGGCGGGCCGTCAAAATCAGAACCTTCCAGAATCATGTCGTGCTCATTAGCAACAGCACAGCAGCGAAAGAGCCGATCGAGGTGGGTCCCCGCAACAACTTGAATGCGCGCCTGGTTTTCTTTAATACCCTTTTCTCCGATTCCCCGGCGAAGACGATCCATGTTGTCCGAGAAGCCGTACGCGAAGCCGACAACGTATCGCAGAAAATCACGCCCATCGTGCGCATCCGCAACCTTGGTGAGAGCGCGGTAGAGTACGAAGTCAAGTATTGGCTTGAGGACTATGCCAAGTACAACGACACCGACGCTCTGGTGCGGCAACGGATCTGGTATGCCTTCCGTCGCAACGGCCTCACCTTCGCCTACCCGACGCGCACTTTGCTCGTGGAAAGAAAATCAAAGAGCGCTCCGGGAGAAAGCGATGCGGCGCCAATTGTCGAGCGCCTGGCCGCCGTTGATATCTTTGCGCCACTGTCTACTGAAGAAACGACCATGCTGGCCCAGGCAGCGAGTAGTCACGTGTTTGCGCCCGGGGAAACAGTTATCCGCGCCGGCGACCCTGGTTCATCAATGTTCGTGGTTCATAACGGCCGCGTCGCCGTTCAGTTGAATGAAAACGGCCGGCCGCGAACCGTTGCCACGCTCAGCGAAGGAGCTTTCTTCGGTGAGATGGCACTGTTCACCGGAGAACCGCGCACGGCAAATATCGTCGCGTTGGAAGAAACCGAAGTTTTGGAGATTGGTCACCAGGCAATGAAACTGGTTTTCGATGCCAACCCCGACCTCGTCGAGTCACTGAGCCATATCATCACCGAACGCCGTCAGGCCCTGGCGGCAAGCGAGGATCCGGGGGCGGCCGATATGGACGAATCGGCTGGCCTTCTTTCCGCGATCAAGCGATTCTTTGGCCTCTCCTGATCCCTTAATCCGGGCACTTTTCTCCCCTAATCCTGTTGCTTGCGGACCAGCTTTTGCGCAGGTTTTGTTCAGGTTTTTGCAGTCTTTGGGCAACTTGACAGAATCAGACTCAATCTTTATTATTACCTTGCGCTCACAAGGCGTTTCCAAAAATCCCAGCCGGCGAGCGTGAAGTAAAATAAGGAGGAGAACTGTTATGAGCATAGTTCGCTATGACCCTTTTCGTGACCTACGCACCCTGCAGGAAGAAGTGAATAGATTGTTTTCCACGAACCTGACTCGAGGCTTCGGCGAAGAAAGCATTGGACGCGGAGCCTGGAATCCCAGCGTCGACATTTATGAGAATAAGGATCACATCGTGTTGGAAGCCGAATTGCCCGGAATGAAACGGGAAGACTTTGAGTTGTCTGTCGAAAACAATGTGATCACCTTGCGTGGTGAGCGACAGTTCGAAAAGAAAGAGGACTCGGATAATTATCACCGAGTCGAACGCTCTTACGGCTCGTTCACGCGTTCCTTCACTCTGCCGCAAACGGTTTCGGCTGAAGGAGCGACTGCTGAATACAAAAACGGCGTGTTGCGCGTGACGTTGCCGAAGCGCGAAGAAACGAAGGCGCGCCGCATTGAGATCAGCGGCGAAGGTGCAGGCAGTACGGCGAAGACGATCGAAGCAAAAGCGGAGAAAGTGAATGACGCCGCGAAGTCGAGCCAGGCTGCCGGCGGTCGTTAGGCGTTCAGCCAGGTGACGAATACAAGCGGGGTCGTCAGGTGAATCTCCTGATGCCCCGCTTAAAGAATGAGAAGTGACAGCCATGCGTCTGGATAAATTTACGTTGCGAGCGCAGGAAGCGATTCAAGCGGCCATCGAGCTCGCGGAACGAAATCAACATCAGCAAGTTGAACCGGAGCACCTTCTGGCGGCCATGCTTGAGCAGCCGGAAGGAGTAGTGCGTCCAGTGCTCGGCAAGCTCGCGGTTAATGTTCCAGTTGTGCTCAACGACGTGCAGGCGGCCATCGGCCGGTTCCCGAAAGTTGAGGGTGGACAGCAGTATTTCAGTTCTCGCCTCAGTCAGATCTTTACGGCGACGCAAAAGCTGGCAGACAAGATGGGCGACGAGTTTAACTCCACCGAACATCTGTTGCTGGCAATTGCTGATGAAAAAGATGGTGAAGCGGGAAAAATTCTGCGGCAGCATGGCGTGAAGCGTGACGATTTGCTGAAGGTGATCGAGCAGATGCGTGGCGGTTCGAAAATTACTGACCAGAATGCAGAACAGAATTACCAGGCGCTTTCAAAATATGCGCGGGACCTGACGGAGCTCGCTCGCAAGGGCAAACTCGATCCGGTGATTGGCCGTGACGACGAGATACGAAGAACTATCCAGGTACTTTCTCGCCGCACCAAAAATAATCCTGTTTTGATCGGCGAGCCTGGGGTGGGTAAGACAGCCATCGTCGAAGGGCTTGCGCAAAGGATCGTCTCGGGCGATGTGCCTGAGACGCTTAGAAACAAGCGGCTCGTGGCGCTCGACCTCGGTTCAATGCTCGCCGGCGCAAAGTATCGGGGCGAGTTTGAAGATCGCTTGAAGGCGGTTCTAAAAGAGATCGAGAACGCGCAAGGGCAAATCATTCTCTTCATTGACGAGCTGCATACATTGGTCGGAGCGGGCGCGGCCGAAGGTGCGATCGATGCGTCGAATATGTTAAAGCCGGCGCTGGCGCGCGGCGACCTGCGCTGCGTCGGTGCGACTACACTGAACGAGTACAAGAAATACATTGAGAAAGATGCGGCGCTCGAACGTCGTTTCCAACAGATTTACGTCGGCGAGCCCAGCGTCGAAGACACCATCGCAATCCTGCGCGGCTTGAAAGAGCGTTATGAAGTACACCACGGCGTGCGTATCAAAGATTCGGCAATCGTGGCGGCCGCGACTCTTTCCAATCGTTACATCACTGACCGGTTTCTTCCGGACAAAGCCATCGACCTGATCGATGAAGCCGCTTCGCGTCTCAGAATTGAAATTGATTCGCTGCCGCAGGAAATCGATGAGCTGGAGCGCGAAATCCTGCAATTGGAAATTGAGCGCCAGGCTTTGCAGCGAGAAGAAGATGAAAAATCGAAAGCGCGGCTGAAGGAAATCGAGCAGCGTATCGCGGATCTGCGCGAGAAATCGTCGGGCATGAAAGCCAAATGGCAATCTGAAAAAGAAGCTATCGAGCGCATGCGTACCGCCAAGGCAGAGTTGGAACAACTTAAATTGCAACTCGAGCAGGCCCGCAATGCCGGCGATTTGGCGCGCGCTTCTGAGCTGCAATATGGCCAGATTCCCGAGCTTGAACATAAGTTTGCTGCCGAACAGGAAAAGCTTGCGGCCTTTCAGAAAGACGGCGTCATGCTCAAAGAAGAAGTTGATGAGGAAGACGTCGCTCAGGTCGTGGCCAAGTGGACCGGCATTCCAGTTTCCAAAATGTTGGAAGGCGAGATGCACAAGCTGGTGACGATGGAAGAGCGTCTCGGTAAGCGCGTAATCGGTCAGGAAGAAGCGCTGGCCGCGGTTGCGGATGCAGTCAGGCGCGCGCGCGCCGGTTTGCAGGATCCGAACCGGCCCATCGGCTCATTCATATTTCTTGGTCCCACCGGGGTGGGTAAAACCGAAACCGCGCGAGCGCTGGCTGAATTTCTTTTCGATGACGAGCGTGCGATGGTTCGTCTCGACATGTCTGAGTACATGGAGAAGCATGCAGTGGCGCGTATGATTGGCGCGCCGCCGGGATATGTGGGTTACGAGGAAGGCGGGCAATTAACGGAAGCAGTGCGCCGCCGGCCGTACGCGGTGGTTCTTTTTGACGAGATCGAAAAAGCGCATCCGGATGTTTTCAATGTGCTGCTTCAGATTCTGGACGACGGTCGCTTGACCGACGCGAAGGGCCGCACGGTTGATTTCAAAAACACCGTGTTGATCATGACTTCAAATCTCGGTTCGCGTGAGATTCAGGCCGCTGAAGGCGATGAAACGCAGGTGCGCGAAGCCGTGTTGCAGGAACTCCGCGAACACTTCAAGCCGGAATTCCTCAATCGCATCGACGACATTGTGATTTTCGACCAACTTTCTCGCGAGCAGATCGTGAAGATCATTGACGTGCAGCTAGAGCGGCTACGTAAGATGCTGGGCGAAAGAGGTATTCAACTCGTCTTGGATGATTCGGCGCGTCAGCTTCTTGCTCGCGAAGGGTATGATCCAAATTACGGTGCGCGACCGCTCAAGCGGGCAATTCAAACGCTCATACAGAATCCGCTGGCGGTGAAAATCCTGAACGGAGATGTTTTGGCGGGGCAAACCGTAAGAGTGTCCGCCGAAGGCGATAAGATGGTTTTTAAGAACGAGGCGGCGGCAGCAGTCGCGTAATGTTCATCGGACACGTTTTCAGACAAGAGGAGAGAAAAGGCGAGATGTCTCAGTGGAATCCCTTGCACGACCTGGTAACTCTGCAGGATCGCATGAACCGTTTGTTTGCAGATGCAACCCAGCGGCGCGCGAGCGGACCCGACCAGAACGATGAAATGGAACGCGCGGACTGGTACCCGGCTGCGGACGTTTATGAAAGCGACGGCGCGTTTGTGGTGGCCGTCGATCTTCCCGGCATCGATCGCGCGAAACTGGATATTAGTATCGACGGCGATCACCGGCTAACGATCAAAGGCGCGCGCGTGCCGCGCAATTCAACCCAGCATCGCGGCGAGTGTCCGACTGGCAAATTTTTGCGGACCTTCAGTGTGCCTGCTTCGGTCGATCAAAACGATATTAAGGCTAACTACAAGGACGGCGTGCTCGAAGTTCATCTGCCAAAGCGGCCGGAGCGGGAACCGCAGCGCGTAGAAATCAAAGTTTCCTGATTACCAATAAACGCAGTAAGAATTTTTGGACAGCCGTGGGTATAACAATAGTATGAGCAGATTTGGCAGGGATCGCAGAGGATCATGGGATGAGGACGAGCCGCGGGACATCAGGGTAACTGATCGACGCCGCATTCATCTGGATGACAGCAGCGAAAGCACAGCGCCCGCTGCTGACGGGCCAAATCTCAAACCAAGCTACGTCGAGGAATTGGAAACACGCACGAAGGCCGCTGAACAGAAACTTCAGGAAGTGCAGGCGCGTTTTGAACAACTGCGCAAGCAACTACAAAACGAGACCGATGAGACACGCCAACGTTTGAACAAAGCTGCCGACGAGCGCGCACACCGCGAGAAAGCTAATTTCATTACCGCGCTGTTGCCGGTTTTGGACAATTTGCAACGCGCGACGGAAGCTGCTGAATCAGGGGCATCGGCCGAGGACGTAGCTGAAGGCGTTCGGCACACTGCAGTCAGTTTTGAAAATGCGCTAGCCGCAGCTGGAGTTGAGCCGATTGAATCCGTCGGTGAACAGTTTAATCCGGAACTGCATGAAGCGGTCGAGACGGCTGAAGTTGAACCGAAGGACGAAGGCAAAGTTCTCGAGGAATATGCTCCCGGTTACAGAATCGGCGAAAGGTTGTTGCGCCCGGCGCGGGTGAAGGTGGGGCGTGCTTCCAGCAAAGCTAAGGCAGTGGAGTAGTTTCGAACTGAAACCGAAGCTATTTAAGATTTAAGATTTCAGATCTCAGAAGCATCAGATCTAAGAAGAAAACGAGTCGAGATCTCAGAAGGAGAAACGAGAGTGGCCGCAAAAGAACTGAAGTTTCGTGAAGAGGCGCGCGGCGCCATGTTGAAGGGCGTAAACACGCTGGCCAACGCAGTACGCGTCACGCTTGGGCCAAAGGGCCGCAACGTTGTGTTGGGCAAAAAGTATGGTTCCCCCGTGATCACTAAGGACGGAGTGACTGTCGCCAAGGAAATCGAGTTGGCGGACAAGTACGAGAACATGGGGGCGCAGATGGTGCGCGAAGTCGCCGTCAAAACAAACGACACGGCGGGCGACGGCACTACGACGGCGACGGTGCTGGCGCAAGCAATCTTTCGCGAGGGTGTGAAAAACGTGACCGCGGGCGCCAATCCAATGTCTTTGCAGCGCGGTATTCAAATGGCCACCGACGCCGTAGTCGCAGAACTTCAGCGCATCTCCAAGCCGGTGAAGAACAAAGAAGATTTGATGAACGTGGCCAGCGTCTCGGCAAACAACGATCGCGAAATTGGAAAGCTCATCTCCGAAGCGATGGAGCAGGTGGGCAAGGACGGCGTGGTCACAGTTGAGGAAGCCAGAACGCTGCAAACCGAGCTGGAGATTGTCGAAGGAATGCAGTTTGACCGTGGATACTTATCTCCATATTTCGTTACCAACGCCGAGCGCATGGAAGCTGTGCTCGATGAGCCGCTAATTCTTTTGCATGAAAAGAAAATCTCTGCCATGCGCGACTTGCTTCCGATTCTGGAGCAGGCCGCGGGCAGTGGCCGGCCGCTCTTGATTGTTGCCGAGGATATCGACGGCGACGCGCTGGCGACCCTGGTCGTCAACAAATTACGCGGCACAATAAAAGTTTGCGCAGTTAAAGCGCCGGCGTTTGGCGATCGGCGCAAAGCGATTCTTGAGGACCTCGCAATCCTGACTGGCGCGCGCGTGATAACTGAAGACCTGGGCGTGAAACTCGAAAACGTGCAGTTGGCGGACCTCGGTTCCGCGAAGCGCGTGATCGTTGACAAAGACACGACCACCGTCGTTGAAGGCGGCGGCGAGCGGAAAGCAATTCAAGGCCGCGTGGCATTGATTCGCAAGCAGATCGAGGACACGACTTCCGACTACGATCGCGAGAAGTTGCAGGAACGTCTGGCCAAACTTGCGGGCGGCGTGGCGGTGGTAAAAGTTGGCGCGCACACCGAGACGGCAATGAAGGAAATCAAGATGCGCGTGGAAGATGCGCTCAATGCGACCAAGGCAGCGGCCCAGGAAGGGACGGTAGTAGGTGGTGGCATCGCATTACTGCGCGCAGCAAAAGCGCTCGACAATCTCTCGAGCAATGAGCTTGATGTGCAAACCGGAATTAGCCTCGTGCGCCGCGCGCTCGAGGAACCATTGCGGCGCATCGCCGAAAACGCCGGACTCGATGGCGCGGTCGTGGTGGGCAAAGTTGAAGAGTTGAAAGGCAACCGAGGATTCAACGCAGCCACCGGAGCGTATGAAGATCTGGTCGCCGCCGGCATTGTCGACCCCACCAAGGTGGTGCGCACCGCCTTACAGAACGCCGCATCGATCGCCGGGTTGTTACTGACCACTGACGCTGCCATTACCGACGCACCTGAACCGAAGAAAGGTGCGCCGCAAATGCCGGGTGGCGACGAAGATTACGACTATTAGTGGGACGCGCCTAACAGGAATATTGACGCACTTTTGCGGAAGTTTCCTGAAAAGTTCTTCAGATGGCCGCAGATTTGCAGGAAGTATCAGGGGAAGAAATCTTATTGCATTGAAACGCAACGGCGAATATGCTCGGAACATCTAACCGCCGGGGAAGGGCGGTTTTTGCAGTTCTCGTTTTGAAAAAGGAAGACCTGCTGTCACGAAATAGTGCACGAGGTTTTCTTTTGGGAAGTACAGGTTAAGAAAATGGTTGATCTGGGTTCGTATAAAGACAAATTTGGAGACAGTGGCCAACGCATATTGGAATATGCGCTGAACGAGTCGCGACAGCGGGATCAGAATTTCGTGGCGGTCGAGCACATTCTTCATGCGCTAATGCATGAGGAGCCGGACATGTTCAATTCCACGATGCGTGAACTGTCGCTGGATCCGGTAAGCGTGAAGATCGCCCTCGATAAGCGGCTCGATACCCGCCGGCAGCAGCATGTTGGTAAAGGCTTCCGAATTTCTCCTGACACCACCGACCTTTTCAAGCGGGCGATGGAACGCGCACGCGCCCAGGGTCGCAAGACAATCGAAGCGACAGATATCTTTTCGGCGCTCACCAATCACGACAGTCTTTTCGTTGAAGTGCTGCTCAGCATGGGAGCGACGCCTGATGCAGTGGCTGAAAATGTTCAGGCGCAAGTGCAGAAGCGCGAGCACGAAGAAGAGCAGTATCGCAAGAAATTCGATCTGCCACCTTACCTAAAACATTTTGGAGTTTCGCTTAATCGCCTGGCGCGTGCGGACAAGATTGCGCCTACCATTGGCCGCGAAAAGGAAATCCAGCAGATCGTCGAAATTCTGTGCCATCGCGAACGCGCAAACTCGCCCATGCTGGTTGGCGAACCCGGCGTCGGCAAGACTGCCGTTGTCGAAGGGCTGGCGCGAATGATTGAACTCGAGCCCGAGAAAGTGCCCGCGCGTCTGCGTGGTTCGCATATAGTGCAACTGCAAATGGGCGGCCTGGTTGCCGGCACGATGTTGCGCGGCATGTTTGAAGAAAGAATCAAGGGCATCATTGACGAAGTTAAAGAAAAGGACAATCTGATCCTTTTCATCGACGAGGCGCACACCATCATTGGCGCGGGCGCGGCGCTGGGCACCTCTTCAGATGCGGCCAACATGTTCAAGTCGGCGCTGGCGCGCGGAGACATGCGCATCATTGGCGCTACTACGAGTTCGGAATACAAAGAATACATCGGCGAAGACGAAGCGCTGGCGCGCCGTTTCCGGCTGGTGAAGGTAGTGGAGCCTTCGATCAGCGAGACGCGCGAAATTCTTCTCGGGCTGCGGCCGCGCCTGGAGAAAAACTATTCGGTGAAGATTTCCGACGACGCTATCAACACAGCGTTGGAGATGGCGCCCAAGTACATACGCAACCTGCACCTGCCGGACAAAGCGATTGGCTGGCTCGATACGGCCGCGGTGAAAGTGGAAATTAATGAACCGCAAACGATGGTCGTCAAGCCCGAGCATGTGATCGAAGTGATTTCGCAGGAGTCGCGTATTCCGCGCGACATGATCTTCCGCGATACCAGCGAGCGCTTCTCAATGACGGAAGCGATGCTCTCGCAACGCGTCATCGGCCAGAAAGCTGCTATCAAAGCAGTGGCGCAGCGACTGCGATTGAATAAAGGACCACTGAAAGAGTCGCATTACAAACCTGACGGCGTGTTGCTGTTCCTTGGTCCAACAGGCGTTGGCAAGACGGAATTGGCCAAAGCGGTTGCTGAATTCATGTTTGGCGACGAAGAGAAGATGGTGCGCATCGATATGTCGGAATACAGCGACGGCACTGTCAGCATCGAGAAACTTATCGGCATGCCGCGCGGTATTGTTGGTTCCGAGCGCGGTGGCATTCTCACTGAACAACTGCGTGAGAATCCGTACACCGTGCTGTTACTCGATGAAGTGGAAAAGGCTTCTCCTTATTTGATGAACTTGTTCCTGCAAGCTTTCGACGAAGGCTGGTTGACGGACGGGCGCGGCAAGAAGGTTTATCTATCAGACGCGATCGTGATCATGACTTCCAATCTTGGTTCCGAAAGCTTCAAAAAGTTTGAGAAGCCATTGGGATTCGGCACGAAGACAGCGAGCGATTTTCGCATCGTCAAAAATGAAGTGATGAAGGCCGCGGAGCAACGCTTCTCGCCCGAGTTTCGCAATCGCATTGACGAAATTATTGTGTTTGCGCCATTGACCATGGACGAAGTGCGGCAGATCGCTGAGCTTTACGTGACCAGACTGCAGCGCCAGATGCAGCGACAGGGCAAAGATGTCAGCGTCACCGCTGAAGCGCTCAACTTTTTGACGGAAAAAGGCTTCAACACCAAGTATGGCGCGCGCTTCCTAAAGCGGCACATTGACGAAAAAGTGAAGCTGCCGCTGACCGCGATGTGGAAAACGGCGACCAACTTCGTAGTCGAGCTGGAAGATGGCGAGGCCGTGGTTAAGCCGGTCGCAGGCACAAACGCAAATCTCAATTGATCCTTAGTTTGCTTTTCGGGAACTAAACAAGGGCTTCAAGGTTATTGATTGGAGCCCTTTTTCTATGAACGATGTCTTAGATTTCGAACAATGATTTACACCTTGCCTCGTTACAGCATTGTTGCGCTGACTCTTTTACTCCTCCTTTGTGCGTCAGCTTCGTTCGCGCAACAGAGCGTCCCGCCGAAACCCTCTGATGACGCAAAGGCAGAGGCCATTATCAATCACGCCATCGAAGTGCTTGGCGGCAGCAGCTATCTCAACGTCAAGACCACAGTCGGCCGCGGCTTCTTTACACGTTTTCAGGACGGCATGTCGCAGCTTCCCGCCCGGTTTGTCGACTACATTTTCTATCCCGACCACGAGCGTACTGAGTTTGTCAGCCTCGGCATTCGCGTGATTCAAACAAACGCCGGCGAAACCGGCTGGTTGTTTGATGGCGCCACGAAAACTTTGAGTGATATGAAGGCGCCGCAGATCGCGGACTTCAAACGCGGCATGCGCACCAGCGTCGAAAATCTCTTGCGGGGCTGGTGGCGAAAAGAAGGCGCGACGGTGAGCTATGTAGGCCGGCGCGAAGCAGGAGTTGGCAAACGGAACGAGACTGTTCGGTTAACTTATCCTGACGGTTACTGGATTGAGTATGAGTTTGGCGCGAAGGATGGCCTGGCGGCGAAAGTCATTTACAAACGAACACGAAAGAAAGCCGATACAGACGAAACTGAAGAGCTCAGCGAAGAGGATCGCCTCGGCAAACCGATTACGGTCCAGGGAATAACTGCGCCGTGGGTCGTCGACCACTACATGAACGGCGTGCAGAGCAGTCGTATAAGTTATGAGTCACTTGATTACAACCAACCGCTCCCCGATTCGCTATTCGTAAAACCTGCAAACATCAAGGCCCTGAAGTAGATCTGAAGGGAACGCGAAGGCTGATTGGAAGTATCTAGCATCAGCGCTGCACAAATACGGAACCGGGAGCGGTAGCGACCGGGTGCGGGGGGCACTGCGGAACTCTTGAGAAAGTCTGGATCTTGTTCGACTGCGGCAAGAATTATAAGGGAGCGTCAGGCGCGTCGCGACCCGGTCGCTACCGCTCCCGGTTCCGTATTTGTCTGGCGCCAGTTAACGGCCAACTCCCCAAACACAGAACGGAGTTACTTACTTCGCGGCTTGCAATGACATCAATGAAACGCACACTCATAGTATTACAACTGATTTTGTTTTTACTGTGCGCTGCGTACGCGCAAACTCCCAATCAGGACGACGACGTCATTCGCGTAGAAACCGACGTCACCAATCTACCGTTCACTGCCAGTGACAAGAACACTCGCTTTGTCACGACGCTGCAACAGTCTGACATTCGCGTGCGCGAAGACGGCGTCGAGCAACAGCTCTTCACTTTTCAACGGGAAACCGCTCGGCCGCTGTCCATCGCATTTCTGATCGATATCAGTCAATCGGAAGAGCGCACGTTGCCGGAGGAGAAACGCGCCGCGCGCTCGTTCATCGAGAGTGTAATTCAGTCAAAGAAGGATCAGGCGGCGATCATTCCTTTCACCGGTTCGGCGTTTCTGGAACAGGGATTAACGCGCGATGTGTTTGCAATTTATCGCGCGCTCGAGCGGGTTGAGGTGGCGCAACCTTCTTATCTGGGTTCGGGTCGGCCGCTGACCGGAATAACTTCCGGGCCGGGAATGAAGCGGCCACCGCAAGAGGGCTCGACCGCAATATGGGAAGCGATCGCGCTGACAGCAAGCGAAGTATTGGGCAAAAGCCCGGGGCAAAGACGCCGCGCGATTATTTTATTGACCGATGGACGAGATACGACGAGCCGTCTGGAGGCGAGTGAAGCTATCGCGGGCGCGCTGGATGCGGAGACAGTCATTTACGCGATTGGCATTGGCGACAGCAAGTATCAAGGCGTCGATCATGACGTGCTGCGCAACGTCGCCGAACGCACCGGCGGTCGCGCGTTCTTTCCGAAAAAAGATGTTGACTTGAAGAGTGTCTTCACTGAGATCGAGCAGGAACTGCGCACGCAATACTTGATTGCCTATTCGTCGACGAACAAGAACCGCAACGGAGCCTACCGGCAAATACGGATCGAAGTCACCAATCCGCTGTTGCAAGCAGAGCAACTCAAACTCCGCTACCGGCCAGGTTATTTCGCGAAGCCACTGGCTAAATAGTTGTTGCCGCAGTCAGAAAATAGACTCGCGGCAAAGTGGCCCACGGGGATAAATGAGGGAAAAAGTGTTTTGATTCGACAAGTGTTTAGCAGTGAGCGGTAAACCGCGACCGGCGTCCTGCCCACAAGCGCGCCATCCACAGCTCACCGCCCACTGTTTCGTGGACAGACAGGAATGTCTGTCCTACTGGTTAATTCCGGTGCGCGCCAATCCTTCTTTCCACCAGGCGCTCGACCTCAAGCGGCACGCCCTCTGCTTTTGCTTTGCGAATAAACTCGCTGTCGATCTTGAAAATCTTCAGCTGCACCAGTTCCTCGACCGAAGGATTCGCAATCCCCTCGCTGCGGACTGCGGCGATAAATTCCGGAGTCACTTTGAAAATACGCATTTGCACGAGACTCTCAAACGACTGGTTAGCGAAGCCCATTTGCGCCACCTGGCTGGCGAAGTTCGCATCGATTTTGAAAATGCGCGCTTTGACCAGTTCTTCCATTCCGAGGTTGGGAAATCCGCTCGCCTTCATCTCACGCGCAAACTTTGAATCGATTTTGAAAATGGCGGCTTTGAAAAGATCGTCAAGGTCGATTTTGCCGAGACCCGCCGAAAGTAAATCATCGGCTAAGGCAGTAGTGATGCTTAGCACTGCAGCCGAAAACAATTTGTTTTCGGAATCGCGTTCGTCGTGCCAGGTTGCAGCGTTGTTTTCAAAGTCAAAGCCGCGGCTCTTCATCGCCGCTATGAAACTTTGGTTCCCCGTAAAACGAAAAGTGCCCGCACCTTTGCCGCTTTGAAAAGTCCCTTCGCAACTGATCGTGCCGGCTTCGCGCACCAGACTAAATTTGACCGGGCCGCCGCTTACCGCCTGTTCGCGTGTCAGACCCTGCAATTCAGTAAAGGGAAACGTTTGGCCCATTTGACTGCGATGGCCATTCGTCGTAGGCCGCTCGAAATCGAGATAAATCCGGTCGCCTTTTACCTGGGCGCCTGGGCCCTCATCATCTGCGGTTATTTCCGGTTCGTCAGACTTTTGCCGGTGGACGGACGCGGATTTTTCCCGACCCAGCGAGCCAGTCCAGTCGCCTGTCACCTCAGCTTGTGCGGCGGCGACGTTACAACCGACGATGACAATAAGAAAGGACAGACTAACAACCGAGCGCGTCAGGAAATTCATTTTTTTGACATGGTAGCCTCGCTTAGAAAGAGAATTTGTTCGGCAAAGCTTAGGTTTGCCGAAGTCCCGGAACATTTGTTGGCCTTACAAATTGAAAACACCGTGAGGCGAATGGTTGTGGCAAGAAAACATTCTGCGGCCGAATATTTCTGACGCAGCCAAATGGCGGAGATTGACTTTAACGCAGATGATCAACTAGAAGTCTTGCACTCTTCTTATTTTGTTCTTCCGGAGGTTTTGAATGCGCAACACAATAGTCGTCGCATTTCTTATTCTGATTAGCGCCCCGCTTGGATATGGGAGCCAGCCTTACCCTGATGCTCATGTAAATAGGGCTGACGCTTACGCGTTTCAAACTGAGACAGAGTGGATTAAGTTTACGTCGCCGGAAGGGCGGTTCTCCGTTCTACTGCAGCACGAGCCAAAGTTTGAACCCGTGAGCGCCACGGATTCCGGCGAGGTAACAAATTATCGTTATTCAGATCTTGAGAGCGGCTATGGATTCATCTGCGAATATTTTGACGTCGCCTCAACCGGCGCTGACTCGCAGAGTTTTCTCGACGTAACGCGCGATGGCATCATCCGCGGCGCCGGAGCGACGAAGGTAAGTGAAGAGAAAATTAGTCTGAATAGTTACCCGGGCCGCGAATTGGGTCTGGCATTTACGGTAAATAAGGGCACCGAGATAACTGCGCTAACCAGAATTTACCTGGTGGGTAACCGTGTATATAGTCTTACCTTCCTGCACTTAAAAAACATGGACGCGTCGCTTGCCGCTGACATCGGCAAAAAGTTTTTCTCGTCGTTTGAGTTAAGGCCGGCGCTGTAAATTTGGGCAGCAGCAAGCGCATGTATTACCCGGGGGAAATGAACTGCAATGGGGCTGATTGGAGCGAACGAATTAAAACGGAAACTGTTGATTGCAGTTGAAGGACAGCCTTATGTAGTGCTGGAAGTCTTTTTTGCTTCGCCCACCGCGCGCGGCGCGGCCACCATGGTACGCACAAAATTGCGCCACCTGTTGACGGGCGCGGTCATGGAGAAGAACTTTCGTTCGAGCGAAAAGTTTGAAGAGCCTGATGTTGAGTTTGCGCCCGCGTCCTATCTTTACAACGATGCGCACGGATACCACTTCATGGACGAGAAGAGTTATGAGCAGTTTGCTTTTTCAGTCGAAGACGTTGGCAGTGATCGCGATTACCTCAAGGAAGGCGTGTTGTTGCAGGTGCTGAAATATAACGGCGCGGCGGTGTCGCTGCGTTTGCCGCAATACGTCGAGCTGGCCGTCGTCTCGACGGAGCTGGGGATGCGCGGCGACACGGCGGCCGGCGGAGCAACCAAGCAGGCGACGCTGGAAACAGGTTTAGTCGGACGCGTGCCGCTCTTCATCAAGGAAGGCGAACTGGTGCGCGTGAATACACAAACAGGTGAGGTGGCGGGAAGAGCGTAATTGCGTAAAACCACGAGAAGCGGTCCGAGGAAAAAAAAAGGACAGACTGGAAAGTCTGTCCTACATGTTACCAGTCTTCTTTGGCGATGTAGTTGAGGACGGATTTAATCGAAGCGACGGTGTAGCTGCCGTCGCTTTTTCTTACGGGCAGATGCCGATAGCGGCCCACCGACATTCTGTTGAGCGCCTCGGCTACGGAGTCCTTTTCGTGAAGCGTCTCGGGATTGCGGCTCATCAATTCTGCGACGGGCACGTTGAAACCGGAATGGAATCGATCGCCGGCGGCCACATTAGTCTCTTCCATTTCGGCAAATTCCATTTCGTCGGCGCGCAACTCTTCGAGCGGAATCTCGGTTGCAGGGATTTGATTCGCGGGAAGTTCGTCGGGAAACGCTGTTCGCGCTTTGCGCTCATTGGCGCGCGGGACGCCCGCGGTCCCAGTACCGGAGGTTAGGCGCAGGAGCACGTCATGTTCAGTAAAGATACCGACGAGCTTGTTGCCTTCGAGCACCAGCGCGCAGCCGGTGTTGGCTTCTTTCATTTGCCGCGCGACATCGATGGTCGGCGTGCCGGGCGCGACGCAGACGGGGGGCTCGTAAGCAAGTCGGCCCAAATTATCTTCCATGACGGATTGCGCAAAACTCTCTGACGCCTCGACGCTGGGAATATCAAGTTGGCGAAACGGCGCCAGGCAATTCTCACAGCGGTCAATGCCGTCGATGTTCTCGTGACCACAGGAAGGACAGTTCATTTTCGATTTCCAATTGCCGATTGCCGATTTGAAAATTGCGGTTGCCCACTGCTCCTCTTTAGGCGAGCAAGCAACGCTACAAAAATGCAGGACCAATCGCCAATCGGCAATTGGAAATCGGCAATGCTATTGCACTACCCAGGTATCGCCGCTATTGATTAGTTTTTCCAGACTGCCTGGGCCAACCTTCGCAATTGCGGCGTCGATTTGATCGACCATCAACTTTTCATAGCTGGGCCGTTCGACCGCGCGGAAGATACCGACTGGTTGCGGAAAGTCAGGGTGCTCCATGCGGGCCAGCATGAAAGCCACGGAAGGATCTTTCAAGGTTATGTCATGGACCAGCAGATCGTTTTCAGTGATGTCGTTCTCGCCGATCGTTACCACTTCCGGATGCGCCCCCTTCATGCGAATGCCTTTGTTCCGGTCTTTGCCGTAAATCATTGGCTTGCCGTGCTCAAGGTAAAGCACACGATCTGTCCGCACGCTGCGCTCGGCAAATGAGTCGAATGCATGGTCGTTAAAGATGTTGCAGTTTTGATAGACCTCGATGAAAGAGATGCCTTTGTGTTTTGCCGCCGCTTCAACCACGGTGCCGAGATGTTTGACGTCAATATCAATTGAGCGCGCCACAAACGTCGATTCACTGGCGATGGCTAACGAAAGCGGATTGATCGGATAGTCTACGGCCCCCAGCGGACTGGACTTTGTCTTCTTGCCAAACTCCGAAGTCGGGCTGTACTGGCCTTTCGTCAAACCATAAATGCGGTTGTTGAAAAGTATGTAATTGATGTCGAGGTTGCGACGAATCGCGTGCATAAAGTGATTGCCGCCAATCGAAAGCGCGTCGCCGTCGCCGGTGATCACCCAGACGCTCAAGTCGGGATTCGCGCACTTGATGCCGGTAGCAATCGCGGGCGCGCGCCCATGAATCGAGTGAAATCCATAAGTGTTCATGTAGTAAGGAAAGCGCGACGAGCAGCCAATGCCGGAAACGAATACGATCTTCTCGCGCGGCACGCCCAGCTCGGGCATCACTTTCTGCACGTTGTTGAGAATCGCGTAGTCGCCGCAGCCGGGGCACCAGCGCACTTCCTGATCGGAAACGAAATCGGCTTTCTTCAGTTGGCCAGGCGGCGGCGCGATTTTGCCGGAGACTGCGGACCCAACTTCGCTGTCGGCGGATGTGCTCGCATCGACATGCGCGATGTTTCCGTTGCCACTATGACCATTTCCTTTTGTGCTCATGAATGCTCCTTGAAAATAACTACTCAGCAAAAATCTCGGTTATGGAAATCTTAAAACCTGGGACGACCTCTCCGCCGTCTAGCGTGTCAGTCTCGGTTAATATCAAGGCATCGGTTAGAGATCGATAGATAGTAACGTTGCGTAGTTTCGGACTAACAACCCATACCAATCGCGCGCCAAACCCCAACCATTCCGTTACTTTCAATTCGACCTCGCGCACGGTATCCGAGGGGCTGTTTACTTCTACAGCCAGATCCGGCGGACCCGGCCAGTAACCAGGGGCGTCTCCGATCTCCTGAACGCGCTCCTTGCGAATGAAAGCGATGTCGGGGGCGCGTACGGTATCAGGATTGGAAGTAAGCTTGAAACCTGTTTCAGCCGCATATACTTCGCCCAGCCCATTCTGCCGGACATATTGAGCGAGCGGTGTGGTGAGACGAATTACGATTCTTCCGTGACTATGGCCGGCTGGTGACATCTTCTTTAGTTCTCCATTGACGAGTTCGTAACGAAACTCGCCTCGAGGTAAAGCCAGAAGCTCATCAGCGGTCATGAGTTGTACTTCGGTGCTCATCTGTTAGTCCTGAACGTCAATTCTCGCAGGCCAGGGTGCGCCCACAATCAAATTCAATAACCTAATCTTTCGGACTTTGCTTGACCGCGTCGCACAACTCCAAAAACTTATTTCTCACGTACGGGTCCAGTCGTTCGGCAAACTCAGTCTGTAGCTGGCGAACCTTGATCAATTCCTGCACATCTGCCAGATCCTTCAACCGGTCTGGCGCGGTCATGCCGGAAGCGAGTTTCAGTTCGATCAATTTCTCAAGCGTAACGAAGCGCACGCCATCGATCTCGACAGCAGCGGTCTTCGGATCCGGCATGGTGACCGGTTTTTGTTTGCCATCCCCGGGATATTCACCGGCAAGCATGACGTCGATGCTTAGGCCCTCTTCGGTTGCGCGTAGTCTTTTCTTTGCCTGCGGAAATGCCGGTGCATAGCCCAAACCAATCAACTCGCGATGAAACTTTTCCAAACCTTCGTGGGTCATGACTAAATCGATATCTTCGGTGAAACGAGGATAGCCATGGGCCAACAAAGCAACCGCGCCGATTACCACATAGTCGATATTGTGACTTTTCAAATCCGACGCCAGGCGTTCGAGCGTCCTGTTGACACTGCCGCTACCCATAAAGTATCGAAGCCCCTCTTCGTAGGTCTCAGAAACGGATCGAGCATCAGTGTTAGCGGCGGTGGTCATAAAGCGTTAGGGTGACCTTAGTTTCGACAAACTGAAGTTTGTCGGACACTACAAATACTCCTCAACCTTCCGAACGATCTCGCGAATCTGGAAAGGACGACCCTTAACTTTCGAGAAAGCAATCGCATCGACCAGATATTTGGCGCGAATCATGGTGCACAGTTGGCCCAGGTTCATTTCTGGCACGATCACGGTTTCGAATCCGGCAATCACTTCGCCGAGGTTCTTCGGAAAAGGATTCAGGTAACGCAGGTGCGCCGATGAAACGCTCTTGCCTGCGCTCTGTAGTTTCTCAACGGCCGTACTGATTGAGCCATAGGTTGAACCCCAACCAAGCACCAGCACCTTGCCCGTCTTTTCGCCGAACACTTCTACCGGCGGAATGTCGTTCGTGGCCCGATCGATTTTTTCCTGGCGCAGCTTGACCATCAGATGATGGTTTTCCGGATCATAATTGACGTTGCCGGTGATGTGCTGCTTCTCGATGCCGCCGATGCGATGCTCGAGTCCCGGCGTTCCCGGAATCGCATATGGCCGCGCCAACGTTTCCGGATCGCGCGAATACGGCATGAAGTTCGCGGGATCAGTTGCAAACTTAACTTCAATCTTCGGCAGGTCGCTGATTTCAGGGATGGCCCAGGGTTCAGCGCCGTTCGCGAGATAACCATCAGATAAGTAAAAGACCGGGCTCATATATTTAAACGCCAGGCGCACTGCCTCAATCGCCATGCGAAAACAGTCGGCCGGCGTCGAAGGCGCAATCACGATCGCGGGGCATTCGCCGTTGCGTCCCCAGACTGCCTGGAAGAGATCTGCCTGCTCTGTTTTTGTGGGCAGGCCGGTTGATGGACCACCGCGCTGGACGTTGATAATCACCAACGGCAACTCAGTCATCACCGCCAGACCAATCGCTTCCTGCTTGAGAGCCACGCCGGGACCGGATGTTCCAGTCAATCCAATCTGCCCGGCAAAGCTGGCGCCGATGGCTGCGCAAACCGCAGCGATTTCATCTTCGGCCTGAAAAGTCTTCACACCAAAACTCTTGTGACGCGCCAGTTCATGAAGTATGTCAGACGCGGGCGTGATCGGATACGAACCGTAGAACAACGGACGATTCGCAAGTTGGGACGCAGCAACAAAACCGATAGCGGTCGCCTCATTGCCCGTAATCTTTCGGTACTTGCCCGGCGTAATCTTCGCCTTCTTGATCGTGTAATGGGTGGTAAAGATTTCGGTGGTGTCGGCAAAGTTGTAGCCGGTGCGCAACGCGATTTCGTTTGCTTTTGCGAGTTCCGGGTTCTTGCCAAACTTGCTGGTGATCCAGTGGAGCGTATTTTCCATCGGCCGGTCGTAAAGCCAGTAGAGCACGCCGAGCGCGAAAAAGTTTTTAGAGCGATCGATCTCTTTGCGCGAAAGGGTGACATTGCCCTTCAGCGCATTCATGTTCAGCGTTGTCACCGGCAACTTGTGCACCCGATAACCGGAGAGCGAACCATCTTCCAGGGGATTGGAAGCATAGTTTGCATACTTCAGGTTCTCGGGCGTAAAGCCGTCGGTATTAATAATCAGCGTGCCGCCTTCTTCGAGGTCGGGCAGGTTCACTTTCAACGCTGCTGGGTTCATCGCTACCAAAACGCTCGGCTGATCGCCCGGGGTCTTGATGTCCTGGCTCGAGAAGTTCAACTGAAAACCACTGACGCCGGGCAAGCTGCCCGCGGGCGCGCGAATCTCGGCCGGGAAATCAGGCAACGTCGAGATGTCGTTACCGACAACCGCCGATGTGTTTGTAAATTGAGTGCCCGTTAACTGCATGCCGTCGCCAGAGTCGCCGGCGAAGCGGATGGTTACGGCTTCGACTTCCTCGAGATGTTTTTCCGTTTGTTCTACCGGGGGTTCGATAACAGTGCTCATGTGTGTTTTAGCGAAGTTCCTTTCGTATGAAAAGGTAAATGGTGAATGGTAAATAGTGAATCGTTAAAACCGCGGGTCTATTTACCATTTACTATTCACCATTTACCCGCCATCAGTGCTATCCATCACCTGATTAGGATTAGGCGGCAGGTTCATCGTGGTTTTCGGGTAGCTTTCGGCGAGATAGCGAATCACGTCGAACACCGAGATAGAACCTACCAGCTTGCCATCTTTCACCAGCGGAATGTTGCGATAGCCCTTGTCATTCATTATGGCGACGGCGTCGCCAATAGTCGCGTCCGGCGACAAAGTCGCGACCACTGGCGACATCCAATTACTAACCGGCGCATTCTCGTCGACCGCTTGCCCCACAACCTTGGTTAACAGATCGCGTTCCGTAAAAATCCCCACCACCGAACGATCTGCCGCGCAAACTATCGCACAACCACCCTCATCCAGTTTCATTACCTGGGCAGCTCTGAAGAGCGGCGTGGAGGGCTCAATACAAACGTAATCATCGGTCTCCATCAGGCTCACGCTGTCGGCGCGCGCTTTGTGAGACGGGCCGGTTTTGGCGACAGCTATAGGATGATTTTGGGCGATGGCCGATTCACCTGACATCGAATAAATGCTCCGAAAACTCCCTGGGGTGGCGATGGACGAAGATATATTTAGTGCCGAAACAATTCTAACAGTAAAGGCAAGATGACTAAAGCATGAACAAGGTTATGTGATTGTTCCCTGCCGATTAGCGGGGTGAGGTTCCCTGCTTGACCATGAGAGCCTTGAGCTCCTTATCATAAGGCGACATTTCTACGAGCTTGCCAATAATATCTGGCAGCACCTTCAGCGTCTGATCGATTTCCTCTCCAGTGTTGTAGCGCCCAAGCGAAAATCTGATGGATCCCTGGGCGGCTGTGTAAGGCACATTCATCGCGCGCAATGTCGGCGAAGATTCCCGCGTAGTGGAATGACAGGCCGAACCAGTCGAGACACAAATGCCGGCTTGATCGAGCTGCACCAGAATGTTTTCGCCTTCGACGTATTCAAAGGAAATGTTCGTGGTGTTGGGCAAACGCTTTGAGCGATCCGGCGTACCGTTTAAGCGCGCATTGAGAATCGTGCCCAAGATTTTGTCTTCGAGTTTGTTACGAAGCGTTTCGATCTCTTCATGGCCGTCGAAGTTTTTTGCCAGCGCGCAAGCCGCACCGAGACCCACGATGTTTGGAACTGCGGAGGTGCCCGCGCGACGTCCGGCTTCCTGACCACCACCGATGATGAATGGCGGCAGCGCCACGCCGTCACGAATGTATAGCGCGCCGACTCCCTGCGGCGCGTGCAGTTTGTGACCGGAAAGCGCAAACAGATCTACCTCACTGTGCTTGAGGTCGATGGGAATTTTTCCAACAGCCTGAACGCCATCAACGTGAAAGACCGCGTCTGAGTTTTCACGCAAAATCTTGCCGATTTCCTTTACCGGGAACAGCACGCCGGTCTCATTGTTGGCAAGCATTATCGAAACAATTGCAGTGTCGCGCCGCAACGCCTGTCGCAAGTGGTCAAGATTGAGTTCACCGTTTTCGTTCACTTCGAGCCAGGTAACTTCGCAGCCGATTTGCGCCAGATGCGCGCAAAGATTGCGCACGGCTTCGTGCTCAACGCGTGTGGTTACGATGTGACGGCGCTTGGGATTTTGCTCGAGAAAACCGCCGATGGCCCAATTGTCTGATTCCGAGCCGCACGAAGTGAAAACGATTTCACTCGCAACCGCAGCGCCGATTAGTTCGGCAACTTGTTCGCGGGCGCGTTCGACCGCGGCCTTCATGCGTTGCCCCAGCGAGTGGGCGGAAGACGGGTTGCCGTACCTTTCAGTCAGATAGGGTTGCATCGCCGCGAAAACTTCCGGTGCGACGCGCGTGGTTGCATTGTTGTCGAGATAGATCATTGGTGGTGAATAGTGAATAGTAAATGGTGAATGGTCAACGAGTGGTCAGCGGATGATTGAGGGAAATATGCCAGGTTAGGTCGCGACCATTTACCATTCACCATTTACCATTTACTTCTTCAAGAATATCTTCAATCAACGAGTAACACGAGCGACAGCCGGCGCCGGCGTTGCACTCGCGCGTGACCTCCGCAATCGTGTTTAGGTTCTTATTCTGAATCTCACTTTCGATCGTTCGTTCCGATACGCCGAAGCAAGTACAGATAAGTGCGTCGTCGCCGTCCCAATGTTCCCGCGCCGAGTCGCTGTAGGCGCGAATGGCTTCGAGCAAAGCTTCTGATGCCAGCAGCACGCAGTCGTCTCGGTCGACAGCCTCGCGACCCAAACGCCGCTCAATTGTCTCCAAATCTTCGGCAAGCGCTACGGCTTCAGCGGTAGTCTTATTTTTGACCTGTTCGGTGAGAACAGTCAGCGCAGCTACCAGCACCGAACAACCGGCGACTTTAAATTTAGCGTCGACGATATGCTGCCCATCGCCAACCTGTAGCGAAACTCTTGCCACCGCGCCGCACGTGAATGACGCCGAGCGACCAACAAAATTTGGTGAGGCCGCTTCGCCAACGTTTTTGAGATTCGGGAATTGTTCGGCTGCGAGGCCAGCATTTACTAGCATAAAGCCAAATGTACCACGATGGTTATCCTGAGGGTATCGCACTATCATAGTCCCTTCATGTTCGAAACGTTTCGTGAACGCAGTTTAGAGCTCGAACACCTCGACAAAGGCGACTACACCGCCGAGGAATACGAGGGCTGTATAGTCGAACTGCAAAGAGTCAATCGCTGGCTCGGTGACGCGCAGGCGCTGAAAGATTCGTTGCTCGAGGAAATCGAACGTGTGAACTTGCGAAGCTTTTCCGTAATTGATGTTGGCGCGGGATCAGGCGAGCTGCTGCGCGTAATCGCCGGCTGGGCCCGTGAGCAGAAACGAACGGCGTGCTTGACGGGTGTTGAGCTAAATGCTCGTTCGGCTGAGGCAATTGCTGACGAGTCTAAGGCCTTTTCTGAAATCAGCGCGGTGCGCGGCGATGCGTTTCAGCTTCCATTTGCTGACAACACGTTCGATTACGCGATCTGCTCGCTCTTTACGCATCACTTCAATGACGACGGCGTTGTAAAGCTTTTGCAAGAACTAAGCCGTCTTGCCGCGCGTCGAATATTTGTTATCGACCTGCACCGCCATCCGGTTGCATACTATTTCTATACCACGATCGGCCATCTGTTTCTGCACAATCGCTTAATACGCGAGGATGGCGCGCTTTCGATCCGGCGAAGTTTCAAGCCGGCGGAGTTACAACGTCTCGCGCAAGATGCGAAGCTCCAAGAAATTCAGGTGGTGCGGCATTTCCCGTATCGGCTTGTGCTTACCGGGACTTCCCGGATGATTGCAGGAAATTAACAGTGCATTCTTCAAACGCCTTTGATGTTGCAATCGCCGGTGCTGGTCCGGCAGGCACTAGCGCAGCCATCCGGCTGGCGCTGCATGGTGCGCGGGTTTTGCTGCTTGAGGAGAAGAAATTTCCGCGCGCCAAACTGTGTGGCGAATTCATCTCTCCTGAATGCCTTGGTCATTTTCAGCAGCTCGGCGTGATCGATCAGATGATTGCGGCAGGCGCCACCTCGCTTGGCGAGACTGTTTTCTATTCCGCACGGGGCCACCAGGTTACAGTCCCAAGCGAATGGTTTACTTCAGGAGCGACTGCGCTCGGCCTCAGTCGCAGTGAAATGGACCAGCGGCTGCTCGAACGCGCAAAAGCGGTTGGCGTCGAGGTGCTTGAAAACGCGCACGCGACTGGGCCGCTGCTTGAAGGTGATTCTGTGTGCGGCGTGAACGTAAAGACTTCTGCCGGCACGAATGATTGCCGGGCACGGATAACGATTGATGCGACCGGCCGGTCACGCGCCTTAGCAAGACATTTTGATCGGGACCATCACAGCCCGTCGAGCAAACGGAAGCGCGGCCTGGTGGCATTCAAGGTGCATCTGGAAAACACGCGCGTGAGGCCGGGCGCTTGCGAGATTTATTTCTATGCGAGTGGCTACGGCGGACTCACCGAGATCGAACACGGCCTGAGCAATCTCTGTTTTATTGTCTCGGCTAGCGAAGTGCGGCGGCGCGGCTCAGATCCGCATCGCGTGCTGCAGGAAGTCGTCATGCAGAATTCGCGCGCTGCTGAAACACTCGGTCCGGCGCGACTTCGTTCGCCCTGGCTAAGCGTTTCGCTCGAAGGCTTTGGTCGCAAGACGTTGACGCCCGCAAAGGGCCTGTTGACCATTGGCGATGCGGCTAGCTTTATCGATCCTTTCACCGGCAGTGGGATGTTGATGGCGCTGGAGAGCGGTGAAGTTGTTGCCGAAACAATTGTGTCGCGTCCCGGAATTCTGCGCGACGCGCAAACTGTTGAGTTAATCGCCGAAGAATATGAACGGCAATACACCGGCAGGTTCGAATCGCGCTTGCGTGTTTCCGGATTACTTCGTCGCGCCGCGTTCGTGCCTTACCTGGCAGAGACAGCCATTCTTTTTTTCGGTGCGAGCGCGCGGCTGCGGCGTAAACTTGCGCGCGCCACGCGCCACGCCAACCACCAAAAGGCGCGCGCCTCGCTAAGTTGATCCCGGCGCTGTTTGAGGTTGTTCTCGCGCTGGTTTCGCAACAAACAGGAAATGCTTGCCAGAGAGGGACTCTTTGGAGTAAAACGACTGAGCATTTTCGTCTACATGCGCCCCGGCGCGTTTCTCAAAGGTCGTGACTTCGACGACTGGATCGCTCCCCAGACTTAGCGCGAAAAAGAAGGTTCTGGGGTAGTTCGCAATTATCGGTACAGCGCGAGTCGAAGTTTAATTGACAGTTCACCCATTTAACCGAACCTGCTCTTAACCTAAGGAGAATGAAATGATGTTTGCGTCCCCTACGCACTCACGGAAGACTTCCGTTCGCATATCCACTTTCCTGGTCGTAGTAATTTCCGCTCTCCTTAGCGCGAGCGCGGCGTTTGGTCAGTCACAATCCAACGCCGCCGATCTTCAGGGCTACGTGCGCGACCCTTCTGGAGCTGCCGTCACCGGTGCAACAGTGACTGTGCGAAATCCGGCTACAAACTTTTCGCGTGACGTCACCACGAACGATGAAGGCTATTACCAGATCACAAATCTTCCGCCTGGAAGTTATGAGATAACGGTCGAAGCCGGCGGCTTTTCAAAGGGAAGAATCCCGAGCGTTACCTTAACGGTCGGTCAGCGCGCTGATCTCGACATTCCCCTGGCAGTGGGAGCGGTGGGTGCCACAGTCGACATTTCCACCGCTGAGGTTGCCTTGGTCGAATCGTCGAGCACCACAGTCTCAAATACTATCGATCAGAAGCGCATCAACGATCTGCCGATTAATGAACGCAGCGCGACCGGATTCGCATTGACAATCTCAACTGTGGGACGTGACAACGGCCGTCCGATCGGACCAGCGCCGACGTCGGGCTTAAATATTGGTGGCCAACGTGGGCGTTCGACACTGGTGCAGGTTGACGGAGCGGACTACACCGACAACTCCATCAACGCGGCGCGCTCGACGGTCAGTATGGAGGCCGTACAGGAGTATCAGGTAGCGACGAATTCCTACGCGCCTGAGTTTGGGCGCGCCACCGGCGGCATCGTCAACGTGGTTACAAAGAGCGGTACTAACGATTTTCGCGGCAATGTTTTTGGCTTCCTGCGGCACAAATCAATTCAGTCTCGTAATGGTCTGGCGCCGCTTATCGATAACGATCCAAACAAGAAACCAGGGTTTACGCGCGTGCAGTATGGTGCCACGCTTGGCGGACCGATCGTCAAAGATCGCACCTTCTTCTTTACGAGCTTTGAGCAGCGTCGCCGCCAGGAGTCAGGATTTTTCACGAGCAACGTCAGTGCCGGACTGAACAGCAGCATTACTATCGGTGCTCCATTTCTACCGTTCACCAACGTTTACAACAACCTGACAGCCGCGCAAGTTGCTTTCATTGGCGGCGAACTCGCGAGCCTGGATGCGGCGCGTATCGGTCGCGCCATTACTTATGCGACTTTCGCGTCATCGGGCGGCCAAATTGGACTTAACGGTGCCAGCACTTTGATCAGTCCCGGCGGCGCGATTCCAGGCGGTCAGGTAATCGGCGGGCGGTTCTTCATTTCCGGCGCTCCCGTTCCAACACTTGCCAACAATGGCGTGGTCCCGGGCTTTACAACGATAAATGCCAATGGTCAGCCGATTGCTTTTCGAGGGCTAAACAGTCTTTCACGCGTCTTTCCGATTTCGGAAAAGACGACATTCTTATCCGGGCGCGTCGATCACGCATTCAATCATAACGAGCTGATGACACTGCGGTTTGGATACAACCCAAGCGATCTAACGGGGATACAAGATGAATCCCAGAACCAAACAGTAGGACAAAACGATTTTTCGCGCACCGGCATTTCAAAACTGCGGGACACTTCGTTCGTTGCTTCACTTGCTTCGACCCTCTCAAACACAACGGTCAATGAAGCGCGCTTCAATTTTGGCCGGCGCAAGGCCACTTTCGATTCGCAGATTCCCGGAACAGCTATCCAAATAATCGGCGCGGCTTTCCTTGGCTCAAACCCGTTCTCGCCAGTTAATCGCACGGAGAACCGTTATGAAGTTACTGATAACTTGAACTGGATTCGTGGTAATCACACGTTCAAGTTTGGCGGCGACTTTAGTTTGATAAAGGTTAAGGCGCGCTTTGAGTTGAACTTCCCCGGACTCTTCAACTTTGGTGGCGTGCCGCAAAGCACCCTGGCAAACTTTATCCCGGGCCTGTCGGCTGCCGCGCCGGCGATAACTCCGGTTCAGTCCTATGGTCTGGGATTCCCCAGCGCCTTCATCGAGGGTTTCGGCAATCCGAACAGTTCGATCAAAAACCGGCCGCTGGCTTTCTTTGCTCAGGATTCATGGAAGGTACGTCCGAACCTGACGTTCAATTATGGGGTGCGCTACGACGTTGAATTGACTGATACGATTGCGCCCATATCCTTTACCGATCCGTTGACACATATCGCGCTCTCTGCGTCCGACCTTCTGGCCGCCCAGAACGTGGTGGGCGTGCAGCAGGGCTTCCCGCGCGACACAAACAACTTTGCGCCGCGCGTCGGGTTTGCCTGGGACATCAACGGCAAAGGAAAGACGGTGCTGCGCGGCGCTTACGGATTGTTCTACGATCACCCACTATTGGCCGTGGCCTTCAACTCGGACATTGCGGACGCAGCACAGCAACAACAATACTTTAACGTATTACCGGGTAGCCCGGCGTCTACTGCGTCAATCAACCTGCTACAAATTTTCCAGGGAACTATTTGTTCAACGGCGACAACTAACGCCCTCTGCCCGGCTGGTCTGACCACGCCTGGTGTCGCCACCTCAGCCCAATATCTTCCTGGACGCGTGCGCTTCAATGACCAAACATTCGTCGGCTTCGGTCCGCTGTTCCCCTTCACACTAGGCGTTGCCAAGGATTTCCAATATGCCTACGCCAATCAGGCGAATCTGACTATTGAACATCAATTGACGAAGAACATGTCATTTTCGGCAGGTTGGATTTTCGTGGGCGCACATCATCTGCCGCACCCCGAAGATGTTAACGCGCCACGTGCCGATTTGTTGATTGAAAATTTCCGGCGCTTCGCAGGAGCCAACCCGCCGGGTAGCGGCGCGGCCGAGTTCTTCGCTTTGCCGACCGCTTGTCCGGGTGCCGGCTGCCCGCCGGGATATACGGTCGTCATCCCCGGCCTCGTAGGGGTTAACGCTTTAGGTCAAGGGGTTGTTAGCCCGATTGCTGCCAATTTCTTCCGTCCCAATGCACCCAACTATTTCTTCGTGTCCTCAGTAACGGGCGGCGCTGTGACCAAGGCAGTGTTTGATGCAGCCCTAGCTGGCGCGAATACGGTGCGCACGCCTGGCCTGATTTCGCCCTTCGGTGAAGTAGACGCGCAGTTGTCAGATGGCAACTCAAGCTATAACGCGCTGAATCTGGAGTTGAAGCGTCGCTTCGCAAACAACTTCACGTTTCTTGCTTCGTATACCTGGTCGCATTCAATCGATGATTCGAGCGACCTGCAAACGCTGCTCAAGCCGCAGGACAATCGTAACTTCCGCGCTGAACGCGCCGATTCACTTTTTGATCAGCGGCATCGCTTCGTGTTCAGCGGCGCAATCAGTTCACCCGTTTCCTGGCGCAACTCTTCGAGCACTATGCACCATTTCTTGTCCGACTTTACCGTCGCACCGATTCTGGAAATTTCTTCCGGCCGTCCTTTCAATATCCTGACGGGCTCAGATACCAACGGCGACTTGCAAGGCTCAACAGATCGTCCGAGCTTCGCTGCCGACGGCACCCTATTCGCCCCGACGACCGCGTTCACCGCTGGAAACCTGCCTCGCAACAGCGGCATTACGCATGGTTACGCGTCGCTGGATCTACGCGTGATGCGTGGCATTCGCTTTGGCGAGAACGTGCGACTGGATTTGATTGCCGAAGGCTTTAACCTCTTCAATCGTTTCAACGAAGCGGCCGCGAATCCAGACTTCCGCGCCGTGGGCGCATTCAACCAGCGCGCCAGCAACGGCCGTTATTACAGCCAGCCGACCGCGGTCTATGACCCGCGACAGTTTCAGTTTGGATTCAAACTGAACTTTTAGAAAACAGTAGGACAGGCATTCCTGCCTGTCCCTTGTTTTCGGTTGGCTGTCTTGCCCGGAACAAAACCGGACAGACAAAAATGTCTGCCCTACTTATAGCGATCGGCATCAGGCCGGTCGCTTTTCTTTTGCGGCCTTAGTTAGTAGTCTTTTAGCCGGAACCGGGCAAACTAATGAGCGGCCCAGGGCATCCGAAACCAGGCCGCTCAGTTTACCGGTCCGCGATTTCATAACTACTCTCCGAATACCTTTTATGCTTAATCGATATTTTCGCCGCACGCTCTTGCTGGGCACTCTTTCGCTTCTGATTACCGGCACGGCAACTGCCCAATCCAGCCGGCCGCGACGGGTCAACAAGCAGCCGCAAAAACCCGCGGAGGAACCCTTGTTACGGCCCGAGCCGAGGCCGAGTCCGACGGCGCGCAACAAGGCCGACCGGCCCTTGATCGACGTACAACCTGTCAGGCCCGTCGTGAATACCGTTGCCGCCGGTGATACGTCACACGCATATCAGTTGCTGCAACAGAAACAGTTTGCCGAAGCTGCCAAAGAAGCTAAGGCTCTCGCCGCGCAGTTTCCCAACGATCCGGAAGCCTGGAAGATTGCCGGCTTTGCTGAGTTGAACCTGAAGCAGTACAGCCAGGCGATTGACGATCTGGAGAAGGCATTAAACCTCCAGGAGGTTTCCAAACGCGAAGACATCAACACTGCGGACGCGTTGGCCCAGGCTTATGTGTTGTCGGAAAAATTCGATCGCGCTTTGCCACTGCTGGTAACAGCAACTACGCGCCCGGGCGCGCGACCCGATCCGGCGATGCTTTACTACCGCGGACTCGCTGAGTACAAAACCGGCAAACTTGTTGACGCAGAACGGACCTTTAACGCTGTCGTCAAGGCGAATCCAAAAGACTCAGCTTCACTCTTTTATCTGGCGCAGATCTCCGTTGGCAAGAACGATCTGGACGGCGCAATTGCATCGCTCAATCGAGTGACAGTGATCGATCCGCGTTTCGCCGCCGCGTGGACATTGTTGACCTCAGCCTATTTACGTCGCGCTGCGCTCGGTACCGACACCACAAAATCCGCTGCCGATTATTTGAATGCGGTTCGCGCCGGTGAAGGCTTGATCAAAGTGCGCACCGACGCGGAGGCCGTAACGCTGTTTGGACAGGCCTTGATCGGTTCACAGCAATACCCGCGGGCCGCCGCGGCGTTGGAACGCGCGACGCTGGAACCGGACGCAAAAGGGGTGACCTATTATTTGTTGGGAGTGGCGCAATCGCGCGCGAAGAATTTCCCCAAAGCAATCGCTGCCTTGCAAACGGCCAGTCAAAAGTCGCCGGACGACGTCAACGTCTACCGCGAGCTCGGTTATGCTTACGAAGTTACGAAACAATATGCGAAAGCATTGGCCGCTTATGAAAAAGGTTTGAGCCTTGCTCCGAATGATTCTGATTTTAAGGAATCGGCTGAGCGCGTGCGACCCTTCGCTAAATGATTTCGGGAGGTAAATTAATGAAGTTGGTAGCTATTCTATTCCTGACCGCAGCGGCAAGCGTCGCATCTTTTGGCCAGCGCCCGCGTGCCGTCGACACCCCCACAGATGCATCGAAAGCGACACCTGCTCCGGCGCCGCAAACGATGAAAGCGAAATACGAGGGCGGCATCTTTGGCCACAGCCACACCATGGATGGCACGCTGAGCTTTGACGACACCAACGCGCGCTTGGTCTTTCGCAACGACGGCAAGGAAGCTTTCTTCATTCCTTACAAGGCAGTGAATTCCGCCTTTGCCGATACGCAAAAGAGGAGACCCTCCGCTGCCACGGTTGCCAGCAATGTCCCTTATTTTGGATTTCCGCTCGGCTTCATCAAAACAAAAGTGCGGTACCTGACGGTGCAATTCAGCGATCCCGACACACTTGTTAGCGGCACTAGCAGTTTTCGTCTGGAGAACCAGGGCATTGTCGACTCGGCTTTGTATACACTGGCGCAAAAGGCCGGCCTGACACCGCGCGGTGAGGTTTACGTCAGGAAGAGAGATAACGAAGAAGCGAAGAAAGCGAAGCCATAACCCTCTTTTCAATTTAAGAGTGAGAGAGACGAGTGACGTGTCCCGCCTTTTTTGCTTTGCGTTTTCATGACATTCAGGCCTAGTTAAGACAACTCAAGCCTCGAGCTTCGCTTCCATCGTGATTTCGGCATTCAAGACTTTCGACACGGGACAGCCGGTCTTGGCATTGTTTGTTGCTTTCTCAAACGCCGCTTGATCGGCGCCCGGCACCTTTGCGGTAACGTCAAGATGCACTTTAGTGATGGCAAACCCAGCGTCAGTTTTTTCCAAACTCACGCTCGCCGTGGTGTTGATGCTTTCCGCTGTCAATCCGGCCGCACCTAATTGACCTGACAGAGCCATTGAGAAGCAGCCCGCATGCGCGGCCGCAATCAACTCTTCGGGATTAGTGCCGGCGCCATCTTCAAAACGCGTGCTGAAAGAATATTGTGTGCTGGCGAGCACGCCGCTGTCGGTCGAAATAGTTCCCTTGCCATCCTTGAGGCCGCCCTGCCAGACGGCTGAAGCTTTACGTTTCATTTGCGCTCCTGTTGAGATCAAATTTCTACTACTATGGCAGACAATGTAACGCATTCGCAGCGTCGTCAGCTAATTACAGAACTATTGCGGTTAGTGGCCGAGTGCGCTCGATGCCGGGGTAACGCCGCCTGGTTTAGCGACCACTTTTTTCTTAGCGTCCCATTTAGCAGTAAAGCCTTCAGTAGTAAACTCGCCGACCAGCTTGTCATTCTCAAGGTGACCGGTAATGGCAATCGATTCATGTTTCGCAAAATCCAGCGTGAAGCTGAGTTTATTTTCGGCCCATGACCCGTCACGCAGCGTGCCGGCCCCGGTGTGTTCCGAGTAGGCAGTGCCGGTAACTTTGTTGCCGTCCAGTTTTAGTTTGAATGTTGCCGGATAGGTACTCCCCTGAACGTAGAACGAAACATCCCACTCGCCGGAAATTGGATCGGCGTCCGTTTTTTCGTACAACGGCATCGTTGACACTCTTGAAAACATGCTGACCGTCAGCAAGCACACAACCAAACCCACTGCTATTTTCAATCGCATACAGTCTCCTATCGTGTAGTTTTCGAAAGATAAATCTATCGCGAGAGTTTACGAAAAGACACGAGCTCTTTGTTTCAAATAAAGTTTGTCGAATGGAGATCACTAATCGGCCGGCTGGGCTTTCACGCGTGCGATCCATCTATCGATGCGTTGTTCCAAAACATCTAACGGCAACGCGCCAGCGCCAAGCACTTCATCGTGAAACCCGCGAATGTCGAATTTGGAGCCGAGTTCGGTGCGCGCCTTTTCGCGCAAACGCAGAATAGTTAGTTGACCAATCTTGTACGCCAGGGCCTGCGCCGGCCAGGCGATGTAGCGATCCGTTTCTGCCTGGAAGTAGGCTTCGTTTTGGCTGGAATGATCGCGCAGGTATTGGACCACCTGCTCGCGTTTCCACTTTTTATAATGAATGCCTGTGTCCACAACCAGTCGCGCCGCGCGCCACATTTCATCGTCGAGCCGTCCGTAGTTGTTGTAGGGGTTCTGATAGAAACCCATCTCCTTGCCAAGCCGTTCAGTGTAAAGCGCCCAGCCTTCGACGTACGCGGTGTAGAAAGCTTGTTGTCGAAATGGCGGTAAATCCGTTTGCTCCTGCGCAATCGAGATTTGCATGTGATGACCGGGCACGCCTTCATGGTATGCAGTGTCTTCGTTGTTGATGGTCAACTGGTTTTCATAGTCGTAAGTGTTGACGAAGACGTGGCCCGGACGCGAACCATCAGGCGTGCCCTGGTTGTATGAAGTTGAGGCAGTCTTCTCGCGAAAAGCTTCGACAGGCAGTATCTCGAGTTTGGCTTTGGGCAGCCGGCCAAAATACTCAGGCAGTCGTTTCCACATCTGATCGGTGTAAGTGCGATACTCGTCAAGAATTTGTTGACGAGATTTCGCATGCACGTCCGGGTTCTTCCGCAGCGACTCCTTGAAAGTTTTTAGATCGCTGAAGCCAAGTTGTTTGGCTATAGCCAGTTGTTCGGCTTCGATGCGTGCCACTTCGCGCAGGCCGAGTTGATGAATCTCTTCCGGCGTCATGTTCGTCGTCGTCTGACGTCGCACATCGAACGCGTAACGCTCATTCCCCTGGGGCAACGCCCCGATTCCAATGTCAGTCCGACCTTTCGGCGCATATTCGTCGCGCACAAACTTCGCAAAGGCCACGTATGCCGGCAGCACCTGATCGCGAATAGCGGCGAGGACACCCACGCGCAGACGATCGCGGTCGGCCTCGGAAAACTCTTTGGGAAAGTTGTTTGTTGGTTGCGCGAAGGGGGTCTCCTCTGCTTTTTGTTTGGCGATGTCTTCAGCCTGTTCCGCCACTTGCACAAGTAAAATTCGCGGCGGCATCAAGCCGTCCTTCATCCCTTTGCGCATTTGGATCATGGTCTCGTCGAAGGCGCGCGGTAATTGCTGCAACCGCGCGATGTAGTCTTCATAGTCTTTGACGGTTGAGAATGACAGCGACGTGACGAATTGAGGGGTGTCAATGTGTAACCCACCAAACTGGGTTACCGGCATTTCCCATTCTTTGAACTTCGCAGCTTCGAGACGTTCCCGCAGGTCGCGCACCATCAGATCGCGATTGAGGTGTTCCTGCTCGGGAAAGCCGGTCGTGTCAATCGCCTGAAAGTTCTGCAGGAAGATACGTGCCTGGCGCAAATCGGCATCGATAGCTGCCTGTGAGAAATCGCTGAGCTTATCGTTGTAACGCTTGTCACCGATGATCGAGGCAAGCTCCGGACTGGTGCGCAGCGTGTATTCCCACTGCTCGTTCAGAAGCTCGTGCAGTTTCTTGACGCGCTGCTCGACGGATTGTGTGCGCATTGGAACCCTCGACTTCGGTTGAGCAAACGCCGCGCCGGCCGCGGCACAGAGAACGATGGACATTATAAAAAAACGTAAGACCATGATCATTTAAAGCCTCCGGTTTGCAGTTCCCCGCTTAATTAAGAGAGTACGCAGCGCTTTCGTATTGAGAACGGTTCATGAATACTTTTTCAAGAGCCGGCGAATTGTATTTATGTTTCTAAACGTGACCTTTGTTCCCAAAGTTCTTTCCAAGAGAGCAGCTGAAATTTTGGAATCGCTGAATTTAGTGCGGCACAACCAGTAAACTTCGCGGCCGGTCACCTTCAGATAGTCCACATCGTTTGCGAGAGCTTCCACTTTTTGCGAAGTCGCCTTACCGGGATTGTCTGCGATGAAGCCGACGTAAAGAGTGTTGCCTTGGGCGTTCAGTTCATTTTCACTGAACGGCCGGTATTTTGCGATCCGGTCAAGTTCGTCAAGCGTTCTCACGAGAGTTGCCACTTCATAACCCACGGATTTGTGCAAATGCGTTTCAATCTGACGCTGCAAAGCTGTGGGATCTTTGGATTTTGATTCAAATATTACGTTGCCACTGGCAATAAAAGTTTCGACGTTGTCGAAACCCATGGCCGCGAAAAGCTGACGCAGTTGCTCCATCTTCACCACGTGGCCGCCGACATTTATGGCTCGCAAGAAAGCTATGAACTTTGGCATGGGCGTACCGATGAATTTATCCGGAGCACGTTATGATACCAGCCTTACAGCGTTGATCTAAAAGTCCTTCGTTGCTGCGGCCTCGGCTTTGCCGCCTGATGTGCGGCGGTGGCTATGCCCCTTGATCGGTCTTTGGGCCAGCCAATCGTTCGGACCGGGGCATAGCCCGGGACTAATCTGGCTGCTGTCGGCGGGGCATAGCCGCCGCCGCACATCAGGCGGCAAAGCCGAAACGGACATGGCCCATAAAATTTGAGGCAAGGCTGCTGCACGAGTAAGATCTCGCCATGACTAACCAATCCGTCGCTATCGAAAGGTTTCGCGCTTTACACGAATCTGGATGTTTCGTGCTGCCGAATCCATGGGACGCAGGCACAGCGCGCTATCTTCAACACCTCGGTTTTGAGGCGGTCGCAACCACTTCAGCGGGCTTTGCATTCTCGCGCGCGTTGCCTGATTCAGTCTCGGCAGTTCCTGTCGATCTCGTGCTCGAGCACGTACGCGAAGTTGTCGGGGCAACAACGCTACCCGTGAATGCGGATTTTCAAAATTGCTACGCCGATGATCCGGAAGGCGTCGCGGCGAATGTCGCGCGCTGCATTGCAACCGGAGTCGCTGGATTATCGATCGAAGATGCGACCGGAGATAACACTGCGCCGCTTTACGATTTCAGTTTAGCGCTTGATCGCGTCAAGGCGGCGCGGGCCGCGATCGATGGTTCCGGAATTCCGGTCGTGCTCACAGCGCGCTGTGAAGCCTGGCTGGTTGGCGATCACGATCCCTTGCGCACCTCGCTTGAGCGCCTCGTCGCTTTTGCGGATGCTGGCGCTGATTGTCTCTACGCCCCCGGCGTCAGCAAGTCGGATGAAATAGCGGCAATCGTGAAGGCGGTAGCGCCCAGGCCGGTTAATGTTCTGGTTTCGACTAACAACTGCGACTCTTCCGTTTCTCAACTCGCCGATCTCGGCGTGCGGCGAGTTTCGGTGGGCGCGGCGCTGGCGCGCGTCGCCTGGGGCGCTTTCATCCAATCTGCACGCCGGATTAAAGAGACCGGCTCATTCAAAGAATTTGCTGCTGCCGCCCCATTTAACGAACTCAACGATCTGTTCGCTCGAGGTTGACCAGGTATAGACCCTCGGTATCCTCCTGGTTTCAGTCTTCTCTGTGCAAGCTTGGTGTTCTCTGTATCTCGGTGGTGAATCTTTATTAACGATTGCTCACCACTGAGACACAGAGAACACAGAGGACCCACCGAGATTAATTCAAACCAGCAGGTGCCTTAATAACATTGACTTGCCAACGTGTTTCGCATACAAAGCGATTGATTAATCACTGACAGGAAAAGGTGGCATTGATGAAAGCTATTTTGGCTGGTATGGTTTTTCTCGCCGCGCTGTCGTTGTGCAACCTCTCTGAGAAGCTGAAGTCCGGCGAGAATTCCAATACTCGGCGAGAATCCTCCAACTCAAAACCTGCTATCGATCGCGAAGCGTTAACGGTTGAGTTAATGAAGATCGAAGGTGAAATAACCACGGCCAGTTTCAAGGGCGATATTTCCACGCTCGCTAACTACATCGCCGATGACTATTCCGGCACCGGCGCCGACGGCAAAACTCAAAACAAGAACCAGGTGCTGGCGGCGACCAAGCCTGACAAGGTGACTAAATCGTGGAAGATAACTGACGGCCAGTTGAGCAGTTTCAGTGAAGATTCAGCGGTGTTGACTTACATCCAAAGTCAGACGCTGCGAAATGGACGAACGTACAGCGCCCGCGTCACCGACACCTTCGTCAAACGCGATGGACGCTGGTTGGTCAAATCCGAACAGCAAACCCTCATCAAGTAGATCTCAAATGCCGACTGCTCCTGGTGATAGTTTTACAGGGCTCGTTTTCAGCAGAAGCCGGATGTAAATCAGGTCAAAAACCGAACAAAGTATTCCCACCACTACGATCAAAAAACTGCCGTTGGGAAAGCCACCGTCACCGATGATTCCAAACAGTATTGTCGGCGCCAGCGTGCCCAACCACTTGCTGACTGCAATAGTTAGGCTTTGTCCTTCTCGACTCGCGCGTCTCACCAGCATGGCAATGAACAAAACTGACATCAGCAGGTTCTGCAGGAACGCGGAATAACCTGCGCCAACTCGCACGCCAAACTCTTTACGAAAAGCAAGCTCGATACAGAAGGCTGCGATTAGAGCGAGAACGCTCCAGCCGATAAATGCGCCGGTTGCATCTCCGGAAGCTGATGAGTAGCCCGGCACACGCGCGGGAAAATATTTCCGTCCAAACTTGAAATAGGTAATGAGGATGCCGATGTCAAAGACAAGCCAGACTAAGTTGACAACCGCTTGCACGCTGATCGTCGACTGAAATCCGTAATAGGTGTAGAGCAGTTCCCAGGCGAAGTTCAAAGCAAGAGCGTAAAAGGGAATTGCGTACGAGCGGTGTTTGAAACCGAGGCGTATGCCATCGATATAAACGATGGTCCAACAAATTCCGCTGACAAGCGTGAGGATTATTTTGATCGCTTCGAGGCTAATCATCCTGGTGCTGGTTGTCGGATTTGAAGGTCAGATGCGATTCCACTCGAATGACTTCTGAGACTGTCGGCCCTTTTGCTCAGTCAGAAACGGCGCGTTGCATCAATATGTCAGTCTGGGGATCGTCGCCTAGTTGAAAAATATGGGTCCCGACTTCATAAAAATTCCATTTACGATAAAACGTCCGGGCGCGGTGGTTGTGTTCCCAGACGCCAAGCCAAAGCGTTTCATAACCTCGCTGCTTTGCCTCGTTGATACAAGCCTTCATCAAGGCCGCCCCCACGCCGCTACCGAGACTTTCCTGCGAAACATACAAACGCACCAACTCAATTGGCGTATCGCCAGTGACACTGTCCAACACATTTCCGAACCGGAGCATCGCGTAACCCACGACGAAGCTATTAGTCTCGGCGATTAGGAACAAACAGTCAGGGTCAGCTAATTCCGCCGCCTGTTGTGTTGGATTAAATGACGCGGCAAGATAAGCGGTCATGTCCTCCGCCGTGTTATCCGGAGCAAAGGTTTCAGAAAAGGTACGCGCGCCGAGTTCAGCCAACAAAGAAGCATCGTTAGCTTTGCCGCGGCGAACAACAATATGGGAAGCTTTTTCGAATTTCACTGGCGAGTTTAAAGCGAGAGATTCACTTCAAGAGTCTGTTACCTTGATCTCTAATCCAGCCGGTCAGCATTAAGTCCAATATCCAATTTCGAGCGCCTTGGATTTCAGCTCCTGCTTTAACCACTGGTCATCATCGTCGAGATAACTCCACGGTTTCTTTCCCTGAGCCAGCATCTCGCGCACGTACGAACGGAAACGGTAATGTTGATACACCGACATTACATAGGCGGCGTATGCGATTGCGAGTTTCTTATGGCCGCGAACAATCACCAGGTTCTCATCGTTTTTTTCGCTCGCCGGCGCTGAGAAGTTATGGCTACCCGTCACGACTACCGGATTGGCGGACAACGGATCGATGACCAGCACTTTCGAGTGTACGATGGCGTGGCCTATCTGCGACAGAAAAGTTCGGCGCGTGACTTCTGCGATAAATGATCCGAAATCGACATCCAGACCTTGCGGTTGCAAAACTGTGTAATGATCCGGCTTAAACTTCTTTTCGCTGCTCACTAAATTTATGTCCAAAACGTTCTTGTCGCTGTCACCCGCGGCATTTCCAAGCGTACTGACCACGCCACGCACGTACATGTCTTTCTCGTTAGCGCGTTGCCCGGCCAGGGTGTGCAATCCCGCTTTTCCCGGGGTAAACATCAGGAACAGAATGGAGTTTTTCGCGCCGTTAATAACATCTTTTAGAGCATTGAGGTCGCGCCCATCCGACGTGCGTGTAAACCAGACTGTGACCTTCGCTGCGCCGACATTAAAGGAATGAGATTTGTCGTTGGCAGCAACCAGCGCCGGCGGAAAATTTGCGGGATCAAGTATCGGCGGCGACGCCTTTCTTAGATTCTTCCACTGTTGTAGAAACAACTTTGCAACGTCAGAGTCTTCGATTAGCAATCCGTTGTTGACCTGCGTGCACAATCCGGTTGTGCTCCAGTTTGTGCTGCCAGTCCAAACTGCTTTTGGTTTATTCGCATTCGACAAAACTAAAAACTTGTTATGACCGAGGCCTTTGGACTTTAGCATGCGATTGATCGTAAGGATTCCTTCATCGTTCAGATGCTTGCGCGCGTCCGCGTTTCCATCTCCTGATTTATCAGACCCGTTGGCCAGGATGAGATGCAGCCGAGTTTTAAGCGCAATCATCGCATTCTCTAGCGGCTCGTCGCCGAGTTCGTACAAGGCCGCGTGCAGTTGAGCCTTGTTCGCCTTCCCATCCTTCAAAATTTCGAAGAGCTTCGCGCCAAGATCGCCTTCCAGGAACGAGCGGAATTTTGGATCCACACTCTTCTTGAGTTGCGCTTTGAACTTTGCCGGGCTCAAGTGTTTTTGTTTGAGATACCTGGCAACGAACTGCGAAAGCACCAGGCCACGATTGAAGAAGCAGGAAAACCCGTCGCCGGCGTCGGGCGTGAGCCTGGCCCAGGGAGTCCATTTGCTGGCCGGACCTTTTTTGTAAGGACGGCCGCTGCCATCGTCGACCATTGCTGTCACTCGAAAGCGCACCTGGTTGCCGACGTCGACTGCGTGATCGGTCCAATTAAAGCGCTGAAACGGCCACTCATTCGAGGGCCGATGCTCTCCCGATTTCGGATTGTCTTTGCTGAAGCCGACACGGTTTTCGACGGCTTCCACTTTTTCTCCGGAAGCGGTTTTCCGTGCACGCTCCAGCAAGAATCCCCGACAGCCCGCAATAAAATCACTGGGAGCCCACGCCACGAACGCGTCATCACTGTTGGTGTAAACAGCGACCCTTATAGTTATTGCCATTTGATTTTCTCCTGAGGAAATGAATTGAGTTCTACGGCCTGTGACAAAGCCAGACCGTCACGTTCAAGTGCCGCGAGTAGCTTGAGTTTGCGGACTAAGCTTTCCCGTAAATCTCCGCGCCCGCGGCGACGAACTCTTCCGCCTTCTCTTTCATCCCCACACCCAGCGCGGCCTGTTCATCGATCTGCTTCTGCGCCGCGTATTCGCGGACGTCCTGGGTAATCTTCATGGAGCAGAAGTGTGGACCGCACATGGAACAGAAGTGGGCGAGCTTAGCCCCTTCTTGCGGCAGAGTCTCGTCGTGATACTCGCGCGCGACCTCCGGATCGAGCGAGAGGTTGAATTGATCTTCCCAGCGAAATTCAAAACGTGACTTCGATAAGGCATTATCGCGATACTGCGCGCCAGGGTGACCTTTGGCGAGATCAGCAGCGTGCGCGGCGATCTTGTAGGCGATGACACCGTCTTTAACGTCTTTTTTGTTGGGCAGTCCAAGATGTTCTTTCGGCGTGACATAACAAAGCATCGCCGTGCCGTACCAGCCAATCATCGCCGCCCCGATTGCGGAAGTGATGTGATCGTAACCGGGCGCGAGGTCGGTGGTCAGTGGGCCAAGCGTGTAGAACGGAGCTTCACCGCAAGTCTCAAGCTGCTTGTCGACATTTTCTTTTATTAGATGCATGGGGACATGACCCGGACCTTCGATCATCACCTGGCAGTCGTACTCCCACGCGATCTTCGTTAACTCACCAAGCGTTTCGAGCTCGGCAAACTGCGCTTCGTCGTTCGCATCGGCAATCGAGCCGGGGCGCAGGCCGTCGCCTAAACTAAATGAAACGTCGTAGGCGGCCATGATTTCGCAGATGTCGCGAAAGCGCGTGTAAAGAAAACTCTCTTCGTGATGAGAGAGACACCACTTGGCCATGATGGAGCCGCCTCTGCTTACGATTCCTGTTGTGCGTTTTGCAGTCATGGGAATGTAAGGCAAGCGCACGCCGGCGTGAATGGTGAAATAGTCGACGCCCTGCTCGGCTTGTTCGATCAGTGTGTCGCGAAAGATTTCCCAGGTAAGTTCTTCCGCTTTGCCGCCAACTTTTTCCAGTGCCTGATAGATCGGCACGGTGCCGATGGGCACCGGCGAGTTGCGTATGATCCACTCGCGCGTGGCGTGAATGTTTTTGCCCGTCGAAAGATCCATCACCGTGTCTGAACCGCACTTGATGGACCAGCGCATCTTTTCAACTTCATCGTCAATAGATGACAAGACAGCAGAGTTGCCGATGTTCGCATTGATCTTCACCAGGAAGTTACGGCCGATGATCATTGGCTCGGATTCAGGATGATTGATGTTTGCGGGAATGATGGCGCGACCGCGCGCGACTTCGTCGCGGACGAATTCCGGCGTGACGTATTCAGGGATGGAAGCGCCGAATGATTGGCCGCGGTGTTGATGGAATAGTGAATCGCGCGGCGCCTCTGCCGCATCACGGCGGGCGGGACGCCCGCGGTCCCAGTGTTCGCGATCCTCGTTCACTCGATCTAAGTGGCGGCCGAGGTTTTCGCGGATGGCAATGAATTCCATTTCCGGCGTGATGATGCCCTGACGCGCGTAGTGCATTTGCGTAACGCATGAACCCTTCTTCGCATGCAAAGGCGTGCGAAGGAGCGCAGGAAAGTCCTCAAGGCGATATTGACCGGCAGCGGCTTTCTCTTTTTGGCGCGCCTGGTTCGCAGCGTCAAACGTTAAGTAGCCATCGTCGATCGGTTGCAGAGAGCGCCCTTCGTATTCCTCGACATCGCCTCGACCAACGATCCATTCACGACGCAACTCAGCCAGACCTTCACGGACATCGGATCGAATCGCAGGATCGCCGTATGGACCACTCGTGTCGTAAACGCGCACGGGAGGATTCCCTTCCAGCGAGTTATCGAAATTACGCGTCGGACTCTGATCGATTTCGCGAAACGGAACGCGCACGCCGGGTTGTTTTCCTTCGATGTAGATGCGGCGCGATTTTGGCAACGGCTTTTCGGTGTTAACGGAAGGCGTTTCATTCTCTGCTGGTTTGATTGCGGCACTCATAATGGACCTCGTAACTCGTGAATCGTAAATCGTGAATAGTTAACGAGCTATTCGGATCTACGTTGTTGTGTTCAAACTAAAAAACCGTTCCACCTGTTAAAAGGATGGAACGGTTACATATCCGACCTTAACTCGCGTTCGGACGGCTGTTTCTCCCTTCGACGGTGCTAACCGTATCAGGTTCAAGGGGTCTCCGAACATTGCCGATTTGCGATTGCCAATTGCCGATTGAATTCGTCAACTAATCAAATCGGCAATCGGAAATTGGCAATCGCCAATGTCCAGACTCTCAGCCCCGGTCTTCTGCTGGACAGGGGCTCCCCCGAAAGCTGTTTATTGTCAATTTCTCAACGCGATTCTAGAACTCTTCAGTCACGGGTGCAATGACGCTACCACTATGCAACAATGACAACTCTTCCGACAGCAGAAAGATCTAATTACAATTAGGTAAGAGAGGAAACGATCATGACAGCAGAGATAGGCAAGCGATTTCCGGATTTTAGTTTGCAGAACCAGGATGGCAAGACCGTCACGCTCGATGATTACGCCGGGAAGTGGTTGGTACTTTACGTCTATCCCAAGGACGACACGCCAGGCTGCACGATACAGGGAAAATCGTTCACCGCTTCCAAGCAGGAATTTGATGAGGCTGGCATTGCGGTGGCGGGCGTCAGCGCGGACGACGTGGCTTCGCACAAAGACTTCTGCAATAAGTTTGCGTTCACCATCGATTTACTTGCTGATCCAAACCATGAACTTCTTGAGGCGGCGGGCGTAGGCCAAAGCGACTACAAAGGCACCATGTACTGGGATCGCACTTCCTTCGTGATCGATCCAAAAGGCACGCTCAGGAAAATCTATCTTAAGGTAAACCCGGAAGGACACGAGCGCGTGCTACTGGATGATATCAAGGCGATGCAGCAGACGGGACGGTCGGCCGCTCAATCCTGAAAAACGGAATCGGCGGAGGTCCTTAGCCGCCAATAAAACTCATTGAGCGAGACGGCGCGACGAACTGGGGATCGTTGATGTAATGGCGCGGCTCTTTCTTCAGCACCACGCTTGCGATGAAGTCAATAATTTCAGCGCGCGTGGCGCCAGTGCGGACCACATCGCGCAGTGAATGTTCGACAGTTGAAAACAAACAGGTGCGAATCTGACCGTCGGCAGTTAGCCGAATGCGCGAGCAGGCGCCGCAGAATGGTTCAGTGACGGGAGCGATGATTCCAACCTCGCCTCTGCCGCCGTCTGCAAAACGATAACGCGACGAAGTTTCCGAGCCGCGAACAACATCGACCGGCTCGAGCGGAAAGCGCTCATTGATGCGTTCGTAAATCTCACGACCCGAAACCACGTCTTCGCGCGACCAATCATGGCCCGAATCGAGCGGCATGAATTCGATGAAGCGCATCTTGACATCGTGCGCGCGCGCGAAAGCGGCAAAGTCCGCCACTTCGCCTTCGTTGTGACCGCGCACAATCACCGCATTGATTTTGATTGGTTGCAATCCGGCTGATTTCGCCGCCGCGATTCCTGCCAGCACACGATCCAGCACGTCAACGCCCGTCATTTGTTTGAACGTGTCGCGCTTCAGACTGTCGAGACTGATTGTTATTCGATCAAGTCCCGCATCCTTCAAACCTTGTGCGCGATCGGGCAGGAAATAGCCATTGGTGGTTAGTGCGAGATCTTGAAGCCCTTTCGACTTCAACGCCGCAAGCTTTTCAATAATCGTTTCGATGTCTCGGCGCATCATCGGCTCGCCGCCGGTTAAGCGGATTTTCTCGATTCCCAGCTCGACGAAAATGTCGCAGACGTATTCAATCTCTTCGTACGAAAGCATCTGCTCTTTCGGTGCAATTGGCGGCTCGCCGTGTGGGAGGCAATAGAAGCAGCGAAAATTGCAACGGTCGGTCAGCGACACGCGCAGATCGCGAATCGGACGGTTGTAGGAATCTTTGAGCGCTGCAGTCATAGTTGAAAATCAATCATAACCCGCAGGCTATTTCGGTCCAAGCTGGGGTGGACACAACAGAACGGCGACGGGCAACTGGCGCAGGTACTTACCTGCAAATTTGATGACTAAAAGTCGATTGCGGCTTATTATTCTGGCCATGAACTCCAACTCTTCCATCTACTCTTCATTTCGCAATCAGGTTGCAGTAATGTTCTTTGCCGCCGCGCTTACAATCTGTTTTTGCGCGTCCGCGTTCGCAGAGTGTCCCCAAACGCCAGTGCCGATGCCCAAGCCGATGCCACCACCGACACAATCCGGCTGCACGCCAACCGGACTCCATTACGCAATCTACGGCACTGGCGAACCCCTACTTGCGATTCACGGTCTGGGCGCCAGCATGTATTCGTGGCGCGAATTTGTAATGCATCAGAACACCTTTCCTGGCTACCAGATAATTCTGATCGATCTTAAGGGCGCCGGCGATTCGGTAAAGCCTGATGACGATAATTATTCGATCCTGACGCAGCGCGATCTGGTTTATCAGTTTATTCAGGAGCGGAACCTCAGACATATTACGTTGGTGGGCAATTCATATGGCGGCGCGGTGTCGTTGCTGCTTGCAATTCACATGTGTGAACACGATCGCGACAGGCTGTCAAAACTAATTCTGATCGACAGTGGCGGTTACAATATAGACTTGCCATCGCACGTGAAAATTTTGCGGACGCCGGTGATTGGCTGGCTGGCAGTGCATCTTATTCCGCCTGACTGTCAGGCGGACATAGTCCTTAAAGACGCGTATTACGATAAGAGCAAGATTACAAAAGAGCAGATTAAGGAATACGGACGGCCGATTGGTTTGAAGGGCGGACGATATGCCCTCTTGAAAACCGGGCAGCAGTTGATACCAAAGAATATTGACGAGATCATCGCGCAATATCCGAAGATAAATGTGCCGACCCTGATCTTGTGGGGGCTGGATGACAAAGTTATTCCGCTAAAGATTGGCGAGATGCTGCATGCAGCAATACCTGGGTCTCGTTTGGAGTTGATTAACGATGCTGGTCACGTGCCGCAGGAAGAAATGCCGGCGGAGACGATTTGCTGGATGAGAGAATTTATGGGCCTGCCTTTTACGCCTTGCCCGAAATAAGTCGCACAGACTTTAGTCTGTGACTTTTAATTACAAGGAATCACAGACTGAAGTCTCTGCTACTTAGGACCTCACTTCAGCGCCTGGTCCAACGACGACGAGTCGTCCAGCAAAATCCACTCAACTATTGAAAGCGGCAAACTGCCATTCTTGATCAAGTCGTCGTGAAACTGGCCCAGGCGAAAGTTTGCGCCCTGCTTGTCGCGATACTTTCCCAGCAGCCGCATGATCTGCCACTTGCCGACCATGTAGTAAATCTTCTGCGTCGGACTCGCCGCGGCGCCGGCTGCTTCACCAGTTGCCGCTTCATGATCGAGACCGCCGGCTTCCATGAAATAGTGAACCGCTTGATCGAAAGTCCACTTGCCGGTTTGCAGGTTTACATCAACGCCGATGCGCGCCGCGCGATAACGCGCCAGACGCAATACCTGTCCCTGCGATGCCGAGTTAACCGGATAAAGGCCGGTGCGCATCAGCATCTCTTCGCCATAGAGCGCCCAGCCTTCGACGAAAACTCCGTCACCATGTTGCCGCCGAATCTCGTCCTTTAAATGATTCGCAATCGAGAGTTGCAGAAAGTGGCCGGGGATTCCTTCATGGCCCAGGATCGGACGCGGGTCCTCTATGGCCGCGCGAATGTAAAAGTTTTTCGATTGCGGGTTGTAAGTGGGAATGAAATAGAAACCGCTGTCGTCTTTATCATAAACGCCGGGCGGATTCATAAAGCCGCCGGGGCTCGTCGGCTTGAACGCCTCGGGCAGTTGCCGGATTTCAAATCGTCCGAGATACGACGGCAAAGTAACGAGATGGTTAGTTTTCAGGAAGTCAATCATCTCGGCCTCGCGGCTTTCATAAGCTTTCAAGAACGCGGCCTGATCTTTCGGCACATTCTTGCTGCGCGCCGGATTCGGATCGGCTAGCGAAGGGTCAGGTAGAAACGATTCGAGGGCGCGATAGCGAGCGAGCTCGGCCTGGCCCAGCATCTCAACCTGCTTCGCATCGAGCGGCAGGTAGTAAATATTTTTCAAAAGGTAGTTGTAGTTCTCTTCGCCCATTGGCTTCCATGCAACCATTCCCGGCAAGCGCTTTTCCAGCCAATCCGCAAACCCATGAATTGAAACTAGCGCTGCGTCACGGGCCTTGATGAGATCGTTTCTCTCCGCCGGCGACATATCCTTCGTCAGTGTCATCAAGCTGTCGGTGAAAAGACTGTCTATTGATCGGGCGGAGTCAATGGCGAGTTGCGCATAGAGTTGCACTGGCTTCGTCAGGTTGCTCTTGCCTTGTTCGATCACAAAAGGCATCTGCTTCATGCGCGCAGTTGCCGCAACGGCACGATTGCGCGGCGTGTCGTATTCCTTTTTCAACAACGAGAAGATGGCGTTGCTGCATTCGTTAACGTAGGTCTGCGGATCGCTCTCCTCGAAATCTATAACGCGACTAAAAAAATCTGTACCGTCAAGCTGCGAACGGAACAACAGCCAGTCGATGCGATCGTCTTTGCTCCAATTCGCAGTCTGCATCGCGCGCACCTTCGCCAGCACTTCCTTGGTGTAGAGCTTTCGCGCCAGCACGGCCGACAGCGAGTAGTCAGTGAGTTTGCTGTCCCAGGTGTGCAGTCCCGCATCACTTGAGAAAACCGGAAACTGCCGGTTGCGCCAGTTGTAGTAATCATCCGCAATGCGATGAAGATCCGCGGGAGTTTTCGTTTGCTGCGCTACGATCGAAGTGAAAGAACAAGACACAATTCCGCACGCAATGATGAATGGGTTTAGCAGTTTCATTTTTTTGCCTCGATAACGTTTAAGTAGTTGCGATTCGTGCATGACGATAACAGGCGCTGGAGAGTTTACAAACCAGCGATATCATAACAGTGCAAGATGCGTAGCTTGCGATCCTGGATGCCGCTATATGAAAAAATGAACTGCGCCTTGTTATGGCGGACTAAAATGATTATTGACTTTTTTCTGAAAGAGGTGCTATTAGAGTGAACATTCCTTGTAGGTCCATGCCCAGCTTCTAAGTGCGGGTGAGTTCCCAGACGAGCCTGTAGAATCTTGACCATCTTAGCGGGCTTTCATTGCGAGCGATTCAGCTTTTTCCGAATCAATCAACCGCAAGTTTACTGACGAGATCAGACAAGGACCCAAGACCGTTCCCGGCACCCAAGCGGGTTGGTCTTTGTGATTGACGCCACGTTTGTGGCGTGGTTCTTTTATCTCAATCGAATTCAAGGAGTCACAATGGCTACAGCAAAACCGAAAGGCCCCGTTAAAGTAACCATCGGTGCCAATTCTGCCGTGAAATTGGAAGCGGCGTTGCGAAAAGGGTTGACTGGGTCGCCGGCTCACATCACAGATGAGCCACCAGAGCCGAAGAAAAGGCCGAAAAACACGTCGGTCGAGTTAGATGCGCCCACGGTCGCCAAGTTCGCCGATCACCTTAGAGATAAACTGGTCGGAAGCGGCGCGTACATTTTCCCCGACGACGACGACGACAAGAAGAAAAAGTAGACCACCCACCAGGCGTCAGGGGATAAAGGGTGAGTCTTGTCTTTCATCTCAGCTCGAGTCTTCGCGCCGAGCCGCTGGAGGTGACGCATGCCCATGCCCGGAATTTGGCTGCGCAGCTAGGCATAACACGCGTCACGGAGATCACGCGTCTCGATATTGTCGGCGTACCCGTCTTCGCCAGCATTCGCCCCGGCGCCTTGCCAGGCTCACTGTGTGTTAATGCGGGCAAGGGCCTGTCGGTAGACGAAGCTCGCGTCGGGGCTTACATGGAGGCGATCGAGTTTGCGTTTGCCGAGTTCGGGCGCTCGGCGCTCAACTTGCGGACTGTGCCGGCAAGCGAGGTTTTCGAAGGTCCTAAACGAGAGGACAGCATCCTGGATTTCTGCCCCATCATGGGGACAGAAATCGATTTGGATGCAGCCGTCTCATGCGTCGAAGCTATCGACGTGCGAACCAACGAAGCGTTTCTGGTCCCCTGTGAGTTGGTTTATCTTCCTTTTCCCGAGTCACTCCAAACGCAACGCTACTTCAGTTCAAATTCAAACGGACTGTGTTCCGGCAACTCGATTCTGGAAGCAACCGTCCATGGTCTGGCCGAAGTCATCGAGCGCGATTGCTCTTCTTTCATGTTCGTTGACGATCGCTCCGAACTGGTGACCGGCCACACTCTGCCGTCGCATCTGCGAGATGTTGCTGAAAGCGTCCACGATGCCGGTCTCGAACTCTACGTGCGATTCAATGCGAATGTTTTCGGCATCCCCTTCTTTCGAGCAATTGTCGCCGAACAAAAATCGACCAATCCCGTCTACATTTCGGAAGGCTTCGGTTGCAACCTTTCCAAAGACATAGCCGCGACGCGCGCAGTCTGTGAAGCACTGCAAAGCCGTCTATCATTCATTCACGGTGGCCGAGATGATTTGTTAAAGCGCTATGAGTTGTTCGCCGAGATGTCGGACAAGGAGCGTGTTGACTACGCGGAACGACTGCAGCGCGACGTGTCGCGGCGAGATGCGATCATCGACTTCGAAAAAATTCCCGACAGCTCAGATTCAGTGACCGACCTGTCCTCGGCCCTGGAATTGATGCTCGGCATGCTGGAGCGCAACGGAATCCGCCGGGTGCTGCGAGTTGTCTTTACATCGTCTGAGCATCCGCTTCAAGTATTGCGGGTGCTGGCCCCGGGGCTTGAGTGCTTCAATCAAACCAGCGTGCGGATCGGCGTTCGTTTGAGAGACTATGTCAGAGACAAATTGTAAACGCTACATGTTTGCTGGACCGAGCTTCTGCGGCAGCGAAGAGCTGCTTTCCGGCGCCAAACAGAGCGCGGAGATCCGGCCACCTGTTCAGCGGCACGATGTCGAGAGACTGGTTGCCGCGCATCCGCCGGGAGTATTGGTACTCGTTGACGGTTATTTTCAGCAATGTTTGTCCGTGGGACATGCGGAGATTCGCGGCGCGGTTTCGGCAGGGTGGTCGGTCTGGGGGCTATCGTCTCTGGGTGCGATACGCGCATACGAGATGCGGGATCTCGGCGTAAGGGGATATGGCCGAGTTTACCAACTCTTCTATGAAAACGAAGACTTCCGGGACGATGAGGTTGCTCTTATCCATGAACCCAACCCGCCCTATCGCTCTTTTAGCGAGCCCCTGGTTCATATTCGCTTTTTCCTTCGCGAACTTGTCAGCCTCGCGCTGCTCACTCCCACCCTGGAAGAGCGTATCCTCGCAAACTTGATGTCGATGTGGTTTGGCTATCGGACACTCGGCTTGCTGCGCTCAAATTTATTTGAGTTGGCGCCGCAAAGCGCGACAGCAATCGAAAACGTGCTGGCGAACTTTCAGCCCTTCCGAGTCAAACACAACGATCTTAGCGACTTCATACGCGAACGGCCGTGGGAGTAACGATGATCCAATCGGTCGTAGTCGATTTTGGTTGGTATGACCTACGGAAAGAGTGGTGACTTACGAAAATCCGATCAACTGAATTAACTCCCTGGTGCGGGCGTCGTCAAGGATGCTATCGAAACAGTTTTCGGTTTTGAGGTGCAGCAGCATTCGATCGCGCTGCTTGTAGGCTTGTTGCAGCCATTCGATAGTGGCCTGATTATCATCGAGGTGAGCGTTGGCGATCGCCAGCAGGTAAGGAGTGGCGTAACCGCCGTGTTGGAGGCTCTTCGTTAGGATTGCTCGATTTTCTTCCCAGAAACCCTGCTCACCCCGCGAGGCATAAGCTTGCTTGAGCGAATCCGCTTCGCCTGTAACTTGCTCCGACCGTTTTCCCAAGAGCATGTCTGCCGTGGCAAAAGCGGAAATTGCATCATCGTAGCGCCCCACCGCCACGTAGGCGTTGCCCAGGCTGCGGTGCGTGCGATGGAAATCCTTGTCAACCTTAATGGCCTTGTTGAGCTGAACGATGGCCGCATCGTAACGGTGGGCCCGATACAATACTTCTCCCGCAGCAGTATTTGTAACGCTTGAGAGAGGATCAATTTCGAGAGCTAATTGAGATTGCAGGATGGCCTCATCATGGCGGCCTACGTGAGACAGATACTCCGCGTACCAGTAGCGAGCCGTCGCATAGTTGGGATTAAGTTCGATAGCCCGCTTGTACTCGTTTTCGACGCCCAGCAGTCCCCAATCATCGTAGCCCAACGCAGCAATTGATGTGTGCGCCTCTGCGAGGGTATCGTCGATCTCGAGGGCTGTATGCGCAGCCTTTCTTCCCTTGACGTTGGCTTCGTCAAAGGGAAGGTCTCCATATTCCATCAATACGATGTACGAGTCGGCCAGCCCCGCATAGGCGAGGGCGTAGCGGGAGTCGTCCGCGATGGCCAGTTGGAAATATTCGATACCTTTCTTGATATCCTCATCCTTTCGCTTGTTCCAATGGTGGCGTCCCTTCAGATAGAGCTGATAAGCCAGCGCGCTTTCCGTGTATCGCTTGCGGAGCCGTCGTTTCTCCTTTACCGAAAGCTTTAACTTCAGGGCTTCCGAGATTGCGACGGCGATCTCTTCCTCAACGGCGAAGATGTCGGCAAACTTCACTTGATAATTTTCGCCCCAGAGCTGCGAGCCATCGGTGACGTCAACCAGCTCCACATGCGCATGCAGGCGATCATCGCGACTCAGTAGCCGGCCGATTAGTACGGCGCGGACGTTGAGTTCTCGACCGACGACCTGAGGATCCACTTCCTGGCCGTGATAGCGAAACACAGTTGAACGAGCCATCACCCGCAGCTTGGGCACTTGCGCCATGTTGTTGATGATGCTTTCGGTAATGCCGCTGCTGAGATATTCCACGTCCGGGGCGGCGCTGATGTTGAAGAGCGGAAGGATGGCAAGCGAATCTACGGGCTTGCTCGATTGTGATCGGCGAGACGGGGACGACGTAGCACGTTTCGACGGCCTGGTGCGCCGCTTGATGGGTTTTATGGGTTCGCCGTCCTGGCTTCTTCCGCGATGGGAAGAACTGGATTCAAGTCGGTGGTCCATCGAATAACGATCAGTATTGCCCGACAGCTCTTTGCGCAGCTCCGGCTTCGAAGTGCTCTCCAGTTCACGCCGCAGATCTCTTAGCTCGATCTTTACATCCTTGATCGTCTGATACCTGTCATCGGGATCCTTTGCCAAACAGCGTCGAACGATTCGCTCGAGGTCAGGCGGCGCAGACGGACTGAATTCTTTAATCGAAGGCGCGGATTCGTAGATGACTTTGTACATTGCCTTGACAGCCGAATCACCCTCGAAGGGTCTGTGTCCCGTGACGGCTTCGAACAAAATGCAGCCAAAGGAAAAAATGTCTGATCGATGATCGGTCTGGCTGGTCTTGCCCTGTGCCTGTTCCGGAGACATGTAGCCTGCAGTGCCCATCACCGTGCCGGGAGTTGAATGCTGAATGTACATCGCAGTGTCAGCCTGACTGTTTGAGGTGCCGCTGCTGCCGGAGGTTAGCGGCTCCATTAGTTTGGCCAGCCCGAAATCCAGGATCTTTGCGTATCCCTCCAACGTAATCATGATGTTCTCGGGCTTCAAATCACGATGCACGATACCCGCCGTGTGCGCCTTATCAAGGCCTTCCGCTACCTGTTGAAGATACTTTAGAGCCTTGCTTAGCCCGATCTGATCGAGCTGGATCATATCTTTCAACGTTTGGCCTTCAATGAACTCCATGGCGATGAAGTTGATATCTTCCGCCTGTCCGATTTCATAAATATGAGCGATGTGCGGATGGTTGAGCGTGGCAGCGGCCTTCGCCTCTTGCACGAAGCGTCGCATCCGGTCCGGGTTGGAAACGAGGTCGGGCGGTAGGATCTTCAGAGCTACGGCGCGGTCGAGCTGTTTGTCCCGCGCGAGGTAGACTTCACCCATTCCGCCGGCGCCAAGCAGAGATCGCACTTCATAACGGCCGAGATTTGTACCCGATCCAATACCTATACTCACTTCAATTAAGCTCGTTAAGGTGCTGCCAAAGCTGATTGACAGTAATGGTTTACTGCGAAGGTTTAAGATCTGGGCATGAACGAAAACATCGTAGCAGAGTAGCAGCAGATTCTCTAGACGCGGCTTTATGATTCGGCGTTTGCTGGCCTTATGATGAGCGCACGCGCGTTTCGTTGCAACCCGGCCAGCTTTGCTCGCTTCATTGCACTACTACGGAAGCGATCGGCATAAGTTTCAGGCGTCAGCTCGAGCACTTCGGAAAGCTCGGCATTAACATTTCCGGCTCGCGGCTGAAAGCGAGTTTCATTGGTTACCTGCTCAAAGCGATTCCAGGGACAAACGTCCTGGCAGATATCACAACCATAAAGCCAGCCCTCCAGATTATCTTTTACGTCCGCCGGGATTTCGTCCGCGCGCAACTCAATGGTCGCGTATGA
>DATNOG010000110.1:0-1720 GCA_035601415.1 Pyrinomonadaceae bacterium | reverse complement strand
TCACGATATTGGGCGCGCATCTATATTTTTGGGGACGGCTTGGCTATGTGCTCGCGGCAGCGGCTGGTTTTGGGCTACTGCGCTCCATGATTTTCTGGAATACGGCGTTGGCAGGTATCTGCTTATTCCTCATTACGTTGTTCAGCTAGTATGAAGCCGACGGTGATCGCCACAATCGTTTGTCTGATTGCCGTAGTATCAGAAGCACTCGTTACTGGCAGCGATCCGCGTTCACGTTTCAGAAGGCTGCGGTTGCCGAGTTATTCACCTGCCTTTCGGATCTGGATTCTTATCGGCTTGTTCTACTACGTAATGTGTTTTGTCATTCTGCGGCACCTGCTCTCTGCTGCGGATTTTTCGGGTTTGCATCGATCGGCGTTGGTGCTCGTGATTGCGATGTTAGGTGGTAACGCTGCTTGGAACGCGTTGTTCTTTCGATTAGGTGCACTGCGGCTAAGCTTTCTCGCATTCCTTCCGTATGGGGTGCTCACCGTTGCGCTAACGGTTCTAATGATTCCGATTTACGCATTCGGAGGTGTATTGCTAAGCGCATACTGCGGCTATCTCGTCTATGCAGCGTGCTGGAGCTATCGATTATGGCAGCTCAACGATCCGAAACACTGACAAAGCAAGAGGTCGAAGTAATGCGCCTTTGCCTCCAGACGCTATGCAATTCAGCTGCGGACTAATTGCCTGGCAGATTTTCGCGTGCATGCCGAAGAGCGCGCGACATCCAGACAAGCTCGTCAACGAACTTCTCCACGCGACCGGCGTAGGCTGGCTCGGTCATTTTGCCAGTCGCCGGATCAAAAAGTCTTCCTGCCGTGCCAAAGTAGACATCCGAGAAAATTGCGACCAAGCCGAGCTCGCGCAGTACCGGCAGCAAACTCTGGATCATGCGCGCGCCGCCGAATGGACCCGCTGACACACCGCAAACGCCAACTGCTTTGTGAATGTATTCTTTAAGGTTTGTATCGAGCACATGTTTCAACAGACCTGGGAAACTATGATTGTATTCTGGTACCACGAGAATAAGACCGTCTGCCCGTGCAACTGTGGCCGAGAACTGGCTGTCCTTGAGCGCTTCGCCGGCGTCATCCATGCGGAGCGGAATTCTCCTGATGTCGATCAATTCGGTTTCGATATCTCTGCGCTTTGATATCTCACCAAACACGAAATTGGCGACGGGCTCAGTCAATCGGCCCTGGCGCGGTGTGCCGATAACGACTGGGAGAAAAACAGGTCGAGTTATGTCTTGCGCAACCATGCTTCGATTTGTCGCTAGAGCCTACGCAAGCTTACAATCAATGTACTAGCGAAATCGTTCTAGTGACGATGGTTCCTTTGGCACAGCAGGGTCCCGATTTATAACGCATCGTTGCGCGCCGTCCCGAAACAGCGACTTCAGTGTAACTGACTGTACTTGCGTCCCGGCGATGCATACAAATCGAAAGCGGCCCGCGCTTGGGCGAATGAGAACGATGTAACAGCCGGAGCCATCTCAGGCTTTTAGTGGATTGATGAGTGAGCGCGGCGTCGCAAACGCGCTGCCTTTCAACTTCTGCGCGTTGTTCGTCAAAGCCAGATGAAAACCAATGCTGTGATCGCCATTTGTAATCGCGCATGGTCAACGCCTCGAGATTCCAGCGCCATTCAGTTACGAGCTTCTTCGACGGCAAAATGGCAATCAACCGGAAGGGCCGCAGTTTTCGCAACGGCA
>DATNOG010000109.1:0-2384 GCA_035601415.1 Pyrinomonadaceae bacterium | reverse complement strand
CACTGAAGTTATTCGGCCAACCTCTTTTCCATCCACTGACTTAATAATAGAGCCGGCATTGACCTCCACTGTCCCATCGAATATCAGGGCTGACAACTTTTTCGCGACATGCCCGCGATACTTGATGCGCGCAATAATCTCCTGACCGATATAACAGCCTTTCGTGTAACTGACCGTGTCGTCCAGGTTCGTTTCAGTGACGATATTCGTTTCATCCATATCGACTCCATAGCGCGGCGAACCTGCTTCGATACGCAAAATCTCGAATGCATCGTAACCAACTGGCTGCGCGCCCGCTTGCTGCAAGGCATTCCACAGACTGTTGGCGTGATCGTTGTCAACAATCAGATCAAAGCCGTCTTCACCGGTGTGCGAAGCGTGAACGACCGTCACGTCCGCGGGCGAGCCGGCTTGCTGCCAACTGACTTGCCGCACCGCGTTCGGCGCTGAAGCGGCGGCTGCTTCCCCCAGAACTGAGCCAACAACACTCCCCTCTTTCTTGCCCTGCACCGACAACATCGCAGTCTGGCTCGTCATGTCGTTGACGCGAAAGTCGCCGGCCAGCGTGAAGCGTTCGATAGTTTTCAAAACACGTTCATGCGTGGCGGCCTCTGTATCGATCAAAAAAGTAGGATAGACATTCTTGTCTGTCCCTTCATCCCGCAAACGAATCACTCGAACGGCGGCAACTAGTCTTCCCTGCACATTCGGAAAGGCTGCCGGCATCCACCGCCCGACCTCAAGCGTCTTCATGTCGTTGGTGATTAGCCCGTTGAGAAATGGAACAGCCTCTGACCCGCTGACAAGGAAGCGACCGCGCGGTGAAAGATCGATCAATCCGGAGCCACCTTCGCGCACCGAGGCATACTCTTGCAGGGTCTCACCATAAAAAGCGGGCACCGACCAGCCATCGCGCACGGTCATGGATGCACCGAGTTGCGCGTGCGCTTCGTCCAGCGCAAGTCTTCGAATTCCAATTTGTTGGCTTACTTCAGTCATGAATCTTGGTTACGGCTCTGCCGCCTGATCTGCGGAAAGGGCTCTGTCTTTCCGTTGAAGATCAATAAATTATGAGGCTACACCTCACGCGTCGGGCGCAGCCCGAAATTCTTAGCGTTCAGATCCGGCAAGGCTAAGCGATGCCGCACATCAGGAGGCGGCAGAGCCGGAACCAGATGTTTAATCGCCCGAGCAATCGCTTTGTAGTCCTGCAATTGTTCAGCTTCGCGCCGGTGCGAAGCCAGCACCTGCGGGCTGGGATGATAAACCGGCAGCAGCACCCGGCCATTCCAATCATGTATCTGCGCCGCGGACTCTTTCAGAATCAGATCGTGGGGCTGAATCGCGTTAATTGCTTGAAGCGCTACCGAACCAAGCGTGATCACAACGGCTGGGTCTATTAACTCGAAGGTGCGCCGCAAAAACTCGGAGCAGTTTTTCAATTCCGTCCTGCTCGGTTTGCGGTTCGCGCCCGATCCAGTGCGCGGATTACACAGAGCCGCGCTAGTAATGAAGATATCTTGCCGCCGCAAATTAATCGACGCAAGAAAGCGATCAAAGTTCTTCCCCGATTGATCTCCCGAGAAAGGCACTCGCGTTTGATCGGCCCCTTTTCGTCCAGGCGCTTCGCCAATGAACATAACGCGTGCTGACAAAGGTCCGTTAAGTCCGCTCAGCACGGACGACCGCCCGCACATTGCGGGACAGCGGGTGCAGGAAGCGGTTTCGGCAGTCAGAGCTGCAAACCGAGCCGCTCTCAGCTCAGCGGAAACGTGATCGATTTTGTTCCCGCTTACCATTGACTTGAGTACTGGTCACCTATAAGAATACGCCACGTTCGTACAACCGATTTGCCCTTTACAATTCACAGGAGGATATTTCTATGCATCGCATATTGTTCCTGGCGCTGTTTGTCCTGGCGCTGGCCGTTCCCACTGCTTTGGCCCAGGACGCGGCCAAAGTCGATTCGAAACATTACAAAGTCGAGTTTGAAAACTCGCGCGTACGCATTGTGCGCGCAAAGTATGGCCCACATGAAAAGTCAGTCATGCACAGCCACCCGGACCTCGTAGCAATATTTCAGACAGACGGCCGGGTCAAGTTTACCTATCCGGGTGGCAAAACCGAAGAGCGAGACACGAAGGCGGGCACTGCGCTTTTCACACCAGCCGTCAGGCATCTTCCTGAAAATATTACTGACGGGGACATGGAAGTAATTCTGGTTGAACTGAAAACTGCAAAACGCAAACCCGCAGCGAAAAAGCCGGCCGCCGCAAACGCAAACAATCACTAAACATCAAAAGGGGTACAGCCTCCAGTGCCCCCTTCAAAAATTCTTAAGGCCGCAGGCTTATCCTGTAGGTCTTGATTTTTGAGTTGAGCGT
>DATNOG010000108.1:0-28976 GCA_035601415.1 Pyrinomonadaceae bacterium | reverse complement strand
GTCAAAAAAATCACGCCGCGTTTGTTTTTCTCCGCTTCTCTCAGATGCCGCAGACCTACCTCGTCATACTCAATAAGCTTGCGCAGCTTTTCCGGTGTTGCCTTTGGAAGTTGGCTAAACTCGCCCAGGAGCCGGCCCAGACTTTCAAAGCTGCCGCGCAACAATCGCTTGCGCTCGCGCTGGTCCATGTCAGGAAAGGCAATCTCCAGATTGCGCTCGCCAGTGCGATGGAGGCTCCCCGGCAGGAGATAGGCGACGCGCCCTACGGTCACACCAAACGCGACGGCAACAAGCCGCGGCAAAGCCCCGAGACTGACGAGGACTGACCTTGCAAGTGCGTATTCGAGAACAATTTGAAATTTGCTGTGTTTGGCCATGCGGTCGGACAGGACGCGTAGTGTAGCGCAGGCGCGGCCCAGTGCTAAGCGCCGGGCGCCTGGCCCTTTGCGCCTACCTCTTTGCTCGGGCCGGTGATATATTGCGGAACGCAGCGGTTGGAATTGTCGTAAAGTACTTTAGAAGCGGCGCTTAATTTGGACTAATCTCGCCTCGGAAACCTATCACCGGCAGAATGGAGTGGGATGCAGAAACGTAGGATTCTCGTCGTCGACAATAACAATGAACTGCGTGTAAGCCTCGCTCAGGTTCTGGGTGGTTTGGGCCATGACGTATCTACTACGGGCAATCGCGAAGAAGCGCTAAGACTCAGCGACCTGGACCACTTTGATCTGATCATCAGCGATCTCGCCGACGACTCGCGAACAAACGGGCAGCCCGTGAGCGAGCTGCATCGCAAACATTTATTGACCGCGGTCAGCGCGAGCGCAACCGAACCGACAATCGTTAAGGCGTTCAAAATGGGCGCCGTCAATTGCCTGCGACACCCGTACGCTGAAGGCGAACTGCGTGAAATCGTCGAACAGACCCTTTCTTACAAGCTGCGTTACGTCGACGATCCGAGCCTGCTTTCTCATACTCACGAAAAGATTGAGTTTGAACTGCCGAGTGATCTCGCGTTAATGAACGGCGTGCTGCAATACTTGCTGGCGCGCGTGTCGAAACTGGGATTGATTGCGGCCGAGGGCTCAAATCTATACGTCGCGCTCGATGAAGCTTTTGTTAACGCAGTCAAACACGGCAACAAAAACGATCCTACTAAGCTGGTGCGCGTCGGGGCTGAGCTGTCGCCAAATGAGGCGTGCTTTACCGTCGAAGATGAAGGTGAAGGCTTTGACGTGCAAGCCATTCCCGATCCCTGCGACCCCGCGAATCTTTTCAAGTCGTCGGGCCGTGGCGTGCTGCTTATCTACAACATCATGGACGAAGTTGAGTACAATGCGCAGGGTAATCGCGTAAAGATGGTAAAGAGACCGGACCGTTCGGCAGAAACTCAACTCGTTGAACCCGACACCGCTAACGACAAACACGCCTCAAACGTCTGATTTTTTCACTGGGCGTCGTCGCTTCGCGCCCTTGGATTCTGAAGCTCCAGCGCAAACTTCGTTTCTAAAAGCCTGGATCTGGTGGTCCATCCCGGCCCTTCTTGGGCTGATACTTGTGCTCTGGTTCGTCGATCCTTTTATAGGCGACTGGGATGGGCTCGACTACACGATGTTGTCGCTAGCCGGTTATCCCTCGTCCATGGCGCTCGGGCGCAATCTTTTTATTTTTGAGAATCATGCGCTGTACGCATTGGCCCATCGCATCTTCAATGTGCAACCGGAGAACGCGTACCTGATTTTCAAGTACGCGGTTGTAGTGCAAGCCCCGCTCGCATTAATAGCTTGTTGGGTTTTGGCGCGTGACGTTTCGCGATCGCTTTACACGGCCACGCTTGCCGCGCTGTTCATTGTGGCTTCGCCGGTGTTTGTTCTTTACGGCGGTCAGGTGATGACCGACGTACCATCCGTGCTGCTACTCGCAGTAGCTCTCACTCTTCATTACCGCGGACTACAACAGCGTCGCGTTTGGCTGGTGCTGGCAGGCGCCGGACTGCTGGGCCTGGGTGTGAACCTGCGCGAGACGATCGGCCTTTACGCGCCGTGGTTGGTTCTGGCTCCTTTCGTCTGCGGCTGGAAATTGCGACGGCGGGAAGTTCTGATTGTTGCCGGCTCATGCTTGTTGTTCGGTTTCTTGGCGCTTGGCTGGTTCGGCTTTTGGTTCATCAGCGACCCGCACTATCGCGAAATTTGGTACGGCTGGCGCGCGTCGATGCAGCAGGAGACCGCGCGACATCCGGTGACGTTTCGCAATCTATGGCCCTACCTGGCGTATTTTTTTGTTAGCTGTCCGCTGATTTTTATTTCCCTAATACCCGGAATGTTCAGTGAATGGCGCGCGCGCAAACTCTCGCCATTGCTTTTGCTCGCGGCGATTGGTTTGTTTGCCGACCTGTTGCTCTTCTTTAACTACAGCACGGCCGTTAACTGGCGTTATTTCTTAACGGGCCTGCCGGCTATCGCGCCATTATCGGCTGATTTCTTAATTCGTACTTTACATCGTCGCGTTCGCAGCGTGCGCTTCGCCTTTGCATCGTGCGTGGCGGCGGTGCTGGCGCTCGCCGTTGTCTTCACTTTCCTGCTGCGGCCCGCGAGCCAACAATTTATTGAGCGGCGGGCCATGAGCAAAAACTATCGTCATCAGTTGGAAAAACTTCCGCGCGATGCCGTCATGATTTCCGGTGCGCAAACCATCGCCGTTACCTATTGGAAAGCGATTGGCTTGGGCAAATGGGAAACAATTGGCACGGGTGGCGGTTGGCCTGGAAAGGATTTTATTCCGCTGATTGAAAACTATCTGGCTAAGGGTCGCCGTGTTTTCATGGACACCGACCCGCGTTGGTGGTTGCCGTGCGGTTGGCAACGTGATGAGATCCCGGGCATCGTAGATTTGCAAAAGCATTTTAGTTTTCGGCGAGTGACGGAAACGATTTTTGAGATAAGACCGCTCGGCGAGAGCGGCGCGACGGATTGGCCCAACCTTGAAAAGCTACTGCCCGCGAACCGGCCGGAAGATACGAAGAAGTGTCCGGCGGTTCAAGGCTGACTCATAGTTCAGAGTACAAACTTCAGTTTGCGGCCGTGTGACCGCTGCAACCTAAAGGTTGTACTCTGAACCAGTACCAATATGCCCTATGAAGTGTTCCTGGCGCTGCGTTATCTGCGTTCGCGGCGAAAGCATCGGCTGGCGCGCGCCACAACGCTGATTGCCGTGCTCGGGATCGCAGCGGGAGTGGCGTCACTGATTGTGGCGCTGGCTCTCGCAGATGGTTTTCGCGATGAGATGCGCGACAAAATATTGCGCGGCACAGCGCACATCACAGTCATGCGCAGCGATGGCCAGCCGCTGGGGAATTATCGGCAAGTGGCGGCGGAGATCGCGAACGTGGCCGGAGTATCCGCCGCCGCCGGAACCACGTATGACGGTGCAGTAATTGTTGGACCGAAGAGTTCAGCATACGGCGTGTTACGCGGCATCGATCAATCGTCTTCACAAATGACTAATGAAATCTCTGCGACGATTGTTCGCGGATCGCTTGATCCAGTTCTTAAACGCCACGGCGACGCGAGGCCCCTACCGGCCGTTGTGTTGGGCGCTGAGTTGGCAACGCGGCTGGGAGTTGACGTTGGCGATACTGCGGACGTGATTTCCACGCAGCCCTCGTTCTCATCCGCGAACTCTAACCGGCGGCGCGTGCGCGTTGCCGGCATTTCCCGCTCGGGTCTATTCGAATACGACTCAACCTGGATTTATGTCTCGTTTGAGACCATCACTGCTTTTACCGGCGATGCTCATGCGGCGTCCGTCGTCAGCGTCCAGGTTGCAGACATTTACAACGTCAAACGAACAGCGGCGCAGATAAGGCAACTACTCGGCAGTTCTTACGAGGTGATTGATTGGCAGGAAGCAAATAGGCCGTTGTTTACCGCGCTCACGCTCGAGCGCCGCATCGGTATCATGATTATTGCACTCATAGTGTTGATCGCCGCGCTCAACATTACGACTACTCTCATCCTGCTCGTCATGGAACGACGGCGCGACATAGCGATCTTAAATGCCATGGGCGCGACGCCGAATGGCATCATGACAATTTTCGTGATTGAAGGCGCAATCCTTGGCTTGTGCGGCGCCGTAGCCGGAGTCTTGCTCGGTGCAATTGCGACGCTCGTCGCCAACAGTTATCACCTCATTAGTTTGCCGCCCGATGTTTATTCGATTAGCAGCGTGCCTTTGCATCTCAAGAGTTACAACATCATCTTTGCGGCACTGATTGCATTCGTGCTGAGTATTCTGGCGACGATTTATCCGGCACGCGCGGCGTCCAGGATTCACGCCGCTGAACTGCTGCGCAGCTCGTAATAAGTCCAATGTCCAAAGTCCAAAGTCCAACGTCGCACGACACGTCGCTTTCTTCAGGCGTCGATGGCTTGCTTGGGGAGAATCCCGATATAGACCAGGCGCATCTGTCGCAAGCGAACGTTGGACGTTGGACGTTGGACGTTGGACTTGCTGTCAGTGATCTACGCAAGACTTTTTCCTCGCCGAGCGGCGAAAGCATTGAAGTGTTGCGCGGAATTTCCTTCTCCGCAGTGGCCGGCGAAACCATTGCGATCGTGGGAGCATCAGGCGCCGGTAAATCAACTCTGCTGCATCTTATTGGCGGCATCGAAGGGCCCGATCACGGAAGCATGAAGCTTGGTGAGTTTGCAGTTAACGGTGCCGGCAATTTGGCGTTGGCCCGTTACCGTAACCGCCAGGTTGGTTTTGTTTTTCAGTTTCATCATCTGCTGCCCGATCTGACCGCTGCTGAAAATGTCAGTTTGCCGCTAACGCTGGCGCGCCACGATCGGCGCAGCGCAATGCGCAGTGCCTTTGAAGCGCTCGATTGTTTGGGACTGGCGACGAGAGCTTCGCATTACGTGACCGATCTTTCGGGCGGCGAGCAACAGCGTGTAGCGGTCTGTCGCGCTTTGATCACTCAGCCGGTGCTGGTTTTGGCGGACGAGCCTTCTGGAAATCTGGATTCAATCAGCGGCGGCTTATTGGCAGGTGACCTCATTTCGTATGCGGCTGCTCGTCCGGCCATCGTTATTATTGCGACGCACAATCAGGACCTGGCTCATCGCTGTGATCGCGTACTGAGATTGGAGCAGGGCAGGATTTCCGAGAACTAACATTCATCTGAAAAGAGAGGTTGTTTGCGTGTTTATTACCGGAAAACCAAACAAAGCTTTTTGCACTCTCAGTGTTAGGTTATAATGCCGCCAGTTGCCGGGCGATTCGTCCTTCGCCCGGCATGGTAATCAGTAGGGCTTTTGCAGCGATAACAACCGAATGTTCGAACGCTACACCGAAAAAGCGCGCCGGGTTATCTTTTTTGCTCGCTACGAAGCGTCGCAGTTTGGCGCGCCTGCTATTGAGCCCGAACATCTTCTGCTTGGCCTGATGCGCGAAGACAAAACACTCACCGGCAGATTTTTCCCCCGCGCTCAAGTCTCTATCGAATCAATTCGCAAAGAAATCGAAGGGCGCACGCTCTTAAGAGAAAAAATCTCAACATCGGTCGAGCTGCCACTGGCTCCCGAAACAAAGCGCGTGCTGGCTTATGCGCATGAGGAAAGCGACCGCCTGCAACACCGCCACATCGGCACCGAACATCTACTATTGGGTCTGCTGCGTGAAGATCGCTCGATGGCTGCGGAAATTCTTTACGAGCGTGGCTTGCGACTCAATGCAGTTCGTGATGAGATTGCGCGACAGTCAGGCGCAGACGCGCGCAGCTCGCAAAAGAAGGACACGCCGCATCTGGTCGAGTTTTCTCGCGACCTTACCGAGGACGCTTCAAACGACAAACTTGATCCGTTAATTGGACGTGAAGCCGAAATTGAACGCGTCGTTCAGATTCTTTGCCGTCGCACCAAAAACAATCCGGTGCTGATTGGCGAGCCTGGCGTCGGCAAAACCGCAATTGTTGAAGGACTTGCACAACGAATCGTGCGCGGCGAAGTGCCATCGTTCCTTGAGAACAAGCGCATCCTTTCATTGGATCTTTCGTTGATAGTGGCGGGCACAAAGTACCGCGGCCAGTTTGAAGAGCGCCTGAAACAGATCATGCGCGAGCTGGTTGAGAATCCGCAGTACATAGTCTTTATCGACGAGCTGCACACGCTGGTTGGCGCTGGTTCCGCGGAAGGCTCGCTCGACGCTGCGAATATCCTGAAGCCTGCCTTGTCGCGTGGAGAACTTCAATGCATCGGCGCGACCACGCCGGCGGAATTTCGCAAGTCCATCGAAAAAGATCGTTCGCTCGAGCGCCGCTTCCAGGCCGTCAAAGTTCCGCCGCCTTCAGAAGCAGAAGCAATTGAAATCCTGGAAGGCGTGCGCGAGCGTTATGAAAGTTTTCACCAGGTCCATTACACCGATGACGCACTCGAAGCCGCCGTTTACCAGTCGCATCGTTACATTCCCGATCGTTTCCTGCCCGACAAAGCAATCGACGTAATCGACGAAGCTGGTGCTCGCGTCAAACTACGCGTGCGGCGCGAACAGGGAAGTTTGGCTGACTGGAATGAAATCAGCGACTGGTCGAGCGAACCCGGTGACGCGGCGAATCTGCAAGGCGATCGCAATGAAGACGAGCTGGTGTCGGCCCGAGTGACGCGCGACGACGTGGAAGAAGTAATTGCCCGCTGGACAGGAATTCCGGTTACCTCACTAAAAGAAGAAGAGACCCACAAACTTTTGCGCATTGAGGCGGAACTTCATCTGCGTGTGGTTTCGCAACGTCCGGCTATCTCGGCGTTGGCGCGCGCGATTCGCCGTTCACGCGCCGGCTTGAAAAATCCGTTGCGGCCGGTTGGTTCGTTTCTTTTCCTTGGCCCAACAGGCGTGGGCAAAACAGAAGTGGCGCGCTCGCTGGCGCAAGTTTTGTTTGGCAGTGAACGCTCGATGATTCGTTTCGACATGTCTGAATTCATGGAGAAGCATTCAGTCTCCAAACTAATCGGCTCGCCGCCGGGTTATGTTGGACACGAAGAAGGTGGTCAGTTAACCGAACGCATCAAGCGCGCGCCTTATTCGGTTCTGCTGTTTGACGAGATAGAAAAAGCCCATCCGGACATTTTCAATGTGCTGCTGCAGGTTTTCGAAGATGGCCTCTTAACTGATGCGCTGGGCAATGCAGTAGATTTCAAAAACGCTATTATCATTATGACTTCAAATATTGGCGCGCGCTTCATTCAAAAGAAACAGACCCTCGGATTTCAGGGATCCGGCGAAGCGTCGCGCGAGAAGATGGAAGAAATGGTGATGTCCCAGGTGCGACAAACCTTTAACCCGGAATTTATCAACCGCCTTGATGAAATAATTATCTTTGACGAGCTGTTTAATCATGAGTTGCTCGACGTCATCCAGATGCAGGTGGACCAGATTAACTTGACCATGATGAGGCACGGTTTTGAAGTCAGGCTAACGGAAGAAGCGAAGCGCTGGATTGTCGATCGCACTTGCGCTGATCGGTCATACGGAGCGCGGCCGCTCAGGCGTGCACTGCAAAAATATGTTGAAGACCCGCTTTCCGAAGCGCTGATTCAAGGCCATCTACGTGAGGCTTCTTTGATCGAAGTCTTTTTGGATGGCGACGATCTAAATTACCGGCCGGTCGGAGTGGAAACCGCCGACGACGCTCTGCTGATTCATTAATTGCGCGGTCTGATCGGCTGCGACTGTAAAAGCGGACAGGGCAAAGGCGAGAACTGGCTATCCAGGGCCTTTAGTTGTTCTCCCCTTTGCCTTTTTACTTTTGCAGCGTTGGTTCGGTATAATGCGCGACTTTGCTGGACAAGCTTTGGCAACGAGAGCGTTGCGCTTCGGAATCAAAGGGTTCCACAGCCCGTTGAGTTAGTTGGGGTCGAGACGCATTACCGTCGGTTTTGCCTTTATTTTCGACAAGATAATTAGTTACCCAAAAGCTCCCCGAAGTATCCGAGATCCGGTAAGAACCTCTGAGGGAAAAGGCTCATATGCATTCATATCGCGGGTTTTTGCTCATGCTTGTGAGCGGAATTGTCCTGCTGGCCTCTATTGTTTCCGTCCCGCGATCCACTTTTGCTCAGCAAAATCAACGGCTCGTTGAATCAGTCGATATCACCGGTAATCGACGGCTGAGAAAAGACGACATTCTTTACTACGTCCAGACCCGTCCGGGCGACCCCTACAACGAACAGCAAGTTCAGCGGGACCTTCAGGCCATCCTGGCGCTGGGATTTTTTGATAAGACAAAAACACGAGTTCTGACCGAAGAAGGCGCGCGGGGCGGCATAAATGTCATCTTTGAAGTTACTGAGCTACCGATCATTCGCGATCTTCAGTTTGCAGGGCTGAAGAGCGTGCCCGAATCCGACGTTCTCAAAGCTTTTCGCGAAAGGCGCGTCGGCGTTTCCAAAGAAAGCATTTACGATCCGGTCAAAGCGCGAAACGCTATACGCGTGCTGAAGGAGCTGCTCGCCTCGCACGGTCATCCCAACGCAACCATCGAACAACGGCGCGAGGACGTTTCCAATACATCTGTGGCCTTGACCTTTGTTATCAATGAAGGCGAGCGGGTGCGCGTTGTAGAGGTTCAGTTCGAAGGCAATTCGGTTTTCAGCGATAAGAAACTTCGCGGTGCGATGAAGCATGTCAAAGAGGCTGGACTGATGTCGCGGCTGCGCGGCGAGGACATCCTTGATCGCGATAAACTTGAGTATGACCTGAGACAGGTTGACAACTACATGCGCTCGAAAGGCTATCTTCAAGCGCGCCACGGTGAGGCGCGAGTGGAATCGGTGGGACCAAGACGAACAGGTTTTCCCATCCTGCCTTTGCCGTTTCTTTCTTCAACCGATGAAGGATTGCGCGTGACTGTGCCTATCATCGAAGGCAAGCTCTATCGCCTGGGCGAGATGAAGATTGAGGGCAATTCGATCTTTTCGGAAGACGCAATTCGCGGTTATATCGGACTACAAAAGAACGATGTGGCGAACGGCGAGAAGATTGGCAAGGCGCTGTACGAGAATTTAAAGAAAGTTTATGGCTCACAAGGTTTCATCGAATACACGGCCGAGCCCACCCCGACCTTCAAGGAAAACCCGCAGAAGCCGGACGAAGGCATCGTCGATTTTGTGATCACCATCGAAGAAGGGAAACAGTTTTCCCTGCGCCGGCTTGAATTCATCGGCAATACCTTTACGCGCGATAATGTGCTGCGCCGCGAAGTGCTGCTGAACGAAGGCGACATTTATAATCAAAACGCGTGGGAATATTCAGTCGTCAAACTCAACCAACTCGGCTACTTTGATCCGATCGATAAAGACAAAGACGCCGACTTCAAAACAAACGAGGAAGAGGCGACCGTTGATATCAACCTGAAGGTGACCGAGCGCGGCCGGCAGCAAATCTCGTTCAACGGCGGTTTGTCGGGCATCGGCGGATCATTTTTCGGGCTCGAATATTCGACCAACAACCTGCTTGGTCGTGGCGAGATCCTTTCGGTGAACTTATCCGCAGGCAATCGCCAAAAATATCTTCAGTTCTCGTTTACCGAGCCTTACATTAAGAATCGGCCGATAACTGCGGGGTTCTCGCTGTTTGCCACCACGCAGAAGTTCTTCGGCGAAGGAACTTTTCTCTCGCAAAACCTGAATGCCCAGCAGGGGCTCTCGGGATCGACGGTGGATTTCCTCAACGTCAGCGAAGAAAATCTTTTCACGCGAACTTCCTACGGCGGCTCGATTTTTGCCAGCGCTCCTTTGTCTGAGTTTTATCGCAAACGCCGCTTTACTCAGTTTTCACGTATCGGCGCGTCCTATCAATTCTCGACGTCCACCGTGACAGATCCGAAGGTCAATTCCAATACAGCCAACCCGACGCAGTTTATTCCGGTTATTTATTCTCAACCCAGCATTCTCACGAGTCGCGGCACGCTAAGTTTTGTTTACGACACGCGTAACGCCAGCATCGATCCGACCCAGGGCCGAGAGATTTCTCTTTCCGCGGCAGTGGCAGGTTTGGGCGGAGACGTTCGCACTTATCAGCCGACACTTTCTTACACTCAGTTCTACCCCGTTCATAACAAGCGTTCAGAGCGGCCCCACGTATTTGGATTTCGCCTGATTGCTTCCACAGTTGGCAGTTTTGCCACCAGCGCGAAAGTGAGAGGTTCAAACTCACTCGCGTTTGTCGATGGCATCCCCATCTTTGAGCGCTTCTTCCTCGGCGATGAGTTTAGTGTCCGCGGTTACAACGTTCGTTCGATCACTCCGCTGGCTCCGTTGGACACGTTTGTTACTTCGCGCAACGTGGTGATTGCTTCCAATGCGTCGGGCACGCCGGTCGCAGTTCCCGGAGTGCCGGCGTCATTGGCGAACATTGGGACCTTCACCGGACCAACTGGGAATAATATCGTTCAGTTGCCGCGATCGTTCACGCCCGTCGGAGCCGATACGCAATTGCTCGGAAACTTTGAATACCGCATCCCGGTCATCGGTCGCGCGGTTAGTCTGGCGGCCTTTGCCGATGTTGGCTCTGCTTTCAATCTGCGCGGAAAGAAAGATCAATTGTTCTCCAGCAATTTTCTCGACGACCAGCCATTCCTGAGCACGGTTGGATTGATCAGTTGCCCGCGGGCGCCGGGCGGCATTGCCTTCGCCAGCTTGTCAACGCTGGCGGCTTGCAATGCCAATACTGACCTGGCCCTGGTTAGCGGGGTTGGCCTGGTGATGCGTGACAATCGCCTGGTGACGACACAGGAGTTGGACAACGCACGCGGCCTCGGACCATTCGACCCGACTACCGGCTTGCCGTTTGGTTTTCAATCAGTCTTTCTCCGCGGCCAGGCTCAAACCAATACTGACGTGCGCCTTTCGCAGAGTCTCTTCGCAAAGCTGGGCGATTTTCGCTCCAGCCTTGGCATGGAGGTTCGGATCCAGGTGCCGGTCATCAACGTGCCTTTTCGCCTGATCTTTGCGTATAATCCAAACGCGCGGAAAGATCAGATTATCGATGGATTTCCCTTCAGCTTTAATGAGAAAAAGAAAGTTATTCGCTTCAGCGTTGGGCGCACCTTTTGATCATTCCAAGCCAACCTGCGCGGTAGCCTGAACAACTAAGTCAGTCAACCTACCGCTTTGATTTAAGGAGCATTAAAAGAAAGTTATGAAGATAGATCGTTCAATAGCCGCTTTCGCATTTGTGCTGGCGCTGAGTTTTTCCACCGCATTCGCGCAACCAAAACCGGCCCCCGCCACGCAAACGCCCGCGCAAACCACTGCAACCGTTCCAGAAAGTAAGATCGCCTTGATTTATTCGGACGCGTTTCTGGATGCGAAAACCGGCATCGCCCGATTCAATACTCTGGTTACAACTTTGAATCGCGAGTTTCAGCCTCGTCAGACCGAGCTACAGACTATGCAGCAACGCATCACAGCACTTACTGATGAAGTGAACAAGATGCAGGCAGGCTCGTCCGTGGTGGATCCGAAGTCAATTCAGGCCAAGATGGATACGCTTGAGCAACTGAAAAAGGATTTTCAACGTAAGGGCGAAGATGCGCAGGCGGCTTACAACAAGCGCAAGCAGGACATCTTTCAGCCGCTTCAGGACGACATCGGCAAAGCGCTTGAGCTTTACGCGAAGCAACACAACATCAACGTGATTATCGACGGCAGCCAGGTGCCGCTGGTTTATGCTGCCGACAGCATAGACATTACTCGCGCTTTCATTAACGAGTTTAACAGCAAGAATCCGGCAACCGCATCGGTCACTCCACCGCAGTAACTTTCGGTGGAGACTACGTGAGTTCAGACGCGGTGATGCGGCAATTGGTTCCGCGTCCCGCGTCTCTTTACATCATGCCAATTGTTCTCGATTCCCAGGCCATTCAAGAGTTACTGCCGCATCGTTATCCTTTCCTTTTAGTCGATCGGATAATTGAATTGGTGCCGCGCGAGCGCATCGTTGGCATCAAACAAGTCAGCATTAACGAACCGTTCTTTCAGGGCCACTTCCCCGGCGCGCCCGTAATGCCAGGCGTGCTGGTGGTCGAGGCGCTGGCGCAGGTCGGCGCCGTGTTGGCGCTCCGCGAAATTGAGGATCGCGATTCGAAGCTCGTATTGTTTACCGGGATTCGTGAAGCGCGCTTTCGCAGGCCTGTTGTCCCTGGCGACACATTGACACTTGAGGTCACTGCTCTGCGCATCGGCTCGCGCATACAACGCATGCGCGGCGAGGCGAAAGTGGACGGCCAGTTGGTAGCCGACGCAGATATCATGAGCGTGATTGCCGATCGCTCCTCGGCCGTCTAAATCGGCAAGCGAAGTTTTAATACCTCTTTCCACTATCCTTCAACCTATGGCGGTTGCCACCAAGTCCAGCAATGTCCACGCGAGCGCCGTTATCAGCCCGCGCGCTCGCATCGGCAACGGCTGCTACATTGGCCCATATTCAATCGTTGGCGACGAAGTCGAGTTGGAAGACGACGTCAGATTAGAGTCGCACTGCGTGGTTGAAGGCCGCACCTTTATCGGCGCCGGCACGCAGGTTTTTCCTTTTGTTTCGATCGGCCTGGCGCCGCAGGATTTGAAGTACAAAGGTGAACCGTCAGAAACTCGCATTGGCCGCCGCAACCACATTCGCGAATTCGTAACCATTCACCGTGGCACGGCGGGCGGCGGCATGAAGACGCAAATCGGAGACGATTGTTTGCTAATGGCCCAGACCCACGTCGCACATGACTGCATTATTGGTAATGGTGTGATCATGGCCAACGCGGCCACGCTGGCTGGTCACGTAACAATTGAAGACAATGCCAACATAGGCGCCTATTCCGGCGTGCACCAATTCTGTCGCGTGGGTCGCGAGGCGTATGTTGGCGGCTATTCAGTGGTAGTTAAGGACGCGCTGCCCTTTGCGCTGACGGTTGGGAATCATGCGCGGTGTTATGGCTTAAACACTACCGGAATGAAACGTCGCGGTTATTCGCGGGAAGCAATCAAGGCGATGCGCCACGCCTTTCACCTGCTGCTTGCTGCAAAACTAAACACTTCCCAGGCGCTCGAAAAAATCCAACAAGAGCTTATGAATTCTGAAGAAGTGCAATACCTCGTCCAGTTCATTGAGACTTCGAAACGCGGAGTGATTACGTAAGGATGAAGGATGAAGGCGGAAGGATGAAGAAAGAAAAGCGCGGGACTATTAGAACTCTTTCGCAACCTCTTCCAAAAACCACGCATTCGTCTTTTCATGCTTTTTCAGTCTTCATCCCCCATCCTTCATCCTTCATCCTTTCCCAATGCGTTACGGATTAATTGCCGGCAACGGCCGCTTTCCTTTTATGGTCGTCGACGGCGCGCGCCGCGCCGGCGTATCGCTTTCAGTTGCCGCGATTCGCGAAGAGACTGATCCGAAAATCGAGCAGGCAGCGGACCGTTTGGTCTGGGTAGGCATTGGCCAACTGGGAAAGATGATCCGCTTTTTCAAAGGCGAAGGCGTGAAAAAAGCAATCATGGCCGGCCAGGTCAAGCACGTGCAGATATTCAGTCGCGCCGTGCCTGACGCGCGCATGTTGAAAATGCTTTTGAAACTGCCGCGGCGAAATACAACCTCGCTCATCGGCGGCATTGCTGCTGAACTTGCCAGCGAAGGCATCGATCTGATCGACTCAACCTATTTTCTACAGGATTCTCTACCAGCGCTGGGCACGCTGACGCGTCGTAAGCCCAGCTCTGCGGAACGCGCGGATATTGAGTACGGCCGGGAAGTCGCCGCTCATATTGCACAACTAGATCTGGGCCAGACGATTGTGGTGCGCGGCAAAGCCTGTGTGGCAATCGAAGCCATGGAAGGCACGGACGCAACCATCCTGCGGGCTGGTGAAATAGTAAACGGCCGGGGAGACGCGCGCGGCAGGACGAACCTCAGCAGCGGTCCGCTGACTGTGTTGAAACTTGCAAAGCCGGATCAGGATATGAGGTTTGACGTGCCGGTAGTGGGCATTCCGACTATTGAAGCTATGGTGCAAGCCGGGGCCACCTGCCTCTGTCTTAATGCCGGGAAGACCCTTATGTTTGATCGAGAGGAAATGATCGTGCTGGCGGATAAAAACAAGATTGCGATCATTGCCGTTTAGTTTGAGTAGGACAGACATTCTTGTCTGTCCCATAGTTCAGAGTTCAACCTTCAGGTTGCTGGTTGTGAGAAGCGGCAAACTAAAGTTTGGACTCTGAACTATTTGCTTCTGAGCCACGCTGAGTTTCATCATCCTCAACGGGTTCTGGAGTCACAGCCTTGCCCGGAACGCGATATTCTTCGCTGACCCACCGTCCCAAATCGATTAGCTTGCAGCGCTCCGAACAGAACGGACGAAAAGGGTTGTCGTCCCATTCGACCGGCCTGTTACACGTAGGACACTTCATTCGCCGGTTGTGCCAGAGTTTCTAGTTGACGAGTCTTGCTTCGCGCAACAGCCACTCGGGTCGCTTGATCAGAATTCTGCGGTTAACGAATTCGATCGTACCCTCGCGACGCATTGCGTTCAAGCGCACGGTGACGCTTTCGCGGGTGGAACCGACGATGGAAGCAATTTCCCGGTGAGGCAAAGGAATGTCGATCAGCACGCCATCAGATTCGCGCACACCGTAACGATCGGAGAAGTCCGCCAGCAACCGGTCAACGCGCGCCGGAATCGCGTTGAGGGCAAAATCAGCGAGACGCTGTTCTGCATGCTCGAGACGTTGGCCGATCAAACGGAAGGTGTAATCGTGCAACCCTTGATCTTCGGTCATCGCTAACTTGAAATGCTGCGCCGGTATTCTCAGCAACGCGCAGCTCTCGTAAGCAATAGCAGAGTTCTCCCGGCGGCCTGCTTTTGAATAAAGGGCCGACTCGCCGAAGAGTGAACCTTCAGGCAGAATATCGATTACGGCTTCGCGGTCGCTATGCGGCTCGATGCGGCAAAGCTTGATGCGTCCTTTGATAATTGCAAAAAGCGCGTCCGCCTCTTCGGCAGCGCGATAGACGAAGCGGCGGCGACGAACCTCGACCACGCGAGATTGCTCTGCGAGTTTGGCAATTATGGCGTCAGCCAGATCAGCGCCGAATTCCAAACCCCGAATAGTTCGCAAACGATCTGCAATCGGCATGTCGCGACCGCTTCTGGAGAGTTTTGTCTTAGCGTCTTTGTCGTTCATAGTAATTGGTTACTGCAAGGGTTTTGGTTGACGGTGGCAGATACGAGCGTTGCTTGGATTGCCGCCAGGCTCTCTGGTTATTGTAAGGAGCCCCTGCTGGTTGTGCCCGAGGTTAGAACTGCTTCAGTTATTGTACGGCTTTCTAAAATTGGGCGAGTTGCTGTGACGCGGACAACCACTGAATAAGCGCACTCTAACATGAAGCCCATAACCACGCAAGATTATTAGCAGATTGCACTACGGGCCATTGATACGATGAAACCGGGGGCTTTGGCCGGTCGTACAAGTAACAGAACCGGGGTTCGTATTGAAGGTCGAGAATTCCAGAAATGGCTGATTACAAAGACAAAATCGACGAATGGCAAAAGACCGTGCGACGTAAAGCCCGCGAACTTGACGAGAAATATGCCATCTCTGACCTGGTAGATGAAGGAACAAAGGCTGCCGGCGACGCAGCGAAACGTGGCGCTGAAGGCTTGAGTTCAGGCGCAGAGAAGTTACGCGCCGAGGCCGAGCGTGTTGCCGAGGAAGGCAACCTCAGCGAGACGGCGCGCCGGGCGGCGGACGATGCAATCCGTGGCGCAAAGAAAGCAGGAGAAGTGATTCGCGACGCTGCCGGCGATGCCGGAAAAAAAGCCGGCGATGTATTGGACGACGCGAAGAACTATTACGAACGAGCTTCGAAAGTCTATGACACGGGCGCGAAGATCACGCGCGCCTCGGCGGCAGCGACGGTGGGTGTCACGAAAGCTCGCGACTGGATCAAAGAAAACCCCGGCAAGGCGGCCGCTGTTTCGTTCTCACTTGTGCTAGGCATTCGCATGGGCACCGCGTTTCCGGGACTGGATGCAGTATTACTCGGCGCGCATCCGCATTGGTTGACGCATTCGGCGCTGCCGATTTTTGGAGTGCGCAAGCTAAGCGAGACTTTTGACAGCTACCTGCGCAAGAAGGAAGAGTTGATTGCACAGGGACAACTTACGGAAGCTGAGCGCAGCAGAGTTGAGTTTGAACGCAACATCACAAAATATGTGGGCGCTCCATTGCTCGGAGCGTTTAGTTGTGCGGCGGGTGCGGTGATGTTTGCGCAGATTGTTTCGCCGGGTGGTCTGGCGGGCGCTCCCATTAGTTGGCTGGTCGGCGGCAACCCTTTTCTAGGCGGCGTCTGGTTATTTGCCAACGGCGCCATCTGTTTCCATGAAGGCTACAAGTTTTTCATGATTGCGCTTGCCGATCAGGATGAAGTGAATCGCATGGTGCGTGAGATTAAGGGCTTGCTGCCGGCAACCGCAATTGGGTGAGTAGCGTTTTCGTCAACACACCTAGGTCAGTGTAATCGGAAAGGGCACGAACGAGAGCGCGAAAACGATCAGGGTGATGATTGCCACTATGATCCGCGCAAGACCTAATGGTTCCATCTTTTCTGGCGCTGGATGGCGCACTCGTAACATGACCGCCAACAGCACGGTGTAAAGAAAGCCGCTCGGACTGTGGTGCCAAACGAATCCCAGCACGGCCATTGAGGCCATGGCGACAAATGCAATCCTGCCAATGAGTTTGTGAGCGCGTGGTCCGAAGAGCGAAAACGTCCCGTGCCCGCCATCGAGTTGACCCACCGGCATCAAGTTCAGACTCGTTACCAGCAAGCCAATCCATGCGGCCATGTAAAACGGGTTAGGTAAGGCGTCGGTCAGATTTGCGCCAGCCGCTTTTGCAAATATCCGGAAGAGGAGCGGATCGTTAAAAACAATTGTCGAACCTGCAGTCGGCGGCGCAGCCTGCAGTGTGAAGATTCCTGCCAGCGCGACCGGCAGGAGCATGACAAAGCCAGCCAGTGGTCCAGCTAACCCAATATCGAACAAGGCGCGCCGGGTTGGGATCGGCGACTTCATTTTGATGAACGCCCCGAAGGTTCCGGCGAGGAACAGCGGTGGCGCCGGAATAAAGAAAGGCAACGTTGCATCGACGCCGTAGAAGCGACAGGCAAGGTAGTGGCCCATCTCATGCGCCGTGAGTATTGCGAGTAACGTAATCGAGAAGCTAACGGCCGCCACCAAGATGTGCGGGTGAAGAAGCGCAAATGTAAGAAGCGAACCAACGATGCGCAGGTAGTATTCAGGGATATACAAGACATAACTGAGCACGCCGGAAAGAGCGGGCTCAGGAACATCCAGTTCAGGCGTAGCGATTACTATCCCCGCGAAAGTCGTCGTTAGAAAGGTGATCAGGAAAAGCGCCGAGTGCCGAATCCATTCACGAATTGTAGGGCGTTGCGCCCGCGACCGGGCGATCAGTTGTGGCTGCGGAAAAAATGGCGGAATTGCCTGAACTGATTCTGACATTGCTGTAGCGCAAACTGTTAGTTTGCGTATTAACGGTGTCCCTGAATATTTAAGGCCAGAGTCGCGACCGGCGCCGCAGTGCTCTAGCCTCGTTAAGAAACTGGAATAGTTCCAATTCTATTTAAAATCCAAAATTTCCGAATCCGCTTCAACAGCAAGCTCGCCGTCATCGCTCACTTGCAAATCTTTCCCCGGCTTGAAACGAATCGTCTTGCCCGAAGGAATCGCTACTTCTTCGCCGGTCCGGGGATTACGGCCGACGCCGCGTTTTCGCGGCTTCACTACAAAGACACCAAAGCCGCGCAACTCAATTCGCTCACCGCGCGTGAGCGCTTCCTTCATCGAATGAAAGAGCGCATCCACCGCCTGCTCCGCTTTCATCTTGGGTACTCCGGTCTTTTCCGCCACGCGGTTGATGATGTCTAATTTTATCACGGCCTTAAGCCTCCGTTCGCGTCTCAATGGGAGAATTTTCGAGCCGAACTTGCAGGCAGGTTCGAGCCGAACTTGCAGGCAGCGATGATAGAGAGCCGCAGCGATGACTGTCAACCGTTTGCAGTCACGCGCCCATGATTCCATTCGATTTCCGTAGCGGATGGCGCAGCAAAAGCGCGATAAACCGGCGGATCGATGGCGCGCTGTGATGTTTGACAAGCAATCTGTCGAAAGCTAACCTCAAGCGGGTTGCTATGAATGCATTGAATCGGAGGAAAAGCCGCACAGGCAACGTCAATGTTAGGAATTAGGACTCGCCGGCCGCCGCCCTTTGGCGGCGTTCACCAGAACGACGACAAAGACATTCAGGTGCATCGACCTGAAGAAGCTTCCCGCCGAGGTCTGTGGGCAGAGGGCCGTCTGCTGCTGCGAGATTTAATTTTTGCATTGATGATTGCCGCCCTGGTGGTTGTTTTTATAGTTCAGCCGGTAAAGGTGGAAGGCACGTCAATGTTGCCACGCCTCCACGACGGTGAACGGATTTTTGTTAACAAGCTGATCTATTACGACGAGTATCGCTGGGCGCCGAAAGTCGAGCGCGGTGACATCGTGGTTTTTTGGTATCCGGACGATCCGTCCAAGAGCTACATCAAACGCGTGGTTGGACTGCCGGGCGATACAGTGGAAGTGCGGGATGGAGTTGTGCGCATCAACGGTAGCGACCTCGACGAAAGCTATCTGGACCATAAATACAACCTGTCGCCAAAGAGCCAGTCGCCCGTCTATGTTCGGCCAAACTATTATTTTGTCATGGGCGACAATCGCGACAATTCCTACGACTCACGAAGCTGGGGTTTGGTTCCCAAGAAATACATTTACGGCAAGGCCCTGTTTCGTTATTGGCCGTTGTCCGCGATCAGCATAATCCACCACGAGAATATTTCTTCGCCGCCTCCCACGGCTTACCGTCCGACCCTGGAAACACCAAACGCCGAGCGATAACTGCGATGCTGGAACTGAGAAATTGAAGTGAGTGCACTTGATTGGTTACGGCTGGCCCTGATGATTTTTTATGCACCGATTCGCGGACTGCGCGAGGTGCGCGATCGGGCGCCACTGACCGGCATTGGGTTGCTGGCCTTCATCAGTCAGCTCGCCTATTACTCGATCACGCAGTTGTTATCGGGGAATCGAAGTTTTCTATTTGGCGGTCCCAGGGCAGTGGTCCGGCTGCTCTTCCAGGCGACGCTTTCGCTTTTATTGATTGGCGGGATACTCGTTCCCCTGATTGCGTTTGTCGCTAATGTCTTTGAACGTCGCGGGCGTTTCAGTCTGCTACTGCAGCAGGAATACGCATCGCTGGCCTCAACTTTTCTTTACGCACTGGCGATCGCCAATCTGATCTCCATACTGATCTCGTTCTTCTTCCACTTCAGCGGAGTACAAGCTGCATATGTCGCGCAGTCTTTTCAGTCAGCAGCGCAAGTTGAAAATCTGTTTCGCTTGCCGGATGACCTGCGCGCGCAGTTGCAGTTGGCGCTGCGAGATCCGCAACTCGTGGCCGTCGGACTTTTCCGTACAGTAAAACTAACGCTGTTTGTGCTTTCAGCCATTTGTGCTGTGCGCGAAGTGTTTCGCATAACTGTCCTGCGCGCGACGGCTATTTCAGTAGTCGGGCTGGTGCTGGCTTTGTTCATCTCGCCATTGTGGGCGTTGCTGCTCAGCCCTATTCTGGCTTCGCCATTCTTGCTGATAATTTTGTTCCTGCTGATTCGCGGGTACGTCGGCAGTGTTATGAGAACGCAACGCGCGCGAGAGTCATTCAAACAAAACCTGGAGGCGGCAACCCTGAATCCGGCAGACGCCTCGGCGCATTACAACCTGGGCCTGATTCATCAGCAGCGTGGCGAGCTTGAGGCGGCACGCGAACGATTTGAGCGAGCGGTTCAGATCGACGAGGAAGAGATCGACTCACATTACCAACTGGGGCGCATCGCGCGAGCTCAAAAGCGCTTTGCCGATGCCATCAAAAATTTCGAGCAGGTAGTAGCGCGCGACCGGTCCCACAGCCAGCACGAAATTTGGCGTGAGGTTGGGGCGACCTACATCGCCGCCGAACAATATGAAGATGCGCGCAATGCGCTCGAACAATTTCTCGAGCACCGGCCGTCCGATCCCGAGGGGCTTTATTTGATGGGCCGCGCGCATGCCGGCCTCGGCCACCGGCGTGAAGCGGCGAGCTCGATGCAGGCCTGCATTGAAGCCGTGAAGACAGCGCCAGCCTACAAGTACCGCGCGGACAAGCGCTGGCTTAATGAGGCGCAGCAGTTTATTAAGAGCAGTCAGTAGCCAGTAGCCAGTAAAAAGTCCAATGTCCAAAGTCCAATGTCAAAACGCATGTTAGCCAAACAGACTTTGGACTTTAGACATTGGACTTTGGACAACAAGAAGGTCCGATGCTGAAAAAACTTCAACCAGCATTATTGACTCTCGAAGATGGCATTACTTTCCGCGGCCGCTCGTTTGCTGCTGAAGGCGAGAGCACAGGCGAAATGGTCTTTAACACCTCGATGACTGGTTATCAGGAAGTGCTAACCGACCCGTCGTACGCCGGCCAGATTGTTTGCATGACCTATCCGTTGATTGGCAATTACGGCGTGAACAGTGAAGACGAAGAATCGTCACGGCCCTGGGTTGAAGGATTTGTGGTCCGCGAAGCAAGCCGCATCGCCTCGAGCTGGCGCGCGCAAGAAACCCTGGATGCTTATCTTAAACGCTGGAATATTGTCGCGATTGAAGGCATCGACACGCGCGCCCTCGTCAGACACATCCGTGACAAAGGCGCGATGCGCGCTTGTATTTCGACTACGGATCTCAGCGAAGAAAATCTGGTAGAAAAAGCCCGGCAGTCGCCGTCAATGGAAAACCGGGAGCTGGCCAGCGTCGTTACGACCGCAGAGAGGTATGAAGTACAGCCAGAAGGCAACGAACGTTTTCACGTTGTCTGTTACGACTTTGGGGTAAAGCGGAATTCATTGCGCGAGCTGGCAGCGCGTGGTTGTCGCATTACCGTAGTGCCCGCCTCAACATCTTCCGCTGAGGCGCTGGCGCTGAAGCCAGACGGAATATTTCTTTCCAATGGACCAGGCGATCCAGCGTCGATGGATCGCGAAGTCGAGCAGATTCGGAATTTGGTCCAGACTTCGGTGCCGACGTTTGGCATCTGTTTCGGCCATCAGTTATTGGGCCGCGCGTTTGGCGGCAAGACGTTCAAGTTGGTCTTTGGCCATCGCGGTGGTAATCAGCCGGTGCAGGATACCGCGAACGGCAAGGTAGAAATCACTTCGCACAACCACGGCTTCGCGGTTAAAGCGGACAGTCTACCCGCGGAGGTTGAAGTAACGCACCTCAATCTCAACGACCGCTGCGTGGAAGGCATGCGCCATAAGACGCTGCCGATATTCTCAGTGCAATATCATCCCGAAGCCGCCCCCGGCCCTCACGATGCCGCGCACCACTTCCAACGATTTATTGAGCTGATGGAAAGCAGAGTTTTCTAGTCTTCCACCGGCATTTTGAGCTCGCCGGTGGTGAGGTCTGGACGCGTGCGCGCCATCTCTTCCGGAGTTGTGTCCGGATATGGGTGCTCGCGCACAGCGGTTGCGGTGTTTGCTCCTGGACCTGCTGATGTCGTTGGCGTCGCTTCGAGCAGATCCGCCAAGCCCTCACTGCCGCGATGTTCCAGCCAGTGCCGGTAACTGACGGTCAGAATCGCCACCATCGGAATGGCAAGAAAGATTCCGGCAACACCGGCAAGCTCGGCGCCCGAAAGTATCGCGATGATTACCGCCAGTGGATGCAGATGTATTCCCTGACCAATCAAACGGGGATAGACAACATAATCCTGCGCAACGCGCAAAACCGCCAAAAACACCAGGACGAGAAAAGCCAAAAACAGGCCACCGTGAATCAATGCCGCCAGCGCTGCGATGATGGCAACCAGTAATGGACCAACCAACGGAATGAATTCACAGATCCCGGCGATGACGCCCAACACCAGCGGGCTGGGCAAACCGAACAGCGCGAAGCCAAGCGCGCAAACCACGCCGATAAAAACGCAGGCAGTGAGCTGAGCACGTATGTAAGCAGCCAACGTACTGTTAATGTCCTGGAAAAATTCGTCACCACGCCAGCGCCAACGTCCCTTGGGCAGCATCTGCAAGGCTGAGCGGCGAAAAGTTTCGGCGTCCTTCAAAAAGAAGAAACTTAAGATCGGAATAAGAACGAGCCAGGGAACATAAATTACCCAACCGGCAATACTCGTCAGCACCGCACTCACGGTCAGACTGACTTTTTCGATCACGCTGGGAATAGCGCCGTTGATTGCGTCAAGCAGCGGCCCCGGCATGCGATGGGAACGAAAGTATTCAACGAACCCCTGCGTCCTGGTGCCGACCGCGGTCCAGTAAGCGCGCGCTTGTTCAGTAAACTCAGGAAACTGGTTGCCTAAACGTGGCGCCAGCAGATATATCCCGACAACAATCACTGCCACAATGATGATGTAGGAAAGCGTGATCGCCAGTGCGCGCGGCATAGCGCGCTCGCGTCCGGCGATGCGAATCGGACGACGCAGAAACTCGACTAACGGTGAAACAAAGTAAGCGAAGAAGACCGACAGCACCAGCAGCAGAATAACGCCGCTAAGTTTGACGATTACCCAAAGCAGCAGGGCCACAATGAGCACGATAAAGATCACTCGCAAAACAACGCGCGTCTGCGGCCACGATGCATCGGCAGCGACTTTCGCGGCTACTCCGGCAATTGCTTTGGTTTCCTGTTCGGGCACTCTTTTAGCGGTTAGGTGTAGAGCCTGGCGATGATACTGCCTACGGCACGCTGGTCGTTCGGCGTGACGCCGCGAAATTCCACGCCGAACGTGTCCGGCGTGGCGTGATGGACCACCTCGCCTTTCAATGAAAGCGCTTCTTCCTGATCGATAAGCAACAGCCCGAGCTGATCACCTACCCGGACATTCGGACAAGCGGGCAGATTACAGACGCGCAAGCCACCCAGGCTGATGTCGCCCGGTTCACCTAGTCCGACCGATTCATGCAGGCTTTCATCTTCGATAGCCAGCGTCAGCCGCGTGTTGACGTAATAACGTGGATATTTTCGTCGTTCATGGTTGGGTAAAGTACTGCCGGGTGTGTTCATCGGGAAACTCCCTTCAGTGGGCGAAGTCGTCGTCCTCTTCGTCCTCGTCTTCATCTTCAACCGGAGGCGGTGGCGCGGATACGCGGGGCGCAGCCGGTTCCCAAATCAGTCCCTTCCATTCGTTTGTCTCGCCGAGCAGCTGCAGCGCCGCCAGCGGATGTCCCGGGTTGCGTTCAATACGCAGCACTTCAGCAATTACCTGTAACTTCTGGCCATCTTCGCCTTGCACTTCCAGACGCACCGTACTGCCGACTGCCGGAAGCTGGCGCGGCAAATGGACCAGGGTGCCTTCGGGGCCGACATTTTCTGTTGTTCCCTGAACTACTGTATGCGAGCCGTCAGGCTCGTCCCACTCCGCGCGCACTTCGAATGATACTAGATAACGTGGTCCTGAACGAATTTCTGGTTCCATATGACGAGACATTACTGCTACTCCTTGGTAAGACGAAAGCGCTAAAGCGGAATTCAGAATTCAGAATTCAGAAGTTCAAAAGTTCAAAAGTTCAAACCTCAAACTCAAAACTCAGAACAAAGTCCAAAGCACCAGGTACAAAGTCGAAGTAAACCGATTTCAAGAACTATTCTTCGCCTCTTTGCGCAGGCGGTCCAGCTCTGCCATCGATTTCACATAAGCTTTTTCCGAGAATTCCGCTGGTGGTGGAAAACCCGGATCCTCCTGTTGCAGGGATTCGATGCTTGTGACTGTAGACATAGACCTTGCTCGTGCTCGCGGAATCTATTACGGCTTCAGTTCTGTGCCGCTTGTGTATCACAGAAGCACTTGACGCGACAACGGGTTCCTAGCACTATGACGGCAAAGCTCCCTTAGCTGATCGGTAGAATAAAAAAGATGGTGATGAAATGTTTTGCAGCTTTCCCTGATTGTTCCTTTCCATGAATCTTCACGTCGGCACCAGCGGTTATAGCTATAAAGAGTGGAAGGGAAGTTTCTATCCCGAGAAAATCCCGGCGAAAGAAATGCTGCGCTTCTATGCCGAGCGCCTGAGCACGGTTGAGATAAACGCCACTTTTTACCGCCTGCCACAAAAGAGCACGCTTGAAAACTGGAAAGAGCAGGTGCCGAAAACTTTTCGTTTCTCGCTCAAAGCGCCGCAACGCATCACGCATTTCAAGCGATTGAAAGAAGTGGGCGAGGACGCAAAGTATTTCCTGGACATTGCTGCCACGCTCGAAGATCAACTGGGCGTAGTACTTTTCCAACTGCCGCCAAACATGAAAAAGGACTTGCCGCGGCTGGAAACATTTCTGGGGGAGCTGCCGACCCAACCGCGCACCGCTTTCGAGTTTCGCCATCCCACCTGGTTTGACGACGACGTACTCGAATTGTTACGAGCGAGGAATTGCGCGCTTTGCGTTTCCGACACTGACGACCTGCCGGCAACGCACATCGACAAGACAGCGGATTGGGGTTACCTCCGCCTGCGGCGCGTTTTGTATTCAGAAGAGCATTTGCAAGACTGGCTAAAGCGGGTCCGGGATCAGAATTGGAACGAGACCTTTCTTTTTTTCAAGCACGAAGACGAGGGAACAGGCCCACGTTTGGCGGCGCAGTTTCTGAAACTCGCCACCTCCAGTTGAAGGGTTGTTATCACGAACACAGGCGAGGGGTTCCTAAATATTGCAGTGATTGGTTCTTTATTTCCTTAACGCGTCGCAATTTCCTTTAACGCGTCGCAACTTCGGAATGATTCAGCGGATGGCTTTACACTCAACCAGTTCGAAAGCTCACTTGATCGGCGGCCGGCGGTGGCTGCTGGGGCTCGCCATCATTGTGCTGGCGGTCACGAACGCAATTCCGCAGGAACTAACTGCCTCCGCAAACGAAGTTGAGCGGTTAATGAGTATCGCGAAAGCCGCGCAGGAAGAGGGTCACTACGACGATGCAATACGCGCCTATCGCCAGGTAGTTGCCTTAAGCAAAGAGTCGCCGAAGAATGCGGCGTTGGCCTACTTCAACGCCGGCATCCTCTATCTTCAGTTCAAAAAGTACGATGACGCGGCGAATGCCTTCCAGCAATCCATCCTACTCGAACCGGATTCTGCTGAAGCTAATAACAACCTCGGGGAAGCGCTGGCGTCTTCGAAGAAGTACAGTCAGGCAGTCGCAGCTTTTCAGCGGGCCATCGCGCTTGATAAGAATCTACTCATCGCGCAATTCAATATGGGCCTCACCTATAGCCAGATGGGCCAATTGAAATACGCGGAGTTTGTTTACAAGGTTTTGATTCGCGAGCATCCCGACTACGCATCTGGTTACGACGGTATGGCCGTAATGCTGGCAAAGTCAGGCCGAGCGAGCGAAGCGATCCCGCTTCATGAGAAGGCTATCAGTCTGAGCCCAGACAGCCCATTCTTCTATTACAATCTCGGTATTAGCTATTTGGTCCTGGGCAACACTGAGAAGGCGCTGGAGCAGAAAGAAAAACTGCTCCAGCTTGATCCACTTGCGGCGAATCGACTAGCCACGCTTATAGCGAAGCATCAGAAGTGAAACTGCACTGAATCTTTGAAAATAATCAGAAGTTTCCGGCGCAGTCCGGATGTCCACAGTCGCAATCAAGTTCCAAAGTCTTGCCTGCGCCTTCGCATGAGGCGCTGCAATACTTGCCGTCCGGCTGAGGTGGACAGGTACACACCGGGTTCTCGCATTGTTGCTCTTTTTCGTCCGCCATATTTCCTCCTGCTGGTAATTAACTGGGCGCATAGAGTAACACACCCGGCGCTTAGCAGTTAATTATGCTCCTTTAACAAGTTCGGATTACGACTCTACAAGGGCGTTGGCAATCTCTGCGGCCACGCGCGCGTTGTTTTCGAGTAGAGCGATGTTGGCTTTTAGTGTGCTGCCGGCGCTGGTCTCCGCCATGTGTGACAACAGAAATGGCGTTAGCTCTCGTCCCGAAATGTTTTGCTCTTCCGCTTGTTTCAGCGCCGCATCAAGCGTTCGCTTTAGATCATTAGCAGGCACTGCGAATTCTGCCGGTACCGGAACGGTTACCAACAGCGCGCGGTCCAGTTTCAAATCTTCCTGAGCGCGAAAAAGTTTTACGACTTCGAATGGGTTGTTCACTGAAATATCAACCGGCAGGCCGCTGCGCGGCGAATAGAACGCGGGCATCTCATCGCAGCCGTAACCGACCACAGTGATGCCGTGAGTTTCCAGCCATTCACGCGTTGCGGCCAGGTCGAGAATGATTTTCGCGCCAGAGCAAACCACGATGATCGGCGTGGCAGCAAGCGCCGGGAGGTCAGCGGAAATATCCGGCAGCGAACCGCGATGCACGCCGCCAATACCGCCGGTCGCAAACACTTTTATGCCGGCGCGTTGAGCAATCCAACTGCTGGTTGCCACCGTGGTCGCGCCGTTCCACTTTTGTGCAACTGCGATTGCCAGATCGCGAATGCTGACTTTCTTGACGTCGGTTTGTGCCGCGATAAACTGAACTTGCTCGTCGGTTAACCCGACAAAGAATTCACCTTTAAGGATCGCAATCGTCGCGGGGACAGCCCCTGCTGCACGAACGATCTCTTCAAGCTTGTGCGCGACTTCCAGATTTTGCGGTCTCGGCAAACCGTGGGCGATGACCGTAGACTCAAGCGCCACGATAGGCTTGTTTGATGAAAGTGCCGATTCAACTTCCGGACTAAGAGTAAGAAGAGCTTTATCCATTTTGGGTTTGTCTTGTTCAAGATCAGCGGGGGCAAGCCGCCCTGTGACCTTGAGACTTTCATAATTAGATTGTTTCTCTTTGCTTGAAAGGCATTCGATCTTAGCTTCGGGACCATCAGAGCAGTCTCGAAGTCAGGAAGGGTGGCTTGCTCCCGCTCCTTTGAGTTGCAAAGTAAAGGTGGTCCCGCCAGCTTCCTGTTTTTCCCAATTGATTTTAGCGTCGATCAAACTCGCGCGCGCACGCATGTTTGCCAGCCCACGGCCTTCCTTTCTTCCTTCCTGCGCTGCATCAAACTCGCGACCATCGTCTGTAATTGTTAATTCGAAATCGTTGGTTGCCGTAACACAGACACACGTCTTCACATGGCTCGCGCCGGAGTGACGGCAAATGTTGTTCAAGGCTTCCTGGACGATGCGATAAATTTGCATCTCCACATTAGGCGTCAATAGCACCTGCTCTTCAAGCGAGTCATCACAAACAAATTCGTATTCAAACTTTCGATCCGCTGGCGCATCCTGCACCGCATGCGAAAGTGCAAACTCAAGTGCGGCAGCAAAGCCCACGTTTTGCAGCACCGAAGGACTGAGGTCTTCGCAAATGCGACGCACCTCCTGCGAGATTGCCTCTATCTCATGGCGCAAGCCGGCTGCGTTTATGACGGAACCTTGTCCGCCGGCGGTTATTGGAGGTTGATCGGTTAGCAGCAACAGGTGGCGCAGATCGGCCAGTGTTTGATCGTGAAGATCGCGGGCAATACGCCGGCGCTCGCGTTCGGCTTCATTGGCAAGATTCAGGCGCGCGTCGGCGAGTTCGCGATTGACTGTGACCAGCGCCGCGCTGGTTCTGGCGATGCGACGCCGTTCTTCAATGGCCCAAAACAATGCCAGCAACGCCAGCGTCAACAGGATCGCGAGCGCTGTCGAGGTCCACGGGAACGGCGCTTTCGCAATCGTCAACTCGAACGACAGCGGCTCAGACGAGACGAGGTCGCGGCTGAAGGCGCGCGCCGTGACGCGATATTTGCCCGGCGCCAAACTCTCCATCGCAAATTGCGATTCATGCGAAACCTTTTGTTTGACAAGCGCGCCTTTAGCATTCGACAGTGTGAACGCGTATTGAAACTGCTCAGGAAAAGTGCGGCTGCTGATGGCTGCCACATCGAGCAACAAACCATTCTGCGGGTATTCGAGATAAATGCCTGATTGTAATTCGGCAGGCGAATGGACCCGTTTGCTGATCACGCGCGCAGCAAAGACAGTGGGCGCAAAAGCATCCGGCGCAAAACGAGCAATGCCGCGGCTGGTCCCGACCAATAACGACTCGCGTCCATCCGCTCCCTTTTGCGAAAGCACGGCAAACGCATTCTGCGAAGGCAACCCTTGTTCAGCATCAAGTTGTGAAACAAGCGGAACGCTGAGTCGCTCGTCGAGCGCGATTTTCAGCAGGCCACTGGCAGTCGTCGCGCACCATACCTCGTTTTCTTTTTCGGCTGAGCCGTGTAGCAGGAAACGAGCTTCATAGCCTGCGGCCGCAGCGATGCAATCGTTGCCGGCGCGACAAAGAAACACGCCGCGACTGGTAGCAAACCAAAGTGTCTGCGCCGCAGTTTGAGTTATCGAGCGCACAGTGCTGTTGTTTAGTTTTACAAACTCAGGCTCGCTGCTCGCCTGGGCGCCATCGAAACTAAGCACCCCGTCTTTGCTTGTGCCCAGCAACAACCTGAGGTCACCGTCAGCGAACAGACTAATGATTTCGCGGCTGGTGTTGGCATCGTTGGGCCAAATGCTCGTCACGCGGTTGTCTGCAAAGCGTTCGAGACCGCGGCCATAGCTGGCGAGGTAGATAGCGCCACGGAAGCGAGCGATCGCGCGAATGCTGCCAACCGCGTCCGCTGCCCCGGAACTGGCTTCAATGCGCGCGAACGTTTGCGATTCAAGTTGGGTGTCGCGCGTCAGTTTTGGGCCGACATAGAATCCCGCAGCCGAACCAATTAGCAGTCTGCCGGCGTCGTCTTCGGCGATGCAATAAATAATGTTGCGCGAGAGATCGCTAATAGAATTCCAACGCGCGGC
>DATNOG010000107.1:0-2567 GCA_035601415.1 Pyrinomonadaceae bacterium | reverse complement strand
CTGCCAGTTTTGCCTCTTGTCAGCGCTGGTCACGTTCATCCTGACTGTGTTGATTGCGATCTCACTTCGGAAACGTTAGTCCCCTTGGAGTGCGCCGGCCGGGCGGCGCTATGGCCACCCTCACGCTGTTTCGAACTCTGTTAATGAATCGGGCCCTCAAGGACGCAGCGCCAGGCCACTGCGGACCAAAGCGCCGCCGGGCCGGCGCACTCCAAGGAGTTGCGATTTTTTTTCGTGGGCTTCCGAGGATTGATGCAGCTCAAAGTTGAAGGCTCGCTCTCTTGCAATGGCTCGCGCACGGCTGTTAATCTTTCGTTTCCGTTTCCCCTTTCATCATTTCCGACAGGAGTTGCTGATCATGAAGAAACTATTTGCAGTCTCTCTTAGCCTGGCCGCTGTGTTTGTGTTGGCCACTGCGTTCGGTGCGCGTGCTGTGCGTCCGGATCTTCCCATACCGCCGCCCATTGGCGCGACGATTGATGAGTTCACCTTGCCGGATACGAATGGCAGGGACCACTCGCTGGCATCGCTTAAGGGCAAGAACGGCACGGTGCTGATCTTCATCGCGGTCCAGTGTCCAATTTCGAACGCCTACAACGAGCGTATGGAAAAGCTGGCGCAGGATTACAAAGCGCGTGGCATCAACGTCGTCGGCATCAATTCAAATGTTACTGAGCCGGCGAACGACGTGAAGGCGCACGCGGCCGCGCATAATCTGACGTTTGTGATCCTGAAAGACAACGGCAACAAAATTGCCGACGCTCTCGGCGCGACCCACACGCCGGAAGCGTACTTCCTCGATTCTAGTAACAAGCTCCTCTATCACGGTCGCATCGACAACAACAAAGACCTGGCGCAAGTAAACACCAGCGACCTGCGCCTGGCCCTCGATGCCGCGCTGGCCGGCAAGCCCATCGAGAAGACTACGGCCATGGCCTTTGGTTGTTCCATTAAACGTGCGTAACCGGATGGTCCATGCAAAGGGATTAATCTTACTGGTAGCGGCACTCGGCATCCTGATTTCGAGTGTTTCGGTTTTTGCCCAAAAGCGAAAAGGGCGAACGACGAAGCCAATCCCGGCGGTGGTCGCAGTTGATGCTGCCGGGTTGCAGGCGCTGCTCAAGCGCGACGATGCGAAGCCGCTGTTGGTGAACTACTGGGCCACCTGGTGCGATCCGTGCCGCGATGAGTTTCCCGACCTGGTGAAAATCGACGCAGACTACCGTTCTAAAGGGCTGGATTTCATTGCCGTAACTTTGGATGATTTGGCGGACATCAAGACGGGTGTGCCCAAATTTCTGCGCGAGATGCATGCGCAGATGCCTGTTTACCTGTTGAACCTTTCTGACCCCGAGCCGGCCATCAATATGGTCGATCCAAAGTGGGGTGGCGCTTTGCCGGCAACGTTTCTTTACAACGCGAAAGGCGAAGTCGTCTATAAGAGTCTGGGACGAATCAAGGTCGACGAACTGCGCGCGGCGATAGACAAAGTGATGAGTACTGAGTGATGAGTAATGACTAGAAGACGTCTACCCATTTGCTTTTCACTCAGCACTCAGCACTCAGTACTCATCACTTTTTATGGAACACATCACGCCCGAAGTAATCACCGCTCATAATCTCACCTTAGAAGAGTTTGATCGCATCAAGTCGCTGCTGGGCCGCGAGCCGAGCTTTGTCGAACTCGGAATCTTTTCGGTGATGTGGTCGGAACACTGTTCCTACAAGTCTTCACGCATTCACTTAAAGCGATTGCCGACCACCGGCGCACGCATCGTCGTGCCGCCGGGTGAGAATGCCGGCGTAGTTGATGTCGGCGACGGCTGGTGCGTGGCTTTTAAAATCGAATCGCACAATCATCCGTCATTTATCGAAGCGTTTCAGGGCGCGGCCACCGGCGTCGGGGGCATTCTGCGCGACGTGTTTACCATGGGCGCGCGGCCGATTGCCTCGATGAACAGTTTGCGCTTTGGGTCGTTGGACCATCCACAGCATGGCCGGCGCAATCGTTCGTTGCTGGCTGGAGTTGTCGGCGGCATTGCGCATTACGGAAACGCATTTGGCGTAGCTACAGTCGGCGGCGAAGTCGCTTTCGATGACGCTTACTCGCTCAATCCGCTCGTAAATGCGTTCGCGCTCGGAATACTGAAACAGGACCAAATCTTCTTTGGTAAGGCCAGCGGTGTCGGCAATCCAATTCTTTATGTCGGCGCGAAAACCGGACGCGATGGCATTCATGGAGCAACCATGGCCTCGGCGGAGTTTGATGAGGAGGCACTGGAAAAACGCCCCACTGTTCAGGTTGGCGATCCGTTTCTGGAAAAGCTTTTGCTCGAAGCGTGTCTCGAGGCAATGCGCAGTGGCGCGGTCGCCGGCATTCAGGACATGGGCGCCGCGGGTTTGACTTCATCGTCGTGCGAAATGGCCTCGCGCGCGGGTACGGGCGTGGAGATCGATCTAACTTTGGTGCCGCAACGCGAAACCGGCATGACGGCTTACGAGATGCTGCTTTCCGAATCGCAGGAACGCATGCTGATCGTGGCCCACGCAGGCCGCGAGCGCGAAGT
>DATNOG010000106.1:0-7694 GCA_035601415.1 Pyrinomonadaceae bacterium | reverse complement strand
TGATAACGCCAAGGGATTGGAGCTCGCCGGCAGCGCAGCTTTTGAAACAAAGAACTACAAGCAAGCGATTGACTATTGGCAGCGTCTGCTTGCGAAGACGCCCCCTGGTTCGGAGTTAGCACAAACGATCTTGCAAAGAATTGACCAGGCAAGAAAGTTGGCTGAAGCCAGCCCCAAATAGAATTACTCCCTTTGAAGATCGTCGAACCATGTTCTCTGTGCAAACAGAGAATGTAGGTCGCCATTCGCTGACCTTCACAACTCCGATTTGGCCACACATCAGGTTAGAATAAGCATTCATCAGCAAAAGGAGATTCCAATGACCGATCATGAAAGAAAAGTTGTTGATTGCCGACTTCATCCCAGCGAAAAAAACTGTACGCTGAGCATTGAAGGAACTGAAGACGAAGTGCTGGAAGCAGCCACGCAACACGCGATTACAGCGCACGGCCATACCAACAGTCCCGAGCTGCGCGAGCAAATTAAGAGCATCATGAAAGACGCCGACAAATAATGACCCGAGACAATCTTCTTTTTGCGATCATCGGCGTGCTGCTCGGCTTCATTGTCGGTTTTCTTTTCGCCAGCACGATGAACCAGCGTTATGGACCAACAGGCATGAACCCGATGGCAGCAAACCAGACCCTGCCGGCTGACCATCCTCCGATCCAGGGCGGTGATGAACAACAGAATCCGCAGCAAGTGTTTGCGCAGGTGCAGGCGGCCATCGCCAAAGCGCGCAGCGATCCAAAAGATTTCGACGCACAGATGACCGCCGCCAAGCTCGAGTACCAGGTGCAGCGCTATGATCAGACGGTCGAGTTCTTATTGAAGGCGAACCAACTCAAGCCTGACAACTACGAAGTGCTGGCGATGTTGGGCGAAGCGAATATGGAAGCCGCGCACTATGATCAGGCTGAGACCTGGTACAAGGCGGCGCTCGCAAAGAAGCCGGGCGACGTCAGCGTCCTGGCGAGTCTGGCATTCATGTATTTACAAAAAGGCGATGCCAAAGAAGCAGAGAAAGCAATCGCTAATCTGGAAAAAGTTGATCCCAGCAATCAGGACCTGCCGCAGTTTCGCGACAAGCTGGCGAGTTTGAAATCTAAATAATAAGTGACAAGTGACAGGTGACAAGTAACAAGTTTATCACGCAGGGACACTGGTCATTTGCGAATCTGTTACCTGTTATTTGCCACCTGTCACTTGTCACTTGTCACTGGTTAAGGCGCAATCGACATTCGCACGACGTTCGCCAGCAAAACTCTCTCAATCTTCCCATCTTTTCCTACGATAACAACTAAACCGTTCTCCACTGTCACGCGATGCAAGGCGCTCATGTAGTGTTCGATCAGCGTGCCGTCGTTGGTTTCAATGACCAGCCGTGGTCCCGTGTTTGGTTCGGGCTCTGCCGCCGGCGCAGTTGTGCGCGCTGTCACACCTCGCCGCGCGCCGCGGCGCCTCGCCGCTGGCTTACTCTCGGTGGCGGGTGGCTCGACCGGCGTTTCGGCAGATGTTGCCGCTGGGGACTCCGTTCCAGGGCTGGCAGTTTCTGCTGGCTGGTCCTGCTTTCCGGAAGCAGTGGGCTTGTTGCCACGAGTTGGCCGGCGATTACGCGAGTTACGCGTCGTAGTTCGTGCTGTCTCTGGTTTGGCAACTTCCGCGGACGCTGCCGGTGTGGGTTCGGGCGATGGCGCAGTCGCAACCTCAGGCTCAGGCGGTTCTGCGATACGCGCACCGGTAGAGGAAACTCGCCTGCCCTTCTTTGCTGCCCGTGTTCCGGGCGCAACCGGTTGCGCTGAATTGCTTTCGTTTTCAGTTAGCGGTCCGCCGGCTATTGCTTCAAATGCGCCGCCAAAATGAATGCGATAGACAGCGTCGTCATCGTTTGGCGTGCGCGCTTCCACGCGGAGGATTAGGTCCTGGCGCTGCCGCAAATAAATGCCTTTGGTAATTGGCCCCGATCCACCTTCGTAGATCGTAAATTTCAAGAGCGGTCGCAATCCGACCGCAGTGAACACATCGACGTCGCCGTTCATGTTTCGGCCGTCCACTGTGATCAGCAAATCTCCCGGTGTTCCAGTAAACGCGTAAAAGTGATCGGTAAGACGCGCATCACCGAGGTCGCGTGCAGCAATCGCGCCGGTGACTTCGTTTGTGCGCACCGGCGACGGCGCAGCGATGTCCGTGGATTGCCCATTAGCGACGCCTATCGAAAGCAACAGGCAAGCGCTCAGCAAAATGACCACGCAACTGATTCTTCTCATATTTATGAATGCCGGCATTAACTTCGAAAAAACTACGGGACGAAACCGGTGACAAGAATATCAGATTTGCTTGCTTTACCGAATCCGCTCAAGTCCCGGTCGCTTAACTCCGCTGCCGCAATCTTTGGTATGCTTTCACCATGAAAAAGTTTTACCTGCTGCAATACCTTCTCCTCCCGGTTGTTCTCTTTATTTCCTGTTCCTGCCTCCGCGCCCAAACCTGGACAACCAAACTCGACAAGCCGGTACGCTTTTATCAAACAACGGACATGGGCGTGGTTATCGTTGGCACTGAGAAATCTGTTTACGCAGTGGACGGCTCGACTGGCGACATACTCTGGCGCCGCAAAGATGCTGGGCTTGATGAAAACGACGTAGCACCGGTGCCGGGTTCAGATTTGCTGCTGCTGAGTTTTGAAAAAAGTGAACGCACGCGTGTCGAAGCAGTTGACATCATGACCGGCAATCGCATTTGGCGCAGCGACAAGATCAAAGGCGGCTTAATGCAGATGGCGGTTGAGCCTGAGACGAATCTCCTTGCCATCGTGCTCGCAAAGGACGCAAAGGGTCGCGCTAGCGATGGCTTTAAGCGGCGCCCGCTTCTGCACGTGCTGGATCTCGGTTCGGGCGATGAGCTTTGGAAAAATGAACTCAGCGAAGTGGAACTGATGCCGTCGCATTGGCCCGATGGCAACGGCGAAGTTGAATACGCTCTGGACAACTATCACGCTCCGGTTTTTGCCGGCGGCCGGCTTTACCTTTTCTATGAAGGGCTGACGTCGTTCGATGCGCAAACAGGAAAGTCGCGCCTGCGCGAGAAGTTTCGCGTCAACGAAGAAGGGTTGGCGCTGACTGAAGCTGATCCAATTTTCACGGAGAGTGTCATTTACATTTCAAGTCATGGCCGGGTGCGCGCAATCTCGCGCGAGAGCGGCGATACGGTTTGGGAAGCGAAGGACCTGGGCTTGACGCCGGAAATGATTTTGGCTGGCGAGACGCTGTACGTGCGCACCGGCGGCCAATTCACTCGTCTCAAAGACGGCGAGACCATCGAGCGCGGGCCCTACGGCGTTAGCGCCATCGACACGCGCAAGGGAAAAGTGCTCTGGCGTTACAAAGGCGCCGACAAAGGCATTACCAATCTGCTGTTGCCGAATGCGGAAACGATCATGGTTGCCGATCGCGATGACCTGATTACCATCGATGCCAGCAATGGAAAAAGGCGCGCGCGCGTTCGACATGGGATTGAGCACGCTGCGTTTGGCCTGCTCAATGAAGGCGGCAACGTCGTGGTGGGCGGACAAAACGAGCTGGCAGCTTTTGATCCTTTGTCCGGTCGTGAACTCTGGCGCGCCCGGCACACACCGCCCGGCCGCGGCATTCTGCGAACGGTTGCGGCCGTTGCCGCGCGTGCCGCATCGCTGTATTTCCGTTATGGAGGAATGGCTTCAACTGCTTTTGGCGGCATACAAATCGCGCAAGTTGCCAGCAGCATAAGTTGGTCAGGCTTGGTGGCGCGAACTTCAGTTTCCAATTTGCAGGCGCTGGCAACCGGTGCAGCTCGTAACTACGCAACGCGCTATGCTGCATCACGGTTTCGCACCTTCGGCGTGCTCGCGCGCGTTCGCGGTGGTCTTTCAACGGGTTCGGGAATGCCTACTCTGCCGTCAATTCCTGCAACGCCGTCGCTGCCTTCGGCAGGAGATTTGGTGCGCGACCGCACAGTGGACATGGCGCGCAGCCGCACAAGTGATGTTGACGAACGGTTGCTGGACAAACTTGACCCGGCACACCAGCTCGATCGGCTCTCGCGCTTCTTGTGGCATCGCGATCGGCTGGCTGCGCTGCGCGGACAGTGGATGTATTTCTACACGGACCTTAAAGGCCGCGACGGCAATGGTCTGGCGGGCGTAAACATCAACAATGGTGAAACAGATCGCGAGATCAGATTGCGCGACTTGGACGAACGCTTTATCACCGACGAACCGCTGGGATTAATGTTTGTCTCTTCCGGAAACCGCATGCTGGCGTATTCGGTTACAGACACGCGCTAGTCGAAGGTTACGTAAACACTACATAGTGGCATGAGGTCAGTACCACCTCGCGGTAGCGGGTGGGTTTCGGGATTTTGATTTCCGATTTCCGATTGCCAATTGGCTTTATCTCTAGCCGCCAATCGAAAATCGGCAATTGACAATCGGCAATCAGGAGACCCACCCGCTACCGCGAGGTGGTACTGACCTCATGTCACTGCAACGAGAGAAATTGAACGATTCCCCTGTGTTCGCATCCGCCTGGAGTCCACTTCGCGAATCGGTGTTCCGTGCGCTTTGGATAGCGACTGTCATATCCAACGTCGGGACGTGGATGCAGGACGTGGGCGAGTCCTGGTTGATGACCTCGTTGACGCCTTCACCTGTGCTGGTGGCACTGGTGGAGACTGCGGGCAGCCTGCCAGTGGTGCTGTTGGCTTTGCCGGCAGGAGCGCTCGCAGACGTGGTGGATCGCCGTCGCCTGGTGCTGCTAATGCAGATCTGGATGGTGGTCGCCGCGGGCGCGATGGGCGTCCTGGCGTTGATGGGCCAAATGACTCCCGGCCGTTTGCTCTCGCTGACTTTTCTTCTTGGCGTGGGGACGGCGATGAGTAATCCGGCCTGGCAAGCCATTACGCCTGAGTTGGTTCCCGCGGACGAATTGCCGGCGGCAATCGCGCTGAGTGGTGTCGGCATTAACATTGCGCGTGCATTTGGTCCGGCCTTAGGCGGCCTCATCGTTGCCGCGTCTGGTCCATGGGCAGTCTTTTTCCTCAACGCAATTTCATTCATTGTCATAATGGTTGTCATCTATCGTTGGCAACCTGCGCCACGGCGGAGCAAGCTACCTCCTGAAGACCTCATCGCAGCGATGCGCACCGGCACACGCTATCTACGCAACTCGCCGGAAATGCAAATAGTGCTGATCCGCAGCGGCATCTTCATCGTTTGCGCCAGCGCGTTGTGGGCCCTGTTGGCGCAGCAAGTGCGTAGACATTTGGGTCTGGGCTCGTTCGGTTACGGATTGCTACTGGGTTGCATCGGTCTCGGCGCCATAATTGGTGCCTGGTTGCTGCCAAAGATCCGCGAACGGCTTTCAATGAATCAATTGGTGGCGGCAGGCACCGTCGGGTTTGCCTTAGCTACAATGTCCCTTGCGTATGTTCACTCCTTCGCAGTGCTTGCCATCGCGTTAGCAGCCGGCGGCGTCGCGTGGATTGCGGTATTGTCAAGCTTGAATGTTTCTGCGCAGATAGTTACGCCTTCGTGGGTGCGCGCGCGGGTGATGGCTGTTTATCTGTTGGTCTTCTTTGGCGGTCTCGCCGGCGGCAGCGCAGTCTGGGGTTTTGCGGCAGCGCGCGTCGGTGTTTCTACTGCACTCTTGTTCGCCGCGATTGGCCTGCTCATCGGTCTCCTGGCGACGTGGCGCTATCGCCTCGTTGGCGACGAAGATTTGTCGCTCACTCCTTCTAGACATTGGCCCGAACCAATTGTCATGATCGATACAGAGCCACAGGAGGGACCGGCCATCACTGTTATGGAGTATCGAATCGATCCAAAAACCGCAGACGAGTTTTTGCAGGCAATGAAAGAGATGAAGCGGATACGTCAACGCGACGGCGCGATCCGTTGGAACTTAAGTCGTGACACCGCGGACCCCGAAAGATACCTCGAAACCTTCGTGACTGAGTCGTGGGCCGAGCATTTGCGCCTGCACGAAAGAGTGACCGCCGAGGACCGCGAAGCCGAGCAACGTGCCCAGGCCTTCCATCTCGGCCCTCAGCCACCCAAAATAACTCATCTAATCGCCGAACAACTGCCGAAGTAAGAGCAGAACTTGTTGCGGCCACGCGACCATCTCTCCAAAGATAGAAATTGCTTTTGATGTAAGTGAATCGAAGTACCCTTGAGCTGAGTCTGAAAAACAAATGGCTGCGGGAGAAGGAGTCGAACCTTCATCTTCGAGTTCAAAGCCCGACGTGTTGCCGGTTATACCATCCCGCAAGAAGCAGAGAGCGAGGAGTCTGTCTTGAAAATCATTCCTGAGTTAGGATCAACAGTCCCGCATACCTCGTGTCGTAGATTTCCTTGGGAATGTCGGAATGGTTATTGAACATCGTCCAAAGAAAACTCATGTCTTGTTGGTGTCCAAACCGGAAGTGGATTTCGATTTCGGTCGCGAGACTCAGGAGTAAAGTCATTGCAATCCACATTTGTTTTGTGCGGAAAATCTTCAAAGACTTATGCAGTTGGGATTCATGATCAGATCCAGCTAACTCATTCAGATCATGCTTCCCTACAAAGTAACCGCTCATTTCCATAAATCCGAGGGCTCCGCATGAGCCAAGGATGACAGGTCGCGATACAGCCAATCATCCAAATACTTGATGAAGGAAACGAGCGCTGGATTTTCTGCTCAAGACGCTTAATGACTTGCGACATCTTTGGCCAACGGCGAATCTTAGCTTTGAAGTCGGCCTTTTCTTCCGGAGTAACCAGTCCTTGTTCGAGGTTCTCCGCTTGCGCTTCGGCCAATTTAATGTACTCGTCCCACTTCGTTTGGCCACTGTACTGTTCCTTGTTGTACTCGATGGTTTCTTTGAGAGCACGCCAACTCGCTTTGTAGAACTGCTTCGTGTGTGTTTCCAAATCTTCGAGTAGATACAGCAGGCTTACGATGATCTCTAGAATCGCCGGATTCAGCGGTGGAGCAGTCAGACAGTAGAGACGATGCCAATCAACTGATCGCTTATCGTCGTAACAAGATCGAAACCTACAAGATCGAAATTGGAGGCGATGAAGGGAGTCGAACCCTTATCGTCCGGTTTACAAGACCGACGCTCTCTTATCCAATTGAGCTACATCGCCAAATAATCTGGTGGAGCTAAGAGGAGTCGAACCTCTACGTCCTGCTTGCAAGGCAGGCATCATCCCGTTAGATCATAGCCCCGAAAAAATTGGTCGCGGAGGCGGGATTCGAACCCGCATCCTCTCGTTTATGAGACGAACGCTCTTTCCAGCTTGAGCTACTCCGCAAAATTGATTTTGGAAGCCCGCGGAGGGGTTGAACCTCGTGCCTTCCGCCCGACCTCTTGCAGGTTCGGTTTAGAAGACCGACGCCGGGAACGCGGGCCCTGTCATTGCCGATTTTCGATTGCCAATCGCCGATCGGGTTTGTTAATCAACCATGCATTGATACGAACATTAGAAATGACAAAAGCACTGAGGTTAAAAACCAATCGGCAATCGCAAATTGGCAATCGGCAATGTTAGTTGGCCGGGGCGTGAGGCCGACCACGCCTCTTCGAACTCCACGATCCCTGACAGTCACCGTTCTGCCGGATTAGTCACGCCCCGATAAACGAAGGCAAAAGGGAAAAGGTAAAAGGCAAAA
>DATNOG010000105.1:0-12641 GCA_035601415.1 Pyrinomonadaceae bacterium | reverse complement strand
ACATCGTGTAAGCAGTGGCGTCTTCCTGTTGCCAGATGTAACGCACCAGCGCTTCCGTGACGATGCGTGGGCTGGGCGAAACGCCGCCGTTGTTCAAATTGATGATGCCGCGCGTGACGGAAAAGGAATTTTGAATGACGGTCCAGTAATCTTCATCCAGCGCCGCTTGTGCAGGCGTGAGATGTGCGATGCTGTTCGAGGCGGCAAAGACGTCTTTAAGTAGCGAAGCGACAGTTGCGGAAGAAAGTGCTGCCAGACCCAGGCCCTTGCCGGCGAGGGAAAGAAAGTTGCGACGTGGGTAATCTTGAGTTTTTATCATTGGGGTTTCTTATCTTTCGATTTTGAATCTGAGCTCGGTGGTTTCAGGTAGTAACCACGAGCCGTTATGAGGTGCAACTTCTCTCTGCCTGGGGCTTCAATTGCTTTGACATCGACCTTGCGAAAGCCTGTTTTTCCGCCATCGTTGGTGGATTGATAGCCAATGACGAACTGGCTCTTGAGGTCATGATCAATCTCATCTAAAGCTCTCGACAACTCGCCAACGTTTTTTGGAAGAAAGAGACGACCGCCACTCTCCTCCGCAACGCTTCTTAAAAATCCTTCCGCAACTTCTCGCGGACTCGATCGCACAAGACCAGCTTGGCTGTCCAGTAAAGTAACAATGCCAATGACAAATACCTGAACATTTGTTGTGTGCAGAAATTTGATGAGGTCTTCCCGTTTGTAATAGCTCGCCCTGTCCTCACCGTCGGTTATGAATATCACTGCTTTCCGATGCTCTTTCGGTTCGTGCTTCGCCGTGTGGTCCACTGCAAGATATAACGCATCGATAACCGCTGATTGGCCGCCTTCGACTCTCATTAGTTTGAGACCCGCTAGCAAAAGGGACTCGTCAGATGTGAAGTCCTGAACTGTTTCGATCTTGTCACCGCTTGTGAAGCGCTCGATAAACACTTCATCGGAAGGTCGTTTCCTGTGAATTATTATCTGCACAGCGCTAAGAGCTGAACCTATCAGTTCCTTAAACGATCCGGAGGAATCGACGGCAATGCCAAGATCAACAGGCCTTTGGTCTCTTTCCAACAATAATATTGTCTGTTCTACATTGCCCTCAAAAACTTTAATGTCTTCTTTTCGAATCTCATCGAGCGAATGATCAGACTTGTCGGTAACAATCAAACTCAATCTGACGGGAGGAGCTAGCGTAGAGCTCGGATTTGGCGGAATATTCTGGGCAATGAACGAAGCGTTAATAACAAACATCAAGAGCGCGCCAGAGAAAATGGCAATTATTCGGGATTGTTTCATGTGAACTTCTCTAGTACGTTTTATTTCTAGATTGTTCTCACATAATGACTAACGAGTTTCATAAACGATCTCGCCGCCGATGATTGTCATCAGGCAGCGTGTCTTCAGAATTTCCGCCTCAGGAATCTTCATGATGTCAGCCGAGAGAATGGTAAAGTCTGCCAATTTCCCCGCCTCAATTGAACCGCGCAGATCTTCTTCAAAAGCAGCGTACGCGGCCCAAATGGTGAACATCTTGATTGCCTCTTCGCGCGTCAGCGCTTCTTCCGGATGCCAGCCTTCGCCTGAGAATCCTTTCAAATCTTTGCGCGCAACCGCCGCGTAAAATTCAATCATTGGCTCGCCGCGTTCGACGGGAGCATCGGAACCACCGGGAATAATCGATCCTGATTTAACGAAACTCCGCCACGCGTATGCGCCCTTGAGCCGTTCAATTCCCAAACGCGCAGGCGCGAAGTGCAAATCGCCAATCGCATGGGACGCTTGCATTGAAGGAATGATTCCGAGCTTTGCAAAACGCGGAATATCAACCGGGTTGACGATTTGCGAATGCTCAACGCGCCAACGCGGCGACCTGATTTTCCACTGCTCTTTCGGCACCGCCTTCATTGCCTTTTCATACTCGTCGATGATGAAACGGTTGCCGAGATCGCCGATCGCATGCGTCTGCACCTGGATGCCTTTGCGCAATGCATCCTGAAGTATTGGTTGTAGCGTTTCTTCCTTGATCGTAAGAAAGCCGGAAGTGTCGGGCTTATCGGAATAGGGAGCCAGCAACGCCGCGCTGCGCGAACCGAGCGAGCCGTCAGCATAAAGTTTTATCGTGCGCACTGTCAGGCGATTGCCGTAGGCACCAATGATTGGACCATCATGGAAAAGTCGTTCCGCTTCCGCTCCGGGCGCGGAGACGGCTTTGTAGATCCGCAGCTTAATCTGTCCGGCAGCGTAAAGTTTCTTGTACAGATCGATTTCCTCATAACTGCCGCCGGGATTCTGCACTTGAGTCCAACCCAGGCTCACATCGCGGTTCACGCCCAGCACGATCGCGCGCTCTTCATCCGCTGTCGTGGTTGGCGGGATGTGACGCCGCAATAAACCTTGCGCGGCATCGAGCAACATTCCGTTCGGCTCGCCGCTCTGTTTGTCTTTTGATATTTCACCGCCGAAAGGGCTGGGCGTGTTCTTATCAATTCCGGCTACCTTCAAAGCGGCGCTGTTCACGACTATGCCGTGACCATCTGCGCGCGTCAGCACAACCGGGTTAACCGGCGAAACCTTGTCGAGGTCCCAGCGCGTGGGAAACACCGGCGGCGTCCAGAACGTTTCGATCCAGCCGCGGCCCGTTACCCACTCGCCAGGTTTTGCCTGGTCTACTCGTGCTTTAACTTTCGCCAGAAATTCTTCAAGGCTGTTGACGCCCTCGAGGTTGAGCGTCATCTCGCGAAAGCCGACGCCTTCGAGGTGATGATGCGCGTCAGTCATGCCTGGCACCACTGTCTCGCCTTTGAAATCTATGACGCGAGTGTTTTTGCCAATGTACTTTTGTACGTCGCGATTTGAGCCGACAAAAATAATGCGTTCGCTTTTTACGGCAACGGCTTCTGCTTTGGGTTGACGGTCGTTCACCGTGTAGATGTTGCCGCTTTTTAGAACAAGATCGGCAGGCTGGATTTTTGTGGGTGCGGGCGATAGCTCGAAAGCCAAGATTAGCGCGACCAGGAGAACAGCCAAAACTTTCATTGTGTTATTGACTAATAGACGCGGAGATTGTTCGCAGAGCGTCAGCTTTATATCACTAGTCGAGCCGAATTTGTAGGATTGGTTCTGTCGCAGGGCATGACGGTCAGTGAGTTCGCTGCCCCTGTGGTTTACGCCGGCAAGTGGCATGAGGTCAGTACCACCACGCGGTAGCGGGTGGGTGGTCGACCTGGAACTCGTGCCCGCTCATCTCTGTGAATCGCTGCGATGAAGAACCCACCCGCTACCGCGTGGTGGTACTGACCTCATGCCGTAAGCCGCACTCTGATTTTCTAAACCGGTCCAACTGCATCAGTAACGACAACTATCAGGAACGAGAAATTATTTCCTCTCTGGTCTATAATTCTTGGCATTTGGTTCCAACGGCTATGAATTCGGGAGGTTGCAACGCCATGAAAACTGAAACACTTGCTCTCAACACCTCGCGCGGCGCGACGACCGCTCATGTGGCCCGTCCTGACAACGACACAAAAGCAGCAGTGCTACTGATTCAGGAATATTGGGGCATAAACGATCACATGCGCGATATTGCCGGTCGTTATGCGAATGAAGGCTATCTTTGCTTGGCGCCAGATCTTTATCGAGGGAAGCTGGCGAAGAGCACCGCAGAGGCAAGCCAGCTAATGCAGGCGTTGGCAATTGAAGACGGCATGGAAATAATTCGCCAAACGATCGCGGAAGCCCGAGCGAAGTACCACGTGCAAAAGCTTGGCATCACCGGCTATTGCATGGGCGGCACATTCGCGCTGCGCGCTGCTTGTGAAATTTCAGAACTCTCCGCCGCCGCGCCTTTCTATGGCGACATTCCCGAAGAAGACGTGTTGAAAAACTTGATCGTGCCGACGCTCTTCATCGCCGGCGAGCGAGACAAGTGGATCAATCCTGCGAAGGTAAACATTTTGAAAGAGGCTGCGCGCAAATACGATCTGCCTGTTGAGGTGGTCAGTTACGATGCGGATCACGCTTTCTTCAATGATACTCGTCCCGAAGTCTATGACGCTGAGGCTGCGGCAGATGCCTGGCGACGAGTGCTGGCTCTATTCAGAAAACACTTGGCGGTTGCGCTACCGACTGGAGCATAAAGCTGTACAGGTTAATGTAACGGATCTTTATTCAATCTCAATTTCAGAACTGATCATCCATAGATCCATTTGTTGGAGCCGTTCCTTCCATCGAGCCTTGAACTCCTTCATCCACTCGCGGTACTCAGCCAAATCCGGAACGTCAACCACGAGTTTCACGAGGTTGTCTCGATAAAGAATTCCGCTGGAGCGCCAGTGACCTTTCTACTTTTTGAGTTTCATAGCTGGCTGCACCAAAGTGATCCACGACTTCTAGTACCGCTTCAGCGAGCCATTCGGAAGGTACTTCTCGCCCGTCATTGAACTGAAGAGGAAGCAGAATCTCGAATCGCCGCCATCTGCTGTTCATAAGTAGTTTTGCCTTTTACGGTGAAGGGAATATTTTGGTCGGCAAGAGCTTCCAGCGCGGCTTCCGGAATCAAATGCTCACCTGAACGAAGGACGTGACCTGAGAAACGGCCCAGCAAGAAGGCCAGTGCGCGTTTCTCTGTTTCGCGATCGGAAAAAGTAATCGTCACCATGGTCATACTCCTTTTTTGATTGTAATTGACCTGAACTGGCGAGCCAAGCAAAAAGCCGCAGGAATTGTCGGATTCTTGGCTCTAATGGAATCTTGACGGCACATTTTCGCGGCCCCACTTTAGCGTGCGACTCATCCAAACCAGTTCATCCAAAAAAGCCGTGGCGCGTTTCTCAACAGCTGGATCTAAAAGTCTCCCTTCAGTGTCAAACGTTTTTTGTACCTTTGGGAAGTTTAGGTCCGAGAATGTTACGGCCAGACCCAACTCGCGCACCATCGGCACCATGGCTTCGATCACGCGTGTGCCTCCCCATGGACCAGCCGACACGCCCACAAAAGCAACCGCTTTGTGTATGTACTCCTTCAGCAGTAAATCCAGAATGGCTTTCAATGTACCGGGGTAGCCGTGGTTATATTCAGGTGAAACTATTACTAAACCATCCGCCCGGATGATCGCATCGCGCCATTCCGGAAAGCGATCTTTAATCCCCTGGCCATAGTCATCATGAGGGAACGCAAAATCGCCTGCGTCAAATAACTGCGTTTCAATCTCAGTTCGCTTTTCCATCTCGCTTACCAACCACTTCGCCGGATGCAGGCTGTTGCGCTGCTTGCGATTGGTGCCTAGAAGAACCGGCAGAAATAACTTTTCCACTTCGATGCCTCCATTGATTTTCTAAGGACAGGATTGACAAGATTAACAGAATAAGATCCGAAGAACTTTGACCGATAGATAATTAAGTTACTCAGGGGTTTTGTAATCCTGCTAATCAGTTTAATCCTGTCTTAGAAGAAATTCCTTAACTTCATTCTCGCGTGGCAGCGCGGTGCGCGCGCCCAGATCGCGGCACTTGAGCGCAGCTACCGCATTACCCAGGCGCAGACTTCCCTCAATATCTTCGCCGGTTAACAAACCAAACAGAAAGCCACCATGGAACGCGTCGCCTGCACCCGTTGTGTCGCGGCAACCTTGCGGAACCTTACAAGCAGGCGCTTCGAGAAATTTTCCGTTGCAAAGAACTACGGCGCCGCGTGCGCCTTTTGTCAGGCCGACAATTCCACATCCGTAACGCGCCTTTAGTTCCACCAGCGACGCCCGTTCATCCGCGATGCCGGTCAAGCGATGCGGAAACTCTGCCGAGGTGATCAGGATATCAATTAGCGGAAGCAGTTGTGGCAATCCATCGTAGATGTTGTCGATGTCAGCAGAAACAATCGTGCGCTCAGCGCGCGCTGCCTCGGCCATGCGCACACATGCCGGCGGATCGTGAGCATCGAGATGCAGCACGCGCCCTTGCACTGCCAACGCCACTGGCGCTTCTTCCGCTGCATAAGAAACGCGATCATCGCGGTCCCAGATGATTGTGCGCTCGCCGTTGCGTGCGTCGATGATGATGAAAGCAAGCTGATTGCGCGCGCCTTCGATCACCTCTGCGAATTTACAATCGACGCCTTCTTGCTGCAACGCTCGAAAGCCGAATTGCCCTTCCGCGTCTGACCCAAACCGTCCCGCGTATGCAGTCTTCAGACCCAGGCGTTGCAGCGCGACCATTGCGGTGGCGGTCTGTCCACCCGCCGTCTGTCTGTGTTCGAGCAAACGAATCTTGGTGTCGAAGGCAGGATACTCCGCCACGACGATCAAATGATCGACCGCATTGAGGCCAAAGCCGACCGCGTCGAACTGTCGTCCTGCCGAAAGTATGAATGGAAAATTCATGTTCTTACTGGGACCGCGGACGTCTCGCCCGCCTGCTGCGCTAGAGCGCAAGATCCATTAAATCAGTTTGTCCTCTGGCTCTTTTCGCGCTTTGCGCTCATTGCGGGCGAGACGCCCGCGCTCCCGGTAAAACGAGGCCAGCAACTTTCAAGCTATTTGGCCTTCGTAGTCTTGACTGAATTCGTGCGTTAGAATGTGACCGTATAGCTCAAGTAAGCGGTAGCAACAAGCAGTGACATTAGCTGAAAAACTCAAGGAAATACCAGTTTCCGCCGGCGTCTATCTTTACAAGGACAGCGCCGGCAAAATCATCTATATCGGCAAAGCCAAACGCCTGCGCAGCCGAGTGCGCTCGTACTTTCAAGCGCGCCCTTTCGATCGCAAGACCGACGCGCTGGTCAAACAAATCGCCGACGTTGAGTTCATCGTCACTGACAACGAAGTCGAGGCGTTGATACTCGAAGCCACGCTCACCAAAAAACATAAGCCGCGTTACAACGTCAATCTAAAAGACGACAAGTCGTATCCGCATCTCAAGCTGACGATCAACGAACCATTTCCCAAGGCCGTAATTACCCGGCGCATTCAGAAAGACGGCGCACTTTATTTCGGTCCGTTTCTACCTGCGTCAATGGCCCGCAAGACGATCGATGTCATTAACCGAACATTCCAATTGCGCACCTGCGACATAGAGATCGACGGCAAGGCGCCGCGACCGTGCCTTGAGTATCACATCAAGCGTTGCCTTGGCCCATGCGTTAAGGGATTGTGCACTGCGGATCAGTATCAGGAGGCAGTGCGCGACGTGCGTCTTTTGCTTGAAGGTCGAAACACCGAGCTGGCCGACACGCTGGAAGAACGCATGGACCAGGCCAGCGAAGAAATGCGCTACGAGATGGCCGCGAAGTATCGCGACCTGCGCAAGACAGTAAACAAACTTTCCGAACAGCAGAAGATGGCGACCACGAGTGCTCGCGACGTTGACATTTTTGCCTACTATCGCGAAGGCCAGCGCCTGGCTTTGCAGCTTTTCACCATGCGCGAAGGCCACATCGTCGGCCGCCGCGAATTCTTCTGGGAAGACTTGCCGGAAGATGATTTCGATCCGGCGCCGTTTCTCGGCGAAGTGCTGGCCCAGTACTACGCCACGGATTACGTACCGAAAGAGATTCATGTCCCCGTTGATTTCAAAGATCGCGAGCTGCTCGAGCAGGCGCTCACGAAACGAAAAGGGCGACGCGTGAAAATTCACTACACGCAGCGTGGCGAGAAGCGCGACCTGATCGACCTCGGCGAAAAGAACGCCAAGCTCGCTTTCGAACAGCGTTTTCGCATTTTGAAACCAGACATGAAACGGGTGTTGGAGGAATTGCAAGAGACGCTCGAACTGCCACGCTTTCCGGCGCGCATCGAGTCGTTTGATATTTCGCACATTCAGGGCGCCGAGAATGTTGCCGGCATGGTTGTTTGCGATAATGGCAAGATGAACCGCGCGGAGTATCGCAAGTTTCGTATTCGCGACGTGGTAGGCGCAAACGATTTTGCGTCGATGCATGAAGCAGTGCTCAGACGTTACCGGCGCGTTTTGGCTGAAGTAAAGCCTCTGCCGGATCTAATTATGATCGACGGCGGCAAGGGGCAACTGGCGGCGGCCGCGGAAGCGATGCGCGAACTTGATTTGGAAGCAATTGCGATGGTGGGCGTGGTGAAGCCTCCACTAAAACACAATCAGGTTTCTTATCTGCTCGTTAAAGGCCGCGAACACGAACCTATCTTTCTCGATCCGCATTCGCTGATTCTGCGTTTGCTGCAAATGATTCGCGACGAAACGCACCGCTACGCTTTGAGTTATCACCGCAAGCGACGCGAGCTGCGGGATTTCACTTCGGAGTTGTCGGAAATTCCCGGCGTAGGAGAGAAGCGCAAAGGTCGACTGTTAAGACACTTTGGTTCTATCCAACGAATAGCCGCTGCATCGGCGATGGAGTTGACGCCTTTTGTTGGGAAGAAAACGGCCCGGGAAATCGAGGATCATTTTGCGCGCCAGCGCAGTCTGGCCGAAAGCAGTGCGGCTGGAACGAACGAAGCAACGCTGTGATGAAGCGAAGAATTTCTTTATTAAACCTTGACGCGTTCGCCAAGCGGGAACAGAATGACGATCGTTTAGTTTGGCGATTCTTGCAATTCTCTTTCTTTCAAAAAGGAGGAACTCCCCATGGCAAGCAAGGCCAGCATTGGTGGGCATCCCGTCCACCCGATTCTGATTCCATTTCCGATCGCTCTCTGGTCCACGTCGTTTCTCTGCGACGTGATTTTTTGTTTTTGGCGCAACTCCAGTCTTAACCTGATTGCGAAAGCCATGTTGGCGGTGGGATGTCTTGGCGCAGTTGCAGCCGCTATACCCGGCATCATCGACTGGCTAAGTATCAAAGACACCGGCGTAAAACGAATTGCAGACTGGCACGCGCGATTGAACATCATCGCCTTGATTGTCTTTGCGATAAGCCTTTACTTTCGCATGCGGATGGGCGCGCATTGGGTTAACTACCACTTGCGAATTCCTTTCCTGCTCTCGTTTCTGGGAGTGATTTTGATTTCGATATCCGGCTGGCTCGGGGGCGAACTTGCCTACAAACATGGTGTTGGGGTTTCACCGCAGCACGATTCGCCCGAGGAAGAAGCCGCGAAAGTTAGGCTGCCCTAAAGAAGTTCAGAGTACAAGCTTTAGCTTGCGTGTCGTCGGTAAACCTCAAGCTGAAGCTTGTACTCTGAACTACTTGTCCGAATTCAAATGTATTCAAGTCTGCGGCTGTTGCCCCTTCTCGCCACTGAAGTCGTAAGTAATGTGCAAACGCAGCATGCCGTCCCGCACTTCCGATCGCACGTCCTTCACATGCGCCTTCACCGTCCCATTGCTTCCCTTTACCGGAATCATTAATTGCAACTGCGACGGACGTAACAACATCAGCGGATTAATTCGTTGATCGATTGCGGTGCGCACAAACACGGTGACGAAGCTGTTTGCAAAAGGAGCGACGCCCTCCAGGTTGACGCCTTCGACGTTCACGCGGCCATACAGCGTCTGGGCCGGTTGATCAAAGCTGAGTTGAATTGTCGTCTGCGCCCAGCCCTTGAATTGCATGCAGTTTCCCATCAAGGCATAGCTGCCGCTGAAGACAAGCGGCGCGGAGATGTTGCCGTTTGCAAATTGCACCGCGGTCTTCACTCCTTCGCCTTCTGCCGCAAGTGTCACGCTGTTGGCGCACCCGCTTTGAAACGCCGCGTTCTCGATCTTCGCAAAAGGAGAAGCCGAAGTAGTTTGCGACAGGTTGAACGACGGTGGGCCAAGATCGCGGAACACCGAGGCCAGCATCTCATCGACAAAGCCACTATTCATGGACACAACCACGGTGCTCGGTGGATCGCCGCCGGCTCCCGGCGTCTGCACCTTTGTGCCGGGAATTGCTTTCGCGCGCGGAGTGCCAAGAAAAAATATGGTGGCCGCGCCGCCGACCACCAAACCGAGAAGCAGAACCAGTAGGTATCTCATCGTTTGTCCTAGTAGGTTGCTCTCACCGAGGGCGAGGCTGAAGGTGACGCCATCGTCGGTGATGCCGAGTTGGAGGCGCCCTGTGGCGCCATATTGCTGAGCAGCGCTTTGACGAGCGCGGCTATGGTGCCGGTGAACGCATCAATTTGCGCGCGCACTTGCTCGGGTGGCACTTTGTTCAAACCTGCCGGAACCTGAAAAAGTGTCGGATCGACTGTGGTGCTGATGTCGCGCATCTCCGCCACAATTTTTGCGCCTTTCACACCTTGTACATTCCCGCTCGCTTCTGTGTACAACTCGGAACGCAAGGGCAGTCCTGTTTCCTTGTCAACGTAAACAAACGCTTCGGTGTTCACCTGACCCGCTGAGGTCGAGGTGTTGGTCGTATTTGCATAACGATATTTGTCCGCGGTGCGGCCGTTGATCGTGTCGTCGCCAACTCTTTCCACGCCCCGTAATTTTTCCAGGTAAGAAACGAGCTGGCCGGGTGTCATCAGTTTTTGTAATTGGAACCCGGTGGCTTCGGGCGTGAGTTCAGCATATTGTTTGCGGCCCGGCGCCAGCACAATGTGTTTGTCTCCTTGTTCGAGATAGATCAGGTCTGAGCCATCTGGAAGTTTGAAAGCCACGCGGCGATCGGCGCCGTTCCGGGCCACATCGACCGACAACGTGGGAATGCCGACCGTCTTCTGGCCGCCTTCCGTCTCAGCGCTAAACACAAGAGTCGCGCGATACTGGTCCGGCTCGCGCGCGGCAATGCCCGCCGAGGCGGCGTGAGATGCGTTCACATTCGCCGGCGAAGTGTTGGCGTTGGCAGCCAGATTTGTATTTGCATTTGTGTCCGCGCGTTGACAGCCGCTGCCAACCAGGATCAATAGACCCACTACAGAAAGACAGAATGATGTCGATGCTTTCCAGTTCACGGTTTTCATAGATTTCTCCGAAGCTTCGAGCGCATGCTCGGTTTAATTAAAGGGGGTGTTAGAGGGAAGCCGTAGGATAACACGCGCGCGCGCGATTTGTAATGCAAACTGTTTTAGTTAGCACGAAAGGTGAGAGGTTCCGTTACTAACTCTTTCGCGCTGCGCGCTCATTGCGGGCGAGACGCCCGCGGTCCCAGTAAAACATTGACTTAAGGGTCTGTTTTGCAATAGAAGCTCACTGCTCTTCCAGTCTTCTGCTTGTGAGTGTGGCCCATGAAACAGATTCCGACCATTCTTGTGCTTGGCTTTGCCTTGTCATTGTGTAACCTCGGTACGAAATTAAGAACTGCAAGCAATTCCGGCGGCTCCGGCTCCGAAAAATCTTCGTCGAGTTCAAGTGAAGCCGAGAAAGGAAAACCGACGGCGGCGCAAACTCAAGCTCTGGCCGGTGGGCAGGAAGTTAAGTGGGACCGGCAGGGGATGTCATGGACGGCCCCGCCAAACTGGAAGCAGGACAGCAGCGAATTCCAGGAGCTTGTTTGGAGCTCACCGGGCGGTGATGAAGCTGCGCACTTGATAGTCAGCATCTCGCCGATGAATGACAGTTTTCCTACCGACTCGAGCATCCAGGCGTTTTATGACCAGGCTGAGACCCGCATGAAGCACTTTGAGGTTGACGAGCTGAAGTGGGTACAGATTGACGGTTTGAGGGGCGTGCAATTTCGCGAATCGAATCCGGAAAAGCCCGATGGCTTTCGCAGACTACAATGGCTAGCTTACCGCAAATACGCAGGGCAAGTGCAGATGATAAATATAATGCTTTCGAGTAACGGCCGCGGCTTTCCCAAGCATCAGGACGAGATGTATGGCGTGCTTTATTCAACCAAGGTGGCGCATTGAGAACTTGGGTTCGGGTCTCAGGTGTCAGGTGTCGGGTGTCAGATTTAGGATCTGAATCCTAAAACTCGAAACTCGAACGCGAAACTTGAACTCGAAAACACCCGGCACCTGACACCCGACACCCGACACCCGACACCCGACACGCCTAGTTCTTCTTAATGTAGTTGCGGTGCACCCAGGCGCCGTCCTGAGCATCATCCTTCGTTTCAAAGAAGACATTGTTGTTGTCTTCACGCGTCACAACCTTTACCCGAGCCGTCACCGCCTTTTCAGATGGCCGCGGCTTTTCGGCGTCACTTAGAAACGTCTTCGCTTTTTCGACTGAAGTCGGCTTAAACGTTTCTTTCTGCAGCTCTGCAATTGCTTCGATCGCGTTTGCCTTAAGCAGTTTGGGCCAGAGCTTCTTGAATAACGCGTTCGAGGAATAGACATCGGCGCTGTTTACGTTTCCATTGATTGCGAAAACGTAACCAATCACATCGTCGTTCCGATCCGCTATGTTAACCAGCGTTTTAATATAACTGTCAGCCGTCGCCCGCACTCGAGTATTTTCGATCGCAAGTTGCAGGCTGGAAGCCGAGACGGTTGAGTTCACCCGTGTACCTACACTTTCACTGAGCTTGTCCTGCGCAATTCTCACATTTTCCCAAACAGCGCCCTGCGAATTGGAACTCTTTGCCGCCAGCTTGATCTCCCTGGTAGCCACCGCATCCGCAGAACTGTTGAAGACCCCTGCCCGTTCGTTTCCGCGCCCGCTCCATCTGCCGTGCTCAACGCAAAACGCCGCGATGGGCATGCGGCCGGATTTCGGTGGCACGATGAAATCAACCCCCATCATGCGATCTTGTTGCCCGCCCTTAACGATGTCTCCCGCCTGAACATA
>DATNOG010000104.1:0-29422 GCA_035601415.1 Pyrinomonadaceae bacterium | reverse complement strand
GAAGTCCACGTTCACATCGAGCACGTGTGCGCCTTCACGTTCCTGTTCCTTTGCTAAAGAGACGAGACCATCCCAGTCTTCGGCACCCAACAGATCGCGCATCTTCCTTGAGCCGCTTGCATTCACGCGTTCGCCAATGATCAGGAACGAAGTGTCCTGCCGGTAAGGCTGCTGAATGAAATTGGAAGAGGCGGCCGCCAACCGTTCGTTGTTTCGTTTTGCTGGAGTGATGTCCTTAACTGCGTCCACCACCGCACGCAAATGCGCGGGCGTAGTTCCGCAGCAGCCGCCGACAATATTTACGCCAAGGTCGCGCGCGAAGTGCGCTAGATCTCCAGCAAGCGATTCCGGCGTCTCCTTATAATGGGCGTGGCCACCGACATTTTCAGGAATGCCCGCGTTGGGAATAACCGAAACGGGCAATGTCGCGTTCTGGCAAAGATAACGAACGTTTTCGCTCATCTGCTTCGGACCAGTCGCACAGTTCATTCCGATTACGTCAATAGGGAATGGCTCGAGCGCAGTCAGTGCGGCACCAATCTCCGTGCCCATCAACATGGTGCCGAAAGCCTCTATAGTTACTTGTGCGATTACGGGGACACGGCGTTTGATCTCTTCAAAGTAAGCAAAAATTGCAGAGAGCGCAGACTTGGTTTGCAACAAGTCCTGGCAGGTTTCCACAATTAGAAGATCGGCGCCGCCATCAATCAGCCCACGCACCTGGTCGTAGTAGGACTTCTTCATGTCGAGGAACGAAATGTGACCAAGGGATGGCAGCTTTGTGGTAGGACCCATCGAACCTGCAACCCAGCGCGGCCTTTCTTTAGTTGAAAAATCAGCCGCAATTCGTTTCGCAAGCTGCGCAGCTTTCAGATTCAACTCGTAAGCTTTGTCGGCAATGTCGTATTCCGCCAGGACGATAGAGGCCGCACCAAAAGTGTCCGTCTCAATGACATCGCAACCAGCTTCCAAAAATCCGGCGTGCACTTTCTCAACCGCTTCGGGTTTGGTCACGACCAGGTATTCATTGCAACCATCGAGCCCGCCGAAATCTTCAGGCGTCAGGTTCTGCACCTGAATATTCGTGCCCATCGCGCCGTCAAAGACGACGATCCGGTCTTTTAGTGTGTCGAGAAAATTGGCCATTGTTAGTAGGACAGACATTCCTGTCTGTCCCTTTTTAGTAGCGCAGACACGCTTGGGTCGTCCCGTCGATCGATGGACAGGCAGGAATGCCTGTCCTACATAAAAAGCCCCGCGCCAAACAACGCGGGGCTTGCCAAAGCCTTTTCGTCAGTCTTGTTAAGAAGACTCGCCGAGCTGTTTAGCCGATTGTTTTACGTGGCCGCAAGTCGCCTTAACTCACCACGTTTGGTCCGGCAGTTATTGAAGCATTGCCCGTAAGAAGTGTCAAGAACAACAACTGAGAACGCGACAACAAAACTAACTTTTCCGGTTAACCAGGTTGAGGAAACCATCCGGCGGCTGGATCCCTCAATAGTAACTAGCCAAACAGCGATGTAGGCTTAACTACGGCCATGGATCAGTCGTCGTGTATTGGGGGCATGCCTGATCAGTGGCACGGTTAGCAGTCGTCTGCCACCTATTTGCTCGACGACGTGTTGTGCAGACATCATCGCTCCTTCCTGCCAACCCGGCAGTTGCGATACCTGGTCACCCACCACAAAGAAACGACGATCGGGAGCCAACAAGCGCGCGTACGCCTGCGCGTCGGCTGCGCTATTCGGATCCCAGTTGGCCCAGCCGCCGCCCTCATTCGGAATATTTTGCCAGGCGATGGATATAGCCTTGTCTGAGGGGACCAGTCGTGTGTCCACAAACTCCGGATGAAACTTGCTTGCGCCTTGTCGTGCAGTAATGATGCGTTGCTCCAGGCTCAATTTGCCGAAGGCGATGGCATCCTGATCGTAGTTATAGACGCCAGTCAGCGTGCCGTTTTTTGTGAAGTAGTCATACGACGGATACCACATCTGCGTGATCGGGTCGTCCGTATAACTGATGCCGCCGTAAATCTGGTTCTTGTTTGATTCCCAGAATCGTTCGTTGGCCTGCCAGCCGAGCTTGCACGTCGGATCATACTTACACTGCTTGACCGCAGCAGCGAACGTGGGATCGAAGTTGTTATTGATTTTCTGGAGCAGCGGCAACGGAATATTGCTGATGCAGTAATCCGCTTCAATGGTGTTGCGCACTCCGCTGCTTTCGGTAACTACCGCGACGCCGTTGTTGCGAATCTGTATGTCCAGCACCTTGGTGTCGTATCGGATGAGTGAGCCGATCTTGCGCACAAAGCCGGCAACGATCTTATCCATGCCGCCCACCGGCTGAAAAAGAGTCGGCTGCCATTCGTACTCGAACGACTGGTAGAAGCGGTGGGTCCAGAATTCCGAGCTAAGCAGGTCCTTCAGCGCGAGCTTCGTTTCCGGCTCGCAGGACTCATAAACGGTTATCGGCTTTTCACAACCGGAACGCGTAGAGCCGCTATACTCGAAACAAGTGAGGCACTGCTTACCGCAGCTCACGCAGGCCTGACAACCCGCATTGCACGTCTTACATTTAATCTTGCCGCACGAGCTGCACATGTCGTTCTCGCCGAGGTCGCCAAAATTCTTCAAGAGACACAGCAGGTTGTTGCGGTCCGCGGCGTCGAGCTCTGCGTTGAGGGCGTTTTGGTTGACAGCTTTTGCCAACATCTCGGCGATATAGCCCTGCATGTCGTTGGCGATGCGCCGCCGTATCTGTGGTTGGCCGCCGAATGCTTTGTCACTCTGAAACAAATTAGCCATCGTCTCCATGACGTAGACTTCAAGTGCTACGCCTAATTCCTTGCAGTAGTGGAGCGCTCTTCGGTGATGGTACGGGAGACGTCCGGGTCCCAGATTCAGATAGAGTCCCTCGTCGAACTCGCAAACCTGTTCGGTCTCATCGCCCTTCTCATTCACTTCTTTGAGTACAGTGCCGCGCCGCGCCGTGTGATTCCGTCCACCCGCCCGGTCAGTCAATTCGATAACCTGGCAGTTATAGTTTGCGCGCGTCAGTTCGTAAGCAGCGGTCAGCCCGGCGATGCCGGCGCCGAGGATTAGGACTGATTTGCCTTTTCCCGATCCCTGGGGAAGGTTAGGTGGACCAGCCCACGCTTCGGGAAGATTGATCAGTCCGAGCGCAGTCATCGTCTCGTAAAGCGCGGCGGAGCCTCCCGCCAGACCGACTTGCTCCAGGAAGCGTCTCCGGGTCACACCCTTCTTTCTCTTTGTCATTTCGGTTTCTCCTGTTGTGGGCGTGAGAATGCTGTTTGCCACCAAGCCAAGCGTGAATTAGTAAACTTCCCGGTGGCTATCTTCGTGCGCAAGCTAAAAACAATTGTGGTCCTCAAATGAAGACGCGCTGTTCGGGAATAGCGTTCGAAAAGAGACGGGGCCCTTTCATACTCCTTTTCATCTTGCTTATCAACGGTTTTTACCTGCAACCCGCTACGCTATTTACCATTTGCCATTTACCATTTACCATCCCTATCCATGCGACGCGCAATCTATCCCGGCTCGTTTGATCCAGTCACAAACGGACATCTCGACATCATTGAGCGGGGTTGCAAACTCTTTGACGAAATCATAGTCGCCATCCTGGTCCATCCTGAAAAGCAGCCCTTCTTTACCATTGATGAACGACGCGAAATGCTGTCGCAGGTTCTACAGCAAATTAACCGCGGCTTGTGCGCTGTTCGCGTTGACCATTTTGAGGGCTTGTTGGTGCAGTATGCGGTCGCGCAACAGGCCAACGCGATAGTGCGCGGTATTCGCGCGATTTCAGATTATGAATACGAACTACAAATGGCGTTGATGAACCGGCGGCTGGAGCCGTCCATTGAAACTGTTTTCATGATGCCCGCGGAAACTTACTCGTATGTTAGCTCGCGGCTCGTGAAAGAGGTTTTTCAATTAGGTGGCACGTTGGATGGATTGGTGCCGCCCCCGGTCGAAGCGCGAATGAAACAGAAAGTAAAGCGGACCGCTAATGACTAAGCCAGCCTCTTCGCTATTTCCGGTTTCAGAAAACGTCGCGAAGATGCAAGTGTCGGCCACGCTGGCGGCAATGCAAGCGGCGGAAGCTTTACGCGCGCAAGGCGTCAGCGTGGTCGACTTTGGAGCAGGTGAACCGGATTTTGATACTCCTGAGAACATCAAGCAAGCTGCTGACCGAGCGATGGTTGCCGGCCGCACGAAGTACACGGCCACTGCCGGCACTCGCGAACTACAGCAAGCAATCATCGACTTTTATCAGCGCGAGTTTGGGACGGGCTATGAACGCTCGGAAGTGATGGGCACTTCGGGCGGCAAGCAAGCGATATTCAATGCGGTCGTAACGCTGGTAAATCCGGGCGACGAAGTGTTGTTGCCAAGACCCTACTGGGTGACGTTCCCAGAGATCGTGACTTTCGCTCGGGCGACGCCGGTATTTATTGACACGGAAGACACTGGTTTCCTGCTAACAGCCGCGCAAGTCGAGAAGGCAATAACACCGCGCACCAAGCTGATAATTCTCAACTCGCCTAACAATCCTTCTGGCCGCGTAATCCCGCCCGGCGAATTCGAGCGAATAATGGAAAAGCTGGCCGATCGCGGAATCTATGTGATTTCCGACGAATGCTATCTGCGTTTCGTTTACCCACCTGCTGAAGTTTTCAGTGCGGCTGGTTTGCCCGAAAGGCTGCGACAGCGCCTTTGCATCGCCGGCTCTTTTTCCAAGACATATGCAATGACCGGTTGGCGTATGGGCTACGCGCTGGCGCCGCGCGAATGGACCGGCGCAATGCTGAAGGTCCAGGGACACTCGACCAGTAATGCTAACTCCATTGCGCAAAGCGCCGCGGTCGAGGCCTTGAATGGACCACAAGATTCTGTCGCCGCGATGCTCAATGAATACACGGCGCGCCGCGCGTGGCTGCTGGATGCGTTGAAAGGGATCCCGCGCCTGAGCTGCGCTGAGCCCGAAGGCGCATTTTATGTTTTTCCCAACGTGCGCAACTGTTTGAACGCGGAAGTCAAAAGTTCCGCGGAATTTGCGATGCGGTTGCTGGCAGAAGGGCAGACGGTGGTAACGGACGGCGCCAGCTTTGGCACTGACGGTTGTGTTCGTATTTCTTATGCTACTTCGATGGAGCAGTTGCGCGAAGGGGTGAAACGAATCAAGCGCTTCGTCGAGAGGTTAAGTGCTTAACAACAGAGTATTTGGCCGCGGATAAACGCAGATTCACGCGGATAAGAATCCGAAAAGGTCATAGTTACTCATCCAACTGGACCTTTTTTTTGATCTTGTCGTCTCTCCGCGTTAATCCGCGGCTAAAGTAAAAAAGGGCGGCGACTGAATCCAGTCGCCGCCCTTTATCACTAAGAAGAACCAGCCTTAATAAAGGTTGAAGTTGTATTCCAGTTGGATGTACATCGAAACGGCATGTCCGTCTTTTGTAGCGGGCACAAACTTAATTTGCCGTGCTGCGGCAATCGCTCGCTCAGTCAAACCAAACGGTAAACCAGATCGAGCGCTGATGTTTGTTACCTGTCCGCCGGATGTAAACACCGCACGCAGGACCACGGTCCCGGTTATTTGATTCTTACGCGCGTCTTCCGTGTACTGGGGCTCCGGCTTGGAAAGAACGCGCGCCTTCGTATTTACGTCATGGCCGCTGAACACCTTGTTATAGTCAGTACCGCCGCCGCCGCCACCCGGACCACCGCCACCTTCATGGTAGTCGCCGCCGCCGATATTGCCGCCTCGTCCTGGTCCAATACCGCCGCCTTCACCTGATCCAATGCCGCCGCCTCTGCCAGTGCCGATACCGTTGCCGGTGCCTGGACCTGAAGAAGGATCTGTACTCTTCGATTTAAAGTCGCCGTACGGAAGGTTTCGCGCATCAGGAGGAACTAACATCGGATCTACAACCAATGTTGCAGCCACCGGCAGCGCAGGATTTTTTATTGTCGGGGGGTGGGGATCCGGCGCGACAACTTGTGGCACAGTCAACGAGACTTGAGGAGTCTTGCCAAAGGACGCGGGCTTCTGTTCTTCTCGACCACCGCCGCCACCGCCGCCTGGCTTCTCCTGTTGCTTCTTGCTGCCACCGCCGTTGCCTTTATTGAGTCCCGCTGTACCTTCATCGGGAGTCGGCTGCTCGGAAGGAATATCAAAAATCTGATCCGCAACCAGTTGATCTTCGACCTGTTGCTCTTGAGTTCTCTTCTGCTGCCAAAAGTTCAAAAGAACACCGCCTCCTACAAGTAGAAGCAAAACTGAAAACGCCGCAATCATGCCAAAGACCGCGTTGTTGGAATCCGAGTCAGGCGCTCCCAGTACTGCGGCACTCTGGTTTTTACGAAGCCAAGTAGCAAAAATACCGATAAGAATTACACCGGCCAGCACTCCAAATCCCACGAGACCAGCACGAGAAGTACCGGCAGATTGAGAGCGATCCAAAATACTCACAATGCCGACTACACCGGCGATAGCGAGCACAGCCACAACCAACGCAATCACCACATTGCGGTTGGCAAGAAACTTAGACACCATTTGCCCGTAACCGATCAGAGAACGCTTCGTGAATCCAAATGGGTCACGCTTGAATTCGGGCCAAGTCAATTGATATTGATGCGCTACGTCCGACAATTCTTTTGCAAGCCTGCCCACCAAGCCGGCATCATCGATTATTGTCAGATGAAACTCGCCACGATCCACCAGAGCGGCGGAACCGGCTGCGGCAAAAACGCGTGCGCTCACTCTGATCGGCTCGCTGGCACTTGCCGCGCGAATCACCTTCTTTTCCGGTTCGGCCGCAGGAGCGGTTAACGGAGTACCATCCACGGGACAAAAGCTAAACTTGTCCGCGAACTCTTCCCTGCAAGTGAAACAAAACTTCATCGCACGTACCTCTTTTTGGCTTTGGGGGAGCAGTACTGAATTGGCAGCAGCATCTGCACTTCCAAACTCCCTATAATAACTGTTTGCTACCCGTTGATCGAGTTCTTTCGAAGGATTTGGCGCATTCCATTGATCCAGCAAACCCTTCAAATCATCTTCCAAGATAAAGCTGTCTCCCGGTTCAATGCTGCTCATTTCAAGCCTTCTCCAAAGTAACAATTTCCCTGTTGCTATTCAAATAAGGTTGCAGCGTCTTCCTTAGTCGTTCGCGGGCCCGATGCAGTCGTGCTTTTACCGCGCCCACGTCGCTGCCCACCATGCTCGCAATCTCGCTTAGCGAGAGACCCTCATACTCAAAAAGAACTAACGCCTCCCGCTGTAAAGGAGGCAAGGCTGCAACCGCTTCCCCGACCTTCAAAGACATTTCGTTATCAAGCAATCTGCCCAGCGGAGCCTTATTAACAGCGACTAAACCATTCTCATCAAACTCGTCCAACGCCGACTCTCGACCAAGCGTGCGCAACTGCTTTAACCAAAGGTTCCTGGTGGCCGCCAATAGATAAGTTCGCAATGACGCGCGCCCGGGATCGAAACTCCCAACCCTTTTCATAAAACTCAGGAAGCAATCATGGGTTAAGTCTTCGGCATTTTCCACGCTTCCCGACAAGCGATAGGCAAAACGAAAAACTGCATTACGATGCCGTTCATACAACAGTTGGAAAGCCGCCCCGTCGCCAGCGCCTGCGGATTCAAGCAAAACTTCGTCTGTTTTTCTCTCGGGCAATCGCCACTCGATTCTGCAGGAATCGCTTCCTACTAGTATTACCGGCAAACAGGCAAAGGATACGGCTTTCCGTCAACTTTCGTTCGCGCGGGACGCCATTTTCAAATACCGAACTGACAAAACTGCGGGCAGCGGTACCGTATTTGTGAGCTTGTTCAAGCTTGACAGCCAGCCAATACTGTTCAACCCGAGGCTTTGGATGCATTTAGAAGCCAAACGGTTGACGGTTAAATATCGTGCCTCTAAGATGTTTTTGCCTCCCTTTTTTTGGCCTAAATCCTGGACTGAGTTGGCTCCTGATCAACCTGGAACCTTATGAACTTTGCTGTATTTGATGGTTTTCTTAAAAAGTCTGCGCTGCTGCTTACGCTTGTGGCAGCTTCTCAATCGTTAGTTTTTGGGCAGCTTTCAGCGCCTCCCGAACGGTTCCAGCTTTTGAATGGACTGCGCGTTCTATTGCTTTCGCGACCGGGCGACCAGGATGTCTTACTTAAGTTGCGCGTCCACAGCGGCGCCGCGTTCGATCTTGCGGGCAAGGGTGGCAGTATCGCGTTGCTTGGCGATTTGCTCTTTCCAGACCCGGCCACGCGAGAATATTTTACCGAGGAAATGCAGGGTCGGCTCAATGTTGTTACTGATTACGACTCGATCACCATAACGATGCAGGGCCGAGCGCACGAATTTGAAAAAATAGCCGGGATCCTTCGCACGGCGCTGGTTAGCACCCAACTGACCCCGGAAAACATCACCAGGGTCCGTGACGGCCGTATCAAGATCATAAAGGACACCAGCATTTCGCCAACCATTTTGGCTGACCGGGCGATTGCCGCCAGGCTCTTTGGCGATTTTCCCTATGGACGTCCTTATTCCGGCACTTCGGAATCGCTCGAGCGTATCGAGCGCGGCGACGTCATGCTTGCGCGCGACCGCTTTTTAAATCCCAACAACGCCACATTAGTGATTATCGGTGGCATCGAACGAGCGCGCGCGAATCGCACTTTGCGACAACTCCTGGGGGGTTGGCGCAAAAGTGAGAGGATTGTGCCGGCCACATTTCAACAGCCCGCGGTTCCCGATGCGCGCATTCTCATTATGAATGCGCCGGCGGGTCAAAGCGCCGAAGTCAGATTAGCCGTTCGTGGCTTTGCCCGCAGCGATCCGGATTCGCAGGAAGCGTCGTTGCTCGCACTGGTGGCGCGCAAGCGTTGGGAAACGCTGGCGCCGGATTTAGCGCATAATCCGGTTTTCGTTCGGCATGACGCTTTCGCGCTGCCCGGGGTGTTCCTGATGGGTGCGACGGTGGACAATTTGTTGACTACCAAAACTCTCTCGACTGGGCACGAGGTACTAAAGTCATTACTCAGCCAGCCAGTAACCGAAGCTGAGCTTGAGGCTGCGAGGAGCCAGGCTATGGCCATGCTGAGCAAACAACTCGGCACGAACGATGGCACAGCCGACGCCTGGCTCGATGTTGATACTTACGCTATTAAATCTGGAGACGATCGCTTACGTGACCTGGCGAAAATCTCTTCAAGTGATCTAGAGCGAGCGGCGAACCGGTTGTTTTGGGATGTGCCGGTTGCGTCAGCTGTGATTGGAAACTCGGAAGTTCTCAAGCCACAACTTGAGCGTTACGGAAAGATAGAACTTTTTGGTGAACTTCCAGCTGGGCCCAACGTCACAACAGATTCCAAATCTTCGAAGCAGCAAACAAAACCAGCTCCCAAACCTGAATAATCACAAATCATTCGCAATCTGCCTGCAACCATATCGACAGCAACTTTCGCTTAACTGTGTCTGACGAAGAAAGCGCAACGAAACGTGAGCAAGCGCAGCGCGTCCGCGAGATGTTTGCGACGATCGCTACTCGTTACGATCTTTTAAATCATCTGCTTTCCGGAAATATCGATCGGCGCTGGCGACGTTTGGTAGTAGAGAGGGTGGTCGCAAATCTTCCGGTTGGTAACGCGCGGGTTTTGGATGTAGCGTGCGGCACGGGCGATCTTTCGCTGGCGTTAGTTGCCGGAACACAAGCTCAAGTTGTGGGATTGGATTTTTGCCGGCCCATGCTCGACATCGCCGCCGCCAAGTCATCACAACGACGCTTGGCAATTCCTTTTGTGGAAGGCGATGCGCTGAGGCTTCCCTTTCCCGACCAGTCGTTCGACGCAGCATCGATCGCCTTTGGTCTGCGCAATCTTGCGAGTGTCGAAGGTGGGTTAAGGGAGTTATTAAGAATTCTGCGTCCGGGTGGGACGCTCGCGGTTTTGGAGTTTTCAAAGCCGCAGACACCGATCTTGCGAACGTTTTTCCGCGTTTACTTTACGAACCTGTTGCCGTTGTTTGGTGGTTTGATAAGCGGTTCTAAAAGCGCTTACGAGTATTTGCCCAATTCGGTTTCGCGCTTTCCGGACCAAACGTCACTCGCAGCCATGATGGAAGAGATTGGCTTTACGGAGGTGACTTTTCAGAATCTTACGGGTGGGATTGCGGCCCTGCATCTTGGCAAACGGCCAAAAAAGTAAGACAGGCATTCTTGCCTGTCATCTGAATATTCGAAGAGGACAGGCAGGAATGTCTATCCTATTTTCAGGATTGGTTACAAGCACCCTGTGCTTGCAACCATAAGAGCGTAGCCTGGAGGAATTTCCTGGCGAGAGCGCGGTTGTCGGGGCCACGCACTCATTTCGGTTTCCTCGCAGGCTACGTTCTTATTTTTTGCAAAATGCTTCTGGTCCACATTCCGGGTTTTCTCACTGGACAGACAGGAATGGCTGTCCTACTCGTATGCTATCATCCCCACGAATTTGATCCTTCCGTTAATCGAGACACGCCAGAGTGCGTTCAGTTTTCAAGCATAAAGTTTTTTCAGCGCTGCGGCGTTTCGCAATCTTTCTGCTCGTTGTTTGGACCGTAGTCTCTTTAGTGACGCTTCTGATTGAACTAGTTCCGGGCGATCCAGCAGTCGCGGTTCTCGGTGAACAAGCAACGCCGGAACAGTTTGAGCAGTTTCGCCAACTACATGGGCTTGACCGGCCGCCATTCTTTTTTTCTTTTCCCCGCGACGCTCAAAATAATCGACACTTTCAATGGCACGGAGCAAACAATCGCTACACCGAATATTGGGTTCGTTTGCTTCACGGCGACATGGGTCGCTCCTTTCGCACCGATCGACCAGTGATCGAACTAATACTTGAGCGCTATCCGGCGACCATTCAACTGGCGCTGTCGGCGCTGTTGATTGCGATACTGATCGCCATTCCACTGGGCGTAATCGCCGGAAAGAATCGTGGCACCTGGATCGATAATCTCGCTTCCATTGTCGCGCTCATAGGGATCAGTCTGCCTGGATTCGTTATTGGACCGATGCTGGTTTACGTTTTCGCGGTCAAACTTCGCTGGCTGGCGCCGTCGGGCCGTTTTGACTGGACCGATTTCATCTTGCCATCGTTCACGTTGGGCGCAGCCCTGGCGGCCATCCTTACGCGCATGGTCCGCTCGTCGGTAATTGAGGAGATGGGCGAAGACTACGTTCGGACCGCCCGCGCAAAAGGATTAAGCGAAACAAAAGTTGTCTACAAACACGTCCTGAAAAATGGCTTGATCCCGGTGGTGACGATTCTTGGTTTGCAGCTTGGCATTTTGCTGGCAGGGGCAATCATTACTGAAAAAATATTCGGCTGGCCCGGCCTGGGGCTCCTGCTTGTAGAAGACGGTATTGGCAAACGCGACTATCGGGTCGTGCAGGGATGTGTGCTTGTGATCAGCATGACTTACATCATCGCTAACATGCTTACCGACATGGTCTATCGCTGGTTGGATCCGCGTATTCGGGTTTCGTGAGTTATGAACCGTCTAACTATCGTCGGCCTTGTCATCGTTGCGGTACTCGTGATCGTCGCTGTCTTCGCACCCTGGATCGCCACGCACGACGTAGGCGCAACCAACCTCTCCCTTCGCTACCTCCCGCCGTCCGCACAATATTTCTTCGGAACTGATTCGACCGGTCGCGATATTTTCTCGCGGGTCGTTTTTGGCGCACGCATCTCGCTGGAGGTTGGCATCGTCGTAGTCTCTGTTTCGGCTTTCGTGGGAACGACGCTCGGAGCGCTCGCCGGCTACTACGGCGGTTGGATTGATCGCATAGTCTCAGGTTATGTCTTCAACGTCTTTCTCGCCTTTCCCGGATTGCTTTTGGCGATCGCGATGGTCGCGTTTTTGGGTGCCGGTCTAAATAAACTGATCTTTGCGCTGTGCATTATTGGCTGGGTGGGCTACGCGCGTTTGATTCGCGGCCAGGTTTTGAAAGTGCGCGAGTATGATTTTGTGCAAGCCGCGCGCGCGCTCGGAGCGAGTGACACACGCATATTGCTAGTGCACATACTGCCGAACGCCATTCAGCCATTAATCGTTCAGGCAAGCCTCGGCATGGCCGGTGCAGTCTTAGCGGAAGCGTCGCTCTCTTTCCTGGGGCTGGGTGTTCCTCCTCCCGCCCCTTCCTGGGGAGTGATGATTGAAGAAGCGCGCGACCTTTCTACACTTCAAGCGGCGCCACACGCCTTGATATTTCCCGGCATTGCCATCGCGCTTACCGTACTCGCGTTCAACTTCATCGGCGATGGACTGCGCGAATATCTTGATCCGCGCCAACGCTCTCGCTGAACATGCGCAAAATAATCAAGGTCATACTCCTGGTTCTGCTGGGCCTGTTAGTTGGCTTCATTGCCTTTCAGGCAATCATGCTCATCCGCATTGCGCGTTTGCAGACAGAGTTTCCCCTCACCACTTCCCTGATTGAAGCGCGAGCAAGCGAAGCGCGCGCACGAGGTCAGGAACCTAAGCGCGAACAAATTTGGGTTGCGCTCGATCGAATCTCGCCAAACTTACAACGCGCTGTGTTAGCCGGCGAGGATACAAACTTTGTGACGCATCATGGTTTTGACTACGGCGCGATTCAGAAAGTTTGGGACCAGGGCATGCGCGAAGCAGCAAAGGAAGCGAAGAAGGAAGGCGAAAACGACGACTGGCTTCCGAACCTTCCCGATTTCAAACGTGGCGCATCAACAATCACACAGCAGTTAGCCAAGAATCTTTATCTCTCTTCGCAAAAATCATTTTTTCGCAAAGGAGAGGAAGCGATTCTGACCATTTTTCTGGAACGCGAGCTAAACAAGCGTCGCATCCTGGAACTCTATCTGAACGTGATTGAATGGGGCGATGGCATTTATGGAGCGGAAGCTGCCGCTGAACATTATTTTCATAAGCCTGCAGCGGCATTGAGCGCCAATGAAGCCGCGTTTCTCTCAGCGATGATTCCCAACCCACGCACCGTTTTCAATCCGCAGGTCAATCCTCGGCGCGTCGCACGGCGGCAAAGAATTATCTTGCGCGGCATGCCATACGTTCGCTTGCCTTAATCAATTCCGGATTCCAATCGTTCTCAGCAAAACAAAAAGCCGCCTCCAAAGAAGCGGCTTCTTGTTAGCGAGGATGAGAATTCGGTTACATCGCAAACTCACCGGCGATTTGTAACTCCGCTTTGCGTAGCTCGAAGCGAGCACGGCCCAGGTTGCCTTCCGGACTGATTGCCAGCACGACAAAGTATTCCTGACCCAACAAGCGTACTAATAGCACAGCATCATCTAGCGAGATGACGAGCTCACGAAGGTTTCCGAGGCCCGTATCTTTGCCGGCCTTCTGTGCACTTCGTACCAGCGAAGTAAATTCCGCGGCAGCGACATCCAGGTTTGCTTCCTGGCCCGCTTGCTTTAACGATCGCTCCACGGCGATGCCATCGATGCCCATAATGAGTGCACCGAGGCTTCCCTCGGTGCGCTCAATTATTGTTTCCAATACTTCCTTGAACATGTCTTTTACCCTTATGGACGCTGACCGCCCAAGCTACCAGGACGGGCACTGGGAGCGTTAGCGGGCGCAGCGTTTGGCGCCGGAGCGTTCAGGCCCTGTGGCGCCGACTGCGGAGCCTGCTGTTGCAGTTGCAACTGCGTCGGTGTCGGTGTGTTGCTCTGTGGATTGCCCAACGGCACTGGCTGCGAGATGGTTGTCGTTCGCGGTCCATTGCTGATGGCTCCGGCAGTTGGCCGACCCTGGTAATCAGGCCGATAAATATGCGGCGTGATGAAGAACAGGATTTCGCTGCTCTGGCGCGTGGTCAGTTTGCGCTTGAACATGTTGCCAACAATAGGAATTGAAGCGAGGCCGGGCGTTCTCTGTCGGGTTTCGCCTTCGGTGTCGGCTAGCACGCCACCCATAACAGTGGTGCCGCCATCTGGCACGAGCACTTCAGACTGCATGCGCTGGGTGTCGATTCCCGGTACGCCACCAACGGCGATGCCCGTGTTGATAGTGTTGTTTTCGATAGTAACGCGAAGAATCACAGTGCCTACATCAGTAATTTGCGGAGTAATAGAAAGCCGCAAAGGAACTGAAACGAAAGTCGTAGTGACAACGGCGGTGCCGCTGGCAGCCTGTGTAGTTTGCACAGGAATCTGCGAGCCGCTTTCAATCTGCGCTGGCCGGTTATTCAAAGCAGTGACGCGTGGCGTGGCAACTGTCTTCGCTTCGCCTCGGCTTTCGGCCATCGTTATTAGCGCACTGATTTGAGCACTACCGAAAAGTCCGGTAGTCAAACCGATGATTGTGCTGGCTGCGGCTGCCGCCAGGCTGTTAGTCGGCTGAAACGGACCAGTTACACGCCCGCTTCTGTCATTGAAAGGACTAGTCGAGGTCGGCACGGTTCCGGTCCCTGTACCCCCCGTACCTCCAGTACCTCCAGTACCTGAGCTTCCGGCCTGACTGGGCTGGGGAAAAGTGGCCAGCGAACCCACCCCACCCCGACCGTTATTCAATACCACTGCGGAGAGTTGGGCACCAAGATCGCGGCTGAAGTTATGCTGCGCGATAACAATTCGTGTTTCGATCTCAACTTGTGGTTCCGGTTGATCCAGAATCGCAGCTAGTTGACGAATTGCATCGATGTTTTCTTTGACGTCAGTGATGATCAGCGTATTGCTGCGGCCATCGACCTCGATGGAACCACGACGTGAAAGTCTGCGCGAAATGATCGGCAGTAAGCCCTGATCGCCGCTGCCCCCGGTAGCGTCGCCACCTGCTCCACCGCTGAAGCTAAGGTTAGTTGAACCACCAGAGAATGCACCGGTTGAACCGGCAGCTTGGGCCAACGTGCCCGAAGCGCGGGCATAGTTTAGACGAATAAACTCGGTTACCAACGGAGATGCGTCCAGACGCGAGTCATTGATTACTCGCTGCGTCTCTGATTCTTTCGCGAGCACTTCCGTAGTGGCCACGCGCAGAATATTGCCACTCGATTCGACACCCAAGCGGTTGGCCTTTAGTACTGCATCCAGCGCGACGTTCCAGGGCACATCCTGAACGTTGACAGTCACCGGTACAGCCCCGACTGAAGAGTCGATCACAAAATTCACGCCATACTGTTCGGTGATGTAGTTGAGGATGTCGCGAATGTCTGCATTGACGACGTTCAGATTGATCGGTTCGCCGACAAAGCCGGGCTGGCCATACTGCCTGCCCTGTTGCGACTGCGTCGCTTGATTCGACGCCGGCGAAATGCCTGGGCTCGGCGCTACCACTGGCGCAGGCGAAGGATTCTGTTGCGCGGCCGTTTCATCGATCGGCGCCGTTGCGTCGATAGAAGTTGCGGTTGGCACTGCGGCCGCATCGCCGGCAGCAAAATACTGAGCGCTGCACAGACAGATGAAGACAAGGACGAGCGTGGTCCTTTTAGTTGCTTTTTGAATTAGAGGCAGATAAAGCATCTTTCCCTCCTGGGGAATCGCGGGACGGGGGCCGCCACACGCTACGCTCTGGCTGCCTTCAGCTTGAAGCGCGCGCCGCACACGCGGCTCGTCCGGGGTTAGTTGTCAAACTGCGTAGCAGAAGGTAATGATGGGTGACTACGCGGGAATGGTTTTGAACTTGTAGAAACGATCAAAAACCGGAAACTACTAGGGCTTGTCCGCGACTGGCTTCTTATCGTCGACAGCAGCGGAACTGGCAGGGGCCGTCTTCACGGCCGCAAGAGCATCAACGGTGCTCGGTTGGCGTAGTGGCTTCATTTCGACCGAACGCTCGTGTCTGCCGTCGGCAAAAACCACTTCGCGACGGAATACCAAACGATTGTCTTCAATCGCCACTAACTGACCATCGTAAAAACGTTCGCCCGGATAAATGACATAGGCGAGTTTGATCGGCGATGCTTCAACGATCGCCGCATAACCGCGCGGCGAGCGTGAAATACCAACTACCTGGATTTCGCTAAGCAGGAAAGCCGTCGTCGGTTTCGGCGCCGCAATATGAGCACTCATGGCCGCAAGTTTCTGGGCCCGGTACTGTTCAATTCTTTCCTGAACGGAGGGGGCCATGAGCGGTCCCGTTTTCTTCACAACGACGCGCGGTGGTTCATATTTCCTGAACGGATCGCGGCCGCCGGAGTTCGTTCGTGATGTCTTAACGTCACTCTTATCCTGCGCCTTTGCGGAAACAGCCGCACTGAAAGCCACCGTGCCGGCGCATAGGAACATCACTAACGCACTTTGAAAGGTTTTCGTTTGATATTTCATGGTCATTTGTTTTCCTGATTGGCGTTGAGCGCAAGGCTTACTTCTTAGCGGGCGGAACGGCGGCTGGAACCTGGCCAGAGCCGGCAGGCTGCGCGGCGGCTGGTTTCAGTTTTTCCGCAGAGACGTAGTAGGCAGTCAGATCAAAGGTGGCATCGACGGTCTTCATAGATGTCTGCTTGTCGACCTGAGTAAGTTGGAAGTTGGTGATCGAAACGATGCGCTGGTAGTGGGCCAACTGTTCAAAGAAAGCGCGGAGTGAAGCGAACGAACTGGTAACACTCACTTCGATCTTCTTGCCGCTGTAGTTCCCTTCCTGCACATCGTCCTTCGGCGAGAATTTCTTCAGTACTAAACCGTTGCCGCGAGCTCGATCCTGGACGCCCTGCAATACCATTGTTATCTCGCGCTGCTCGGGCAGCAACGCTTTTAGCTCTTCATATTCTTCCTCGCGTGCTTTGTAAACGGCACGAAATTCGTTTAATCGTTGAGAGGCGATTTGCGCTTGCGCATTCTTTGGCAGAAGCTGAGCAATCTGGTTGTTGAATTGCTGCGTTTCTGCGCGCGTCGGCCGCGTGACGAAATACCAGAAGCCGGCATACAAGACGGTAGCGACTGCGACGAACATTACCAGTCGCAGGTACCAGGGCAGCGCTTTTAGATTACCTATTTTCATCTGTTTAGTTCCTTCCCCGATCGTTAACGGGATTACCTCTCGGTAGTTACTTCTTCAGTGCCACCTGGTTGGGGGCCGCCGGCGCAGCCGCTTGCGCTTGAGACTTTGCGCCGTAACTGCACTTCACGGTGAATGCTACAACTTCAACAGGGGCCACGCTGGCATCGGGAGTTACTGAAAGGGCGCTGCCCGCGCCGCCCGTTTGCACGGTCTCGCGCTGAGTCTCAATGTTCAGATTGGTAAACAAACCTGACGAGAACTCGAGGCTTTGGCCAAAGCGAGTCACAGACGACTCGTTTGGTGAAAGGCCCTTGATAGTAAGTTCGCCATCCTTCTGTTCCAGACTCTTCAGATACAACCCAGGTACGCCATCGAAGCGAGCCTTGATCTCACGCAGCACGGCACTTGGGCCCTGTTGCGACTCGCGCAGGCTCTTAATGGCGTCGATGCGGCTCTGAATTTCCTGTGCCTTCTTTTCCAGCTCCGCCTGTTCCTTGTTCACTGCCAGCATCTGCAAGTTGATGGCTTTCTGCTTTTCAAGTTCCACTCGCGCGCTTTCATGATTCGACTTTGAACTGACGTAGTCGTATCCGACGCCGAGAATCAAAACACCTAGTACGGTGAGAGCCAGCAGGAGCGTCTGGATGCGCGGGCTCGATACCCGTGCTTCAACCATCGCAGCCCCAGTGGGGCGGTCCGTAATAGACTCAAGTAAATTGATCTTGATCATGCCGCTTCTACTCCTCTCAAGGCGAGACCCACGGCGATTGCCATGTTCGGGACGATCTCTTTCATGTAATCCGGATCAAACTTTCTACCGTCAACCTGGATCTCGCGGAAGGGGTCAAATAATTCGACCGGAATCTCGAACCGCTTTGCAAGATATTCAGGCAAACCAGGAAGCTTTGAACCGCCTCCCGATACCAGAATCTTCTGGATGGCTTCTTCGCTCTCTTCCGCTGTGGCCCGATAAAAATCCATGGTCTTGCGAATTTCCAGGGCCAGGATGTCGGAGACGGTTTCAATAATTGGTTGTATCGGACGCGGCTCGATGCCTTCTGGCACCGGATAACCACGCTTGACAGCTTCCGCCTGCTCAAACGTCAGGCCTAACTCTTTTTGCAGCAAGCTGGTGTATTGGCTGCCACCGACTGAAGCGTCGCGCGCAAACACTGAGCGCGTGCCGTTCAAGATGTTGATGTTCATCGTTGAAGCGCCAATGTTAAGCAATGCCACAACTTCGCCCGCCTTCGGTTGATAGTTGAGCTCATAACAGTTTTGCAGCGCGAACGAATCGACATCGATGACAACGGGTTGTTTGCCGGCCAATTGAATTGCCTGTTTGACGTTAGCGATCTTGTCGCTCTTGCATGCGGCCATCAGCACATTCAGAGCGTCCGATGAGCTGCTCGTAACCTGGTAATCGAGGTTTACGTCAGAAATGTCGAAAGGTATGTGTTCTTCCGCATGCCAACTGAATGACTCTTGCAGCTCGTCTTCGCTCATTTGCGGCAGGACGATGTTCTTAACAATAACTGAATGGCCACTGACACCTGCTGCCACTCGCAAAGTCTTAATCTGGTGCTCATTGAAAATGCTGTTGATAACGTTGGATACATTATTCAGCTCCATGATCTGACCATCGACGATGGTGTCGGCCTGAAGATTCTCAAAGCCCAGGTTCACCAACTGAAGGCTGTTCCCCTTCTTTTGCAGCTCCACAGCTTTTACGGAGCTGGAGCCGATGTCGAGGCCGACGAGATTTTTTTTGCCCGAGCTTTTCTTAAACATGTCTATTTATTCCTCACGGCGAAGAGAGAACGAATTCTGTGTTGTTGCCGCAGGCGGGCGCGAGCTTTCATTGCTCTTGAAACCCGGCTTTTGGCTGTTTTCGTAGAACTAACTGGCTTATCGATTTTCAAGACTGGTTCCCTTGGCGGTAGGCTGATATGGAAGGGTCATGACTCCGAGGCGGGACGCGCATTCGCTTGCGCTCAATTCAAGAATCACTGGTTCGCTTGGAATTTAGCCTTCCGAAAATCGAAGGCTGCTGGAACGAGGATGAGGGGAACGGCAAGAGTCTGATCGGACAGCACTCCTCACTGCTGTCGTCAAGCAGACTACAGTACCGACCTAACAATGTCAACCACTATTTTTCATCGTTTAACTCTATGTCCTGCCCTGTCTTACGCTCGACTTTGTGTTCACCGGTTTGGGCCTTTCTATCCAATTCTGGAAGGCAGGCGCTGAATTCCAGAAAGGACAGTAGTTGAGTATTATCGTGCTTGCGCATCACAGGGCGCGCGGTTAGCATGCGGCTAATGACACGGACCCGCTGGTTTCTGGTTACCGCCCTTCTAATCTTTACAATCCTCGGCTACTGGCTCTGGTGGGTTCGACCTCGATCTGTCGATATGTCGACCTTTGCACCCGCCGATTCGCTCCTTTACCTCGAGTCAAACAATCCTGCGGATGTCTTCGCGACCCTAACCAAGACTGACGCCTGGCAATTAGTCGATGACGTAACGGGCAATCGGCGGCACGTAGAAAACAATAACTGGTCCGGGAAGTTTGTCAGGTGGACCGGCATCGGCCCAATCAATTCGGTGATACTTACACGAGCGCAACTTGCTGTGGTAGTAACCGATCTAGGCGTCGCACGAGACGAAGAAACTCTTACGGTCAAGCCGGAAGGCGCTTTACTGATAGAGACCCACACTTCCGAAAACCGTATCAAGCCGGCAGTTGAACAGGCGCTAAAAAACTTTGCCGAGACCGCCTATGGTCAGCCTACTCTGAAGCGAACAACCGTGGACGGTCTCGAGTTTGTCGAATGGATCGCGCCCGGTGGCTCTCGACAAGTGGTGGCGACAATAATAGGAACTCTCGTAATAGTCGGAAATACACAGCGAGCGGTGCAGAAGGTTGTTGCCGTTACTCTGGGCCGGCATGCAAGTCTGAAGGATGACGCAGACTTGCAAAGATTGCGACTAGAGCTTCAGTCAGACCGCGCGCTCGCTTTTGGTTATGTACCCGCGACAAACAGTGGCCACTTACTTTCAGTGGCGGTGCCGATGGCCCTGGGCCGTGCGCCCGGCAACACTGAGTTTGAACGACTCATTAACTCAGCCTCAGCGAAGATAGTCAGTAGCCTGGCGTGGAGTTCTATGCCATTCATGAACGGCATCGAAGATCGGTACAGAATTAATCTTCAGCCTGCTGTTGTAGCCAGGCTTAGAGAAAGTTTTTCATGCCAGCAGTCTGATCCCGCTTCGCGAACAGGTTTGCCCGAGAACTTCTCATCTGTTACGTCTTACCAGTTCCAGAAGCCTACGATGGCATGGCAGGGGCTCAAGACCTCGGTTTCGTCTCAGGTGGACGTGCTCTCGGCGATACTCTTTTCCTCGTTGTTAAAATCAGCTTTACTTCCGTATGGAATCAACGAACCTGACAAATTCCTGAGTCTGCTGGACAGCCCGGTGCTCACCGCACGAATGGACTCTGACACTCCAGGCTCATTGCTCATTGCAAAACTACGCGATCAAACGGCGATGCGTGAACTGCTGACAAAGGGAATGGGATTCGAGAAAATCGATGCAACGCCAAACGCGGAAGCTTTCGGGAATTCCGACAATGAGTTTGCCGCTCATTTTGTGAACGGCCTTATCGTCATTGGCTCTCAACCTGAAGTCGCGCGATATATTGAACAGGCGCGGGCAGGTCCGTCGGGCATGTCGCCGCGCATTCTGTTAACACCTTTATCTAACGCAGCTTGCGTTCTTACTTACACGAATGATACAGACCGCGTCCGCACATTTGTTTCATCCATAGTAATGGCACGCGGCGCTCCAGCACGTTGGTCAGATCAAACAGAACGCTTTTTGATGCAATTGCCCTATTCGGCAACTGAGACAACGCTCGAAGAACATGGCATTGACCGCATAACGCGCTCTGCACTCGGCCAGTTTAGTACGCTGCTGCCGCTGGTTTTGCCCGCGCGAACAAAAACGGATGAAAACTTGAAACCGTAATAGCGTGGAATTGTGATGGCTCGATTTGAATTATTAATTGCAACTCGCAACGCGGGGAAAATTGAAGAGTTGCGCGACTCTTTTTCCACGCTGCCGCTCGCATTGCGCTTACTGCATGAGTTCACCAACATTTCCGAGGTCGCAGAGGTTGGTAAGACGTATCAAGAGAACGCAACGCTAAAAGCTGTGGGTTACTCGCGCCAAACCGGAATTGCGGCGCTCGCAGATGATTCCGGTCTTGAAGTAGATGCCTTAAAGGGCGGACCAGGTATGTTGTCAGCACGCTTCGGTGGAAATGACTTGTCCGACATCGAACGCACCCAAGCGTTGCTGGCCGAACTTCATGATGTTGGTCCTTCACAACGCACGGCAAGATTCGTTTGCTGCATGGTGCTTTATGGCTCGCTGCCCCTCCAACCAGCAGAGTTATCAGGAGCAAAAGTTCTGGCTGTGACCCAGGGTGTTTGCGAGGGTTCGTTAGCGATGGAGCCAATGGGAACAGAAGGCTTCGGATTTGATCCGATATTTGTTCCCAATGCTTACGAGGTGCCATTTGCGGCACTTGATCGAGCCATCAAGCGCAAGATCAGTCATCGAGCGCTCGCGACAAACTTAATGCAACAACAACTAGAGCGCTACCTTGGGCCAAACTTGACCGCAGGTGGAACCGCTTCATAGAATGCACTGCCTTTCCTTAAGGTGGAGATAAGTTCGGGGCGTAGCACAGCCTGGTAGTGCGCTCGGTTTGGGACCGAGAGGTCGGAGGTTCGAATCCTCTCGCCCCGACCATTAGATCAAATCCAACGGTCACCAAACTTGGTGGCCGTATCTCTTGAATGGACAGTTTTGCGATGGACCCGACAACGGCCGCACCTTGCTGCCTTCCGCTACGTGACGCAAGATGATATTTCTCGTATGTGGTAATTACTAGATACGAGGCATAGGAAATATGATTGAAGTTCACGTTGATAAGGTAATTAGGACGTACGGCCGAACCTTCGACTGGTTAGCCAAAACGACCGGGATCAGCCACACAACACTCTAGCGCTTGAAGAAAGGTAAGGCACTTGGCATCAACTTTTGAAACGCTTGAGAAGATATGTCAGGCGCTAGATTGTCAACCGGGCGACGTTCTGACGTGCGTTAGTCAGAAGATATCAAAGAAACGCGCCAAGCGGAAAAGCGCACTGAAGTAGTTCACTCCCCAAGGGGTGTATTGGGCTGTTGCGCATCGACGGACGCTTGGTTCGGGGTCGGGCCCACGCGCTCAACCCTTCAGGTGGCAAATATTTTTCAAAAACCCGCCTGAAATCGAGATTTCTTGCAGACATTGGTGCTTGAGTGTGATATATGAGTGCCTGACCAGCTTTTCAATTTAAGTTTCATCGGAGGTGTCACACCAGACTATGGCGACCAAAGCCGCGACAGGCAGAAAGCGCATGACTCAGTCGGAAGTCTTCAACCATTTCGCCGAAAAGACGGGAATGAAACGTGCGCAGGTAAAAGAGTTTTTTGATGAACTCTACAACCTGGCTTCCCGCGAAGTTAAGTCCAATGGTGAATTCGTACTTCCCGGCTTCGGCAAGCTTGTGAAGTCCGAAAGGAAAGCGCGAGAAGGAAGAAACCCGGCAACGGGGGAAACAATCCAAATTCCCGCGAAAACAACCCTTAAGTTCCGCGTTGGCAAAGGCATGAAAGATACGGTCTTACCACGGAAATAATGTAAGGCTAGTCCTCGCTATCGAGGATAAAAGCACAAGCGTCGCCCGTTGGTTCATCTTGAGTGAGCATGGGGCGGCGCTTACGTTTTGATTCGGCCGCGAAAGGCTTTTGAGCAAGAGTCGTAAACAACCCAAAGTTACTCCTAAGTACCCTCTTTAGGGTAGTTGCGGCTACACGAAAAAAAGTCTGGTAATCGAACGCGTCCTCCGCTATAATCTTTCGTTTTGCTGCACCCCCAAAATCGTGGCTGATAGGAAGAGTGCTTCTTCCGGGAGCGAAATTGTTTCAAATTGCAAGCGATCTGCATCCTGAGGGGCAGCAAAGGCATCTAAGATTCGCAATTAAAAATTGACCGCGCGGGCGGTTTTGGAGGGGAAAAGGTAATCGTGACTTTTGATAGACATTTGCCGCTCGACGAGCGGATTCTGAGGATAGATCATATTCAAGCGAGACGTTATTCGAAACTGGTCGGGGTCGCTGCGGAAATCGCTACGGAGGGAATTCTCCGTCATTTGCGCGCCTGCGATCGCATGGACGTAAACCCTGACACTTCTGCCGTGCGTGAAATCATCGATGATGCCGTAAACGGCCGAAGAGTTTTTGCTGAAACGACGGAACAAACGCAAGCAGCCTGATCCGTAGTCCAACCTAACCTAGAGAGATCGCCTGTTCTTTTGGCGGTCTCTTTAATTTTGCAGGTACGATTGACCATGCCTGTCATCCCCGTGCTAACATCCCGGCGCCAGGCATGTGCCCCTGTAGCTCAGCGGATAGAGCATCTGCCTTGTAGGAGCCTTAATGAGGAATCGTTTCAAGAACTCATTAAGTGGACGGCCCCATATGCGGGGACGCCCTTAGAGCCTCCGGTACTCGCAAGCTGAGTAACAACCCGGGAGGATTGGGTAATCCGCAGGAAACCTTTTCAGGTAATTTGAACTGTCTTGGGATCCTCAGAGACTATACGGGCCGGGACTGGGATGTCCAAGATATAGTCCAGCCAGCAAACCTGTGTGAACGGGCGGTCAGGGAAACTTGATGCTGGAAGCTAAGCAGAGGGCCGCAGGTTCGAGTCCTGCCAGGGGCATTTTCGAAACGTAAGTGTTGATTGTGGCGGCTATAGTTCAGTCGGTTAGAACGCTTGATTGTGGATCAAGAGGTCGTGGGTTCGAGTCCCACTAGCCGCCCCACAAAAACCTCTCAGTTCCTTCTCTACTTTCCGTAATCCACAAACTTCAGCGTCACGCGCGCGCAATCTGATGCGCTCAAAATGGATCCTCATGGTCTCGACATATCTTTACAAAGAAGAATACGGCCAGGGGGCCCCGATACTGTGCCTGCACGGCCTCGGCGCCAACACATTTACGTGGCGTTACTTTATCGAGCCTCTTTCCAAACATCACAAACTAATTCTGGTTGATTTAAAAGGATTCGGCAGGTCGGCGAAACCAGAAGATCAGCGCTATTCCATTCATGATCACGCCGACGCAGTTTACGAACTGATTCTCAAAAATGATTGGCGGAAACTAACACTAATCGGAAACTCTTATGGTGGAGCCCTGGCTTTACTTCTGGCTATGCGACTTGAGGAAAGTCAGCCTCCGCGGCTTTCGAAGTTGGTGCTGATTGACGCTGGCGCTCACAAAGAGTATTTGCCGGGATACGTAAAACTGATGCGAACGTTCCTGGGTAAGGCAATGGTCTTCTTGCTGCCGGCGAGACGAGCCGCAAAATTTGTGCTGAATTTTGCTTACTATGACAAAGGAAAAATCAGCGAAGAACAGATCAACGCGTATGCTGCTCCTCTCGCCGATCCGGGAACGCGCACGGCGTTGCTGGAAACGGCGCGGCGATGCATTCCTTCCGACGCTGACGAACTTGTGGCGAAGTTCAAGAACATTTCAACACCCACTCTGATTCTTTGGGGACGACATGACAGAATCATTCCGTTGAAAGTAGGTGAACTTCTCAGCCAAGCGCTTCCCAATTCTGTCCTGGAAGTATTCGAAGAGTGCGGACACATCCCCCAGGAAGAACAGCCGCAGAAAACGATCGCGCGAATATCTCAGTTTCTCGGAATCGACCCGCCGAGGTAAAAACATAAAGCCAAGCTTCATAGGCGCCTAAGAATTTCCCGCCAGCGCTTCCACGCATCCTCTCGCGCCTTCTTGTTCGCGGGGTTCTTGTCGTTTGGATCTTCTCCGGCGCGCATAAAGCCATGACCGGCTCCGGCATAGCTTACTGGCTCATAAGTTTTGTTTAGTTCCTTCATTGCCTCAATCGTGGAAGGCAGCGTCGCACTAATGCGCATGTCGTTCTCGGCATAAAAGCCGTAAACGGGGCAGCCAATTCGAGCCAGCGCGGCTTTGTCAATAACCTGATTGTCTTGAGAACCAGTCATCGGCGGCGCGCCATAAAAAACAAATGAAGCTCTTAGAGTTGGTCGGTTAGTCGCAAAACGAAATGTCTGTCCGCCGCCCCAGCAAAAGCCTGCGACCGCGAGCTTGCCGTTAGCCGATGGCAGCGCAACAACATAATCGGCCACAGCGTTGAGATCGTCCGTTATCTGATCAGGAGGCAAGGCCTGTATCGCGGTACCGATCGCTTTGCTGCCAACTGTAGCAAGGTCGCTGGTGCCGCCCTTGTTTGGACCCATGCCCGAAAGCAGATCGGGAGCAATGGCTATGTAGCCAGCTTCGGCAAGTTGGTCAGTTAGGCTATGTGCCCAATCGCTCAAACCAAAAATTTCATGAATTACAAGCACGGCTGTCGCCTTGTTTTTCACTTCCGGATAAACGACGAATGCGTTTACTTCACGTTCCGTACTGGCGTTTGCAGGTTTGTACTTGACCTTGACCCATTCCTGATGACGCGGCGATTTTGCCAATCGCTGTTTGGCCCAGTCCTGACTCTCAGCTGCCGTCGTCGAATCCGAATGGTTGTGGTCAGGTTGTAGATTGGAATGCGCCTGATGCACCGCTGCACAGCCCGAGAACGAGGCGAGACTGACGGCCAGCAAGAGAGTGTTAACAACACTCAAGCGAGGTCGATTGGTAACGACTTGATGCATTAGTACCTCCGTTAAAGAAGATCCAATTTTGGCGACCATGATTCTTGCCATGGGCCGGCATATTCCGTCTGGAATGGATTCGCATTTGCCGCCAGGTATTGCCAGTGAAGCCGGGTTATTTGGCGAATGTGAAGGAAATCATGAGCCAACCACGACGCCAGAAGGTCTCCTGCTCTAAGCAACCCGGCTTCACGTTCGTGGCGGCTTTCCAAGTTAGGCGACCTCAAGCTCCTCAGCCACGTCAATGATTTCTGCCGTTCGCTGAGAAAGTTGCTAAGCGATTCAGCCAGATGACGCTCGCTGTAAGCACGGGTCGTTACCCATTCCTTCGGTGCAATCGGCGGCCAATCCAAAGCAGGATCCTTCAAAACCAGTTCAAGCCGCTGCCGAAAGTCTTCCCTCTCCTCGTCGTAAAGATGATTCACGACTTCGAGAATGGACCACTTGTCAGGCGCCGGCTTCCAGATTGCCAGCTCACTATTTACGGTCTTTGCCAGACCCTCGAATATCCCGGTGTTCGCCGCCAAGCGCTCGATTACGTAATTCAGATCCATCACGCTTCCTGCCTGTTGGTTTTGAGATCCCTACATCAGCCCGTTTTCAGATAGACAACTTTTGCTGTGAGCAAGCTGCTGTTGGAACGCTCGCTTGCCGATTATCGCGTTTGCCTCAATAATGATGGTCGGCGCAACAACAACATAACTAACCCCGTTCGAGTGAGACAAGCAGCAGATTGAGGAGACTAACGTGCCAGACGAGCAAAGAGTCGCAAACAATTCGCAAACTTACGTAGTCGATGCTGACACGTTTTCCTATGAAACACTGGAGCAGCAGAACGGTCAGGCCACAGTCGTTCGTTTCCAGCTGGAAGATTCTCGCTATCAGGCCGGCGACGTGGTGGTGGTTCTTTCAGACGGCGAAATTCATTTTCACGGAATGATTGGTAGATTTGCCGATGGCTGGGCCACCGCTACCGATCGACGTGGTTCGCTCCTGCCCTCAGCGGTTCAATAACGAAAGCCCTGAGTCTCAGCGCCTATAACCCGCTGGATAATTCAGTTCCACATCCGGTGTCAACGAAACAATCTTGATGCGATGAAACCCCTTTTTCGGGTGCGTCGACAGATAGGTCAGCGCTATTTGCCTGTCTAATGCTGCGCTCAGTTCCCTAATGAACGGATCAAAACTCGTGGGCGTATGAAAGCCCTGGAAGAATGCGTGACCTCCGGTTTGATCCGAAAGCTTTTGAAGCGAGCTTTGTCCGTTTGGTATCAGGGTTCCATTTCCCTCCGCTGCCACGGTTGGCGCGAAAAACGCGTAAATTGCAACAGCTCGCCGCTGCGCTTCACTGATCGCCCGATCCAGATCGACACTTTGAAAACTGGAATCAAAGCCGCGCGAAACATCGACACCGTCAGACACCATCAACACAGCACGTCGACCTGCGGGCTGAGAATCAAAACGCTTAAGCGCATCGACAAGTTCTACATACGGGTTGTAAGGTGCTGCGCTCGCTACACCAAGCGGCGACCGGAGCGAGCGAGCGGCCCTTTCCAAATCAGAAGTAAATTTTTGCCGGACCTGTAAACTGCCAGCGCGCAGATAGCCGACCGACACACGGGATCCTCGCGGCAATTTCCTTATAAACTCAGCGAGCGGTTTTATCTCAAGCGCGACAGACGAGACAACATCATCCTGGATCAATACAAGCAAGTTGATAGGCGAGTTGGTACCCATCGCCCTTATCGAAAGAATTGTTTGCGGGTCCCCATCTTCACTTATTGTAAAATCCACCGGCCGCAACTCCGACTCAGGCGGTACACGTCCTTTGACTCGAATAGTCACCGGAATAGTCACTGGCCGAGCAGACACAGCAGATGATCCGGTTGACTGGGCCAAAGTGTTGTTGATGGTGGCGAGTGGAAGAACGATAGAAAAGATCGCAGCAATACAGGCACCCATATTTCTCCCGTTTCTCACTCGCTTCATAGGACCTCCTTAGCGTCGCGCGATGAAGGCATTATACAAGCATCTGCCAACGGACGCTTGTCATAGAGTTTGAAACTGGCTTGTCAAAGGCATCAGGGCTAAGATCCGACGTGTTCATGGAACCAGGAACAGGCGCAGTATGAATCAGTCCAGTCTCGGAAAACTTAAACCCAGCGATGTAAGAACGGCGAATCTACTCGCCTGGACGCCGTGGCTGTCCTTCGTTCTCGCGACGCTTCCGCTGCCCATAGTTTTTATGTTGCTATTCGTGGCCTCGGCGACCACGGATTCAGCGGCAATCTATTTGCTTCTCTCCTTTGTTTCGCTGGGAGCCGGATTAGTTGTCGGTTTAGTTCTGCTAATCCTGCTTTTGCTTTACCGGCGCCGTTGGCAGGCCCGGCTCCGTGACCGCCTGGCCACAGACGGAATCACTGCGAGTGAGGTGCCATGGTTTTCTGCGGAGCTCTTGTCAGAGGAGCGAAGTGTTTGGGGAGAGCTGAAACAAAAAAATCCGCTGCTGGCTGACGCCTATTGCGAAACATTGGCCGCGCGTCTGACCGCAACCAGGATTGTTGCCAGGTCTCGCGGTGCAATCTTGAAAGTTGAACGGCAGATAAACCGCACTCGAAATCTGGTCGGAATAGATACGGGCGCGCTGCTAAACGATCTAAATGCTGATCGTCAGCGGTTTGATCTGATTCGCAGTGAAGCAACGGTTCGTTTGTCTGAAGCCAAGGCACGTCTGCAAACCATTGAGGCCGCTGCCAACCGCTCGTTAAGCGAGAGCGAGACTGAGTTGATGCTTCGGCGCCTGGCCGCAGCTCAGCAACAGTTTCCACTCGCGCTCGAAATGCTTAGTCTGGAACAGGAAACTATGCGTGGGGTTAAGAGCCCTCAACTCGGGTCCGGGAAATCAGAAGTAGAATCGCAAGGGCAATGAACTAAACTTCCAATTCCGTGAGCCGATAAACACCAGGTGCCAGACGGCTGGCAAAATCTTCATCAACCAGAGCCCAGTTGCCAACACCAGCGTCGGGATTCGACAATCCGGTTACTCGCGCCAACTCCCCGCGAAGTGTCATGCCCGCAGTCGAAAGATAGGCACGCGCTACTTCGGTAAGCGCCTGTTCCCTGCTGGCTTTTGTTTTCAATTCATCCTGGAATCTCGCTTCCGCCAACGACCAGATGTAGGTGAGCACCGGCTCATAAACTACCTCGCTTGGAATCACTTTGAATGCTTTCTGCAATTCGTCGATCGCCTTATTAAAAGAATGGCGGTCGTGTATTCCGCTTGCGCGTCGCAGGTCTCGCGATGCCATCTCCCATTCCTTACGCAGGACTTTGAGGATGCTCTGTGCATCTTCAGAAAGGCCGGGCTGAATGCGGGCGCGATGGCTGCCCGCAAGCGCGTTGAAATACGGCACCAGTCTTCGCGCCACAAAGATGGACCGATTGCCACGCAACTTGCCGTAGTAGACTCGGCCGCGCCGCACGACCTCGTCCTTTATGGTCCACGCAAGGCTGCTTTCCGGATCCTTCTGCACGTTGCGGGGCGTATGCGCATCGCGACGTCCGCACACGGCTATATACAATGAAGGACCGGGA
>DATNOG010000103.1:0-18497 GCA_035601415.1 Pyrinomonadaceae bacterium | reverse complement strand
CTGCCGGTATGATTCCGTAAATCTGCTTACCGTAACCACTTGGCTGCGCTAATATCTCTCCCAACCTCGGGTTTGGAGTGGCGCGGTGCAAAGTCGATCACGAATCTTTCTCACATTTGCTCTCTTTTGCGTGCTGCCTTTGCTGCTTGTCAGCGGTCTGAATTTTTTTCTTCATCTGAAATCCAGCAAGTCGCTTCTCAGTGAACAAGTCGAAGACGAGCTAGCTCATGCTAGCTACGATTTTGACGACCTTCTCCATCACCGGCAGATGGAACTAAACGACGTGGCAACGAGTGATGCCATGCGCAAGTACATAACCGGCGAACAAGGTTCAATCGTTCAAGCCTCCGGTCAGGATCAGACTTTAGAAGTTAAGGACTCGCTGAGCCAGTTTCTGCGCGACAGACGATTCTATTTCGCTATCGCTGTAATCTCGCCAAAGAGACGTGTCCTGTGTGTAGCAGAGTTTCCATTGCCGGAAGCAAAAGATGAGATAGTTTTTCACTCAAAAGACTTGCCTTCGAATCAAATCCAACCAGATGAGGCCGTCTGGACGACGAGCGAGCAAAAGCCTCGATGCGCTCTCGTTGCTCAGCCGCAGCTTGGCAAGACGCTGCGATGTACAACACCGATTCTGATTTGGGACGAACACCCAAAAGGTCGTGGCGCTCTAGTAGCTGATCTGAAAACCGATATTTTGATTTCGTCTATCGCTCCCCGCTCGGGACTCCCTTTCTACAAGAGAGAGGGTACTTCCTCGCAGTCAGCCGTAATGGTTATCGCTCTGGATGACTCAGGTGAAATCGTTTATCACAGCAATGCCGCACTTAAACATCAGGGTGAGAATTCCATGCCTTACTTCCGCGAAGTTGCGGCTGCAATGATAACCGGCAAGTCAGGAACCCAGCTCTACCGTTCACCTAACGGTGACGAATGGCTCGCGGCCTACGCTCCTCTACATTCCACCAAGCTATCACTCGTGATAGCTCGTAATTATTCGTTAGCCGCATATTACGCGCGACGCAACGGCTGGCTGGGAATCTTACTTGCTCTTTTGATCGGTTCGACGGCTGCTGTGTTTCTTACAAGCTATTACCAGCGACGCACGAAAAGCATCGATCGCGTTGCGGCTGGCGTGGGCGAGATAGCCAAAGGCAAGTTGGACCATCGCATTGAGTTGCTGTCGAGCGATGATCTGCGACCACTTGCCGACAACGTTGACCTGGTGACAAAGCAACTCCGCGACCAGATTGCGCGCGAAGCTGAAGGCAGGCAGTTTCAATCTTTCGTTCGGCTTTCTGCGGTGCTCACCCACGACCTCAAGAACGCCATCGAGGCGTTGTCGCTGATCGTCAATAACATGGAGCAGCATTTTGAAAAGGAAGAATTCCGCGCCGACGCGATGCAATCTTTGGCCGCCGCCACCGACAAACTGCGGGCGCTAGTGGCGCGCTTGAGCAATCCGGTTAACACACTGAGTGGTGAGCACAAGCGCCCCCGGCCGGTCGATCTGGCGCCCATACTCAAACGCGTGATTGCCATGACCGTGGATCCGGCACGCGCTCAGCATGAGATCAGAATCAATCTTCCGGAAACTCTTTTTGCGCTGGTTGATGGCGACCGCATGGATAAAGTCATGGAAAACTTGATCATCAATGCGCTGGAAGCCATGGGACAAAAGAGCGGGACGTTAACCATCGCCGCCGGCGAAACTGAGGCCGGCAAACCGTTTTTCAGTGTAAGCGATACCGGCGAAGGCATTAATGCGCGCTTCATTGCCGAGAGGTTGTTTCATCCTTTTGCTACCACGAAGCGAAAAGGCGTGGGCCTCGGCCTGTACACCTGCCGCGAAGTAATAAATGCAAACGGCGGCACGATCGAAGTTGAGTCGCGGGTAGGTGCTGGTACAACTTTTAGGGTCGTGCTACCATCGGTCCCAATCGAAAATGCGGTAAACAAATCCGTTTAACCACCTTACCCAGTTGTCAGTCCGGTAGTTAGCCCAGACGTTTCCAATCGATTTGTTCAGCAGCTGCGGCAGTCGTTTGATAGAAATTTGCGATGGGCCACGAAAGCCAAACTAAAGAAACCCGGGCGAAAGAAACTCTGCTGGTCGTCGATGACGACGAGTCAGTGCGGCGTGGACTTTACTGGACGCTTAACTCCGACTATCGCGTGCTCGAATCCGCTTCGCGTGAAGAAGCCGTAAAGCTATTGCAGCAGGAGCGCATCGATCTCGTCCTCAGCGATTTGCATTTGCCGCCCAACGTTGAAGACATTTCCGAAGGCCTGGCAATTATTGAGGCGGCGCGCGAGATGAATCCGCCGGTTCAAGTCGTAGTTATCACCGCCAGCAACTCGAAACGCGCGGCGTTGGAAGCCGTCAAGCGCGGCGCTTATGGATTTTTCGAAAAGCCGCTCGATGCCGCTGAAGTTCTGCACATTGTCAACCAGGCGGTGTGCATGCGCCGGTTGGAACTTGAAAACGCTCGTTTGCGCGACGAGCTGGTGGGAGCGACGGGCTTTGGACGTTTGATTGGTTCGAGTCCGGCGCTGGAAAAAACTTTGAAACAGGCCCGTGCGGTTGCCGACACCAGTGCCACCGTTTTGATTATCGGTGAAAACGGGACCGGCAAAGAGATGCTGGCGCGTGCGGTTCATGAAGAAAGCGCGCGCGCGCGTGGACCCTTTATCGGCGTGAGTTGCGCGGCGCTGCCTGAGTCGCTAATCGAATCGGAATTGTTCGGCCACGAGAAAGGCGCGTTTACCTCGGCCAATTATTCGCGGCAGGGGCGTTTTGAATTGGCTGATGGCGGCACGCTCTTTCTCGATGAGATTGTTGAGCTAACGCCGAGCGTGCAGGTTAAGCTGCTGCGAGTTTTGCAGGAGCGCGCTTTTGAACGCGTGGGTGGTACAAAAACTTTGACAGTTGATATTCGTCTCATCGCGGCCAGCAATCGCGACCTGGAAACGGAAGTGGAAGCAGCAAACTTCCGTCGCGATCTCTTCTACCGGCTAAACGTAGTGCCGTTGGTGCTGCCGCCGCTGCGCGAGCGCGCCGAAGACATTCCCGGTCTGGCGGCACACTTCGCGGCGAAAGCGGCCGAGAAACATCGCCGTGCCACGCCGCAATTGCAACCCGCATTGGTGGATTCGCTTTACGAATACGAGTGGCCGGGTAATGTGCGCGAGTTGGAAAATCTGATGGAGCGACTGGTGTTGCTCGATCGCGGCGCGACGCTGGGTTTGGAATTTCTTCCGGAAAAAATGCTGAAAGTGATACCCGCACCGGGCGTGTCAAGCGATAAGACTTTTGAGGGGGCGGTCACCGCTTTAAAGCGCCGGCTGATCGTTACCGCACTCGAAACCGAAAACGGAAATAAGGTTGCCGCTGCCAAACGCCTCGGCATCAGCAGATCGTATTTGCACCGGCTGATTAGTGAATTTGGAATCCAGGCGCGCACCAATAGCAGCGCTATGTAAGAACAGCTATAATTCGCATCCCGAGGAGAAAGCGAAACGAATGGCTGAGACAATCAAATGCAAACATTGTGGTGAGAAGCGACCAGCGCTTGGTTTTTCTCCCTTTCCGAATGAGTTGGGCCAGCGCATTGCCGGCGAGATTTGCCAACCGTGCTGGAGCGGCTGGTTACAAAAGCAAACACAAATCATCAATCATTACGGCCTGGATCTAACTAACCCGGACGCGCAAAATTTTCTGTTCGACAACATCAAGGGATTTTTGTTTGGCGAAGCGCAACCGTTAGAAGCTGAAATCGATACCACCAAAGAAGGCACGGTCAAGTGGTAAGGATGAAGCTGGACGAGGATCAAGTAAGAGCGTTTTTAAGGTAGCAGGTCAGTTTAGTTTGTTATATAGACTTCTTATTAAAACTGCGAGCGGGTGGGACGCGAAGCGATGTCATTAGCACCGTGGCTTCAGCCCGGTGGTCAAGTTCTTCAAATGATTCCTGAACCGTTTCCAACGGTTTTTCCTTTCTTCTCCTGCCAACAAAACCGTTAGAAACGGTTCCTTGTTGATTCCGACCCGTTATCACCGGGCTGAAGCCGCGGTGCTAATAAGATCGATCCGCGTCTCCCGCCGCCTTCATCGTTTTCTTTTGTTAGCCCAATCGTTGCTGTAGTTTTCTGCACTACATGAAACCTGACGTGCCGGTAGTGCGTAACAGCGTGGGACTCCCCGTCTGTTTGTTTTACTTAAGTTTGCTTTCTGAGCTAAGCTCGGCATTCATTCACAGCCCCAGTGCGTAAAACGTCAGCCATTTGTCTCTGCTCCAGGTTGGATCCAGCAGAAGAATCTGAACGACTCAAAACAAGCAAGAGTAGATTTGCTCAGGAGGAACTAGCCTTGTCCAATCGCAGCGTACTTCATCGTCTCTTCTCCACAGCTATGTTTTTGGGGATCGCGCTCGGCGTGGTAACGACGGCATATTCCCAGACGAAGCTGCTTCGTTTCCCGGACATTTATGGCGACCGGGTGGTTTTCACCTACGGTGGTGATTTATGGACCGCGCCGTCCGCGGGCGGCTCGGCAGTGCGCCTGACAGCCCATCCGGGCATGGAGGTATTTGGCAAGTTTTCCCCTGACGGCAAGTGGATTGCTTTTACCGGCCAGTACGATGGCGATGAACAGGTTTATGTTGTGCCTGCGATCGGGGGCGTGCCGCGGCAACTTACTTTTTATCCGGCAAAGGGTCCATTGGCGCCCCGCTGGGGTTGGGACAATCAGGTCTACGGTTGGAGCCGCGACGGCAAGCGAATCTTTTTCCGCTCGCTGCGTGATTCGTGGGCGTTGCCGATTGCGCGGCTTTACTCAGTTTCGGTTGAGGGTGGACCAACTGAGCCGTTGCCGATGCCGGAAGCAGGCTCGGGCGATTATTCTCCGAACGCGGATCAGATGGTCTATTCGCCGCAGTCGCGCGATTTCCGATCCGAGAAGCGTTACGGCGGCGGGCAGGCGAATGCGCTTTACACTTTCGATCTCAAAACCTTCGAGACCAAACGAATAACTGAAGGCCCCCGCGCCACGCGCGATCCAATGTGGATTGGCGACACGATCTACTTTAATTCAGATCGCGATGGCCACTTTAATTTGTATGCTTACGATATCCCCAGCGGCAAGACTACTGAAGTAACCAACAACAAAACGTTCGACGTGCGTTGGCCCAGCTCGGATAACGAAGACAGAATTGTTTACGAATTGAATGGTGAGCTTCAGGTTCTCGACGCAAAGAGCAATCGCAGCACTCCCATTTCGATTACCGTTCCCGATGAAGGCTTGTCGCGCCGTCCCAGCCATATTCCAGTTTCTAGTTTCATCGAAGCTGTCGGGCTTAGTCCGAAAGGCGAGCGTGCGCTGTTTGCCGCGCGTGGCGACATTTTTACGGCCCCGATCGAGAAAGGCCCGACACGCAACCTGACGCATTCGTCAGGCGCACATGACAAGTGGCCCGCATGGTCTCCCGACGGATCGCGCATCGCATACATTTCCGATCGCAGCGGCGAAGAAGAGTTGTACGTCGTGCAGCAGGATGGACTGAAGCCGGCGGAACAAATGACCAGCGGCGGCAGCGCCATGCGTTATCAACCGGAATGGGCGCCCGATGGCAAACGTATCGCGTTCAGCGATAAAGACGGAAAGATTTATGTGGTGACGCTTGCGGACCAGAAGATGATTGAAATTGCAGACGAGCCGCACGGCCAAGTTCGCGATTACGTGTGGTCGCCGCGGGGAAACTTTCTTGCCTTTAGCATGGATACGAATCCCAATCGATTTTCGGCCATCTATGTTTGGGGCGTGTCTGACGGCAAGCTGCGTCGCCTCACCGATGACATGTTCAATTCCTACAGTCCCGCGTGGGACCCGCAGGGAAACTATCTTTACTTTCTCAGCGATCGCGAATTTCAACCACAGATCTCGCAAATAGAATTCAACTATGCGACCAACCGCACGGCCTACATTTACGCGATGGCTTTGCGCAAAGACGTCAAACATCCCTTTCCGCCCGAAAGCGATGAAGTGACCATCAGCAAACCTGACGAGACGCCCAAGCCGGCGGGTACGCCTCCAGGCGAAGAGCCCAAGTCGCCGGCGAAAGATATTAATAAGCAATTAAAAGAACCGGCGAAGGAGCCGGCGAAAGGGCCAACTCCGGAAGCGGAGAAAACGGCGACGCCGGCCCCAGACGAACCTAAATCGGAAACGACCGTGAAAGCGCAAGCGCCGCTGACGATCGATTTCGATGGTATCGGCACGCGCGTGGCACGCGTTCCGGTGGGAGCAGACAACTATGGCGGCATCTCGGCGAAGTCCGGCCATTTGATCTACGCGGTTGGTTCAGCTTTTTACTATGGCCGCCAGGGCGATCGTCCAACCGTCCTGAAAATTTTTGCGTTCAAAGATCGCAAAGAATCCACGATCGCCGAAGACATTCGTGGCTACACAATGTCTGACGACGGCTCAAAACTGCTGGTTGCGCAGGGGCCGGGCTACAACATCTACGACGCCACGCCGCAGGGCGATAAGACGAAAAAACCTGTATCGACTGCGGGGCTTTTTGTAGATCGTGTTCCCGTCGAAGAGTGGAACCAGATCTTCAATGAAGTGTGGCGCCGCTATCGCGACTTCTTTTACGTGCCGAACATGCACGGCTACGACTGGGTTGCTTTGCGTGAGCAATATAAGCCGCTGTTGCAATATGTGGCGCATCGTTCAGATCTCAACTACGTCATCAGCGAGATGATTTCGGAGTTGACGATTCAGCACGCCTACATTGAAGGCGGCGATTTCCAAATCCCGCCGCGGCCACGCAGTGGTTTACCCGGCGCGCGTTTTGAGCTCGACAAGCAGTCGGGCCGCTATCGCATCGCTAAAATTTTCGAAGGCGAAAACGAAGAGGACATCTATCGCTCGCCCCTTCACGAAATCGGCGTCAACGTCAACGTCGGCGACTACGTGCTGGCGATTGACGGCGAAGAGTTGAAAGGCACCGACGATCCATATCGGCTGCTGCGGTTCAAGGCCGACAATCCCGTTTCCTTGACAGTCAACAAGACGCCTTCGTTCACAGGCTCGCGCATCGTCTCTTATCGTCCGATTACTGATGAAGGAAACTTGATTTATCTGGACTGGGTAAATCAGAACCGGCGCAAGGTGGAGCAAGCCACCGGCGGGCGTGTCGGCTACATTCACATTCCTGACATGGGCGCCAACGGTATTCGCGAGTTTATCAAATGGTATTACCCGCAGATTCGCAAGGAAGGATTAGTGGTCGATGTGCGCGCCAACGGCGGTGGCAACGTTTCGCGCATGCTCATTGAAAGGCTGCGGCGAAAGTTGCTGGGACTTAACTATGAACGCACGGACGATGACGCGATTACGTATCCGGACAGTGTATTTATTGGCCCGATGGTCGCCTTACTGGATCAAAACTCGGCATCGGATGGCGATATCTTCCCGTACATGTTCCGTAAAGCTGGGCTTGGTCCATTGATTGGCAAACGTTCGTGGGGCGGTGTGGTTGGCATTCAAAGCCGCGGGCCACTAATCGACGGCGGCACGATCTTTGTCCCCGGTTTTGGGCTGGCTGATGAAAATGGCAATTGGATCATCGAGGGCCATGGTGTCGATCCGGACATCGAGGTCGACAACGATCCAAAGTCGGAAATTGAAGGGCGCGACGCGCAACTCGAACGCGGCATCGCTGAAGTGATGGCGCGGCTGAAGACGCCGGTGAAGTTGCCGCCTAAGCCACCTGGTCCAATCAAAACGATTCGATAGCAAGATTGCAGGTTTTTCGGTTAGATGTTTTGCTGATTGTCCGGCGAACTTTAGTTTTTTGCTTTATGTCAGCGACAAAACTAAACTTCGTCGGACGTATCAACTCCTTCAAACAATTCATCAACCGAAACCTTCCAACCAGGCAAGACTCTCGATTCCGCGTGGTCACCCTTCGCGTAACGCCGCCGCTCCCACGCAGGACGTTCCTGATTACCGGATGCACAACGAACTTCGATCGTCATGGTGACGGAGTCTATTATCCACAGCTCGCGAACACCTAGGGCAAGGTATGTATCGGCCTTGGTGGTTCGATCGTAAATGGCTGTGCGCTTAGACGAATATTCAAAAACGATGTCGGCCGACGGGCGCTTCCGGCCCATCTGTTCGCCTAACGCTCGCGACACATACATCATGTCCGGCTCAAGATACGTACCCATTTCTTCGTCAATATAGATTCCTTCACGCGGATGGTGGACCTCGCCCTCGATTCCATTTTTCAGTAGGTACCCAACCAACAACTTGTTCAGACGAGAGTCGATGCTGCCGTGCGGCGGAGCCGGGGGCGGAACCATGAAAAGCGACCCTCCAATCAAATCGTAGTGATAACGATCTTCGGGCTCAGCCAGGGCCCAAAATTCCTGGAGGGTGTAACGGCGTAATAGCGGCGAGAAAAAGGGCTGCTGCGGAACTTCGACTGACTGCATTAGATCCTCCTCTTTCACTTGAGCATCCTAACACCCTAGTTTGCTCTGTCAACGGATTGTGCCAAGAAGTCTGCTGTGAATGGATGCCAGAGAATTTGTAAGCCTGAGTTAGGATAGGCACTAACCTTTTACTAGCAATTTCTCCTGCGGCAGCATGGCCGGCAATCCTTTGTGTTGCCAGCAGCGTACCGGTCCATGCACGCGCCGCGAGCACGGCGTTCCTTTTTTGGTCCGCGCGCCGCAGATGTAAACGTCTGCCTCAATCGTGTTCAGGGAAGAGGTTGAAGCCGCGCCAGGAGTGGAGGCGGTTGACGACACAGACTGCGAATTGTTAAGTGGCGAATCGGATCGTCTTTCGATTATTAGCGGCGGTGTCGCCGCATGACGCGTCCGCCCCAGCAGGTATCCGGAGGTGATGAGCGCCAGCGAGATTAGCAGCAGAGGAACAAAGCGCTCTCTTCTTAAACGCCGCGCGCAGATGTTACAAAACCGGCGGCTGGTCCAGAAATGCCAGCGCAAGCGGATCAGTTTGTTGCCACACTCGCAACAGAAGTTTGGCTTGTACACGGCGCGGTGCTCCGCGTTCGGGTCTTGACTGTCTGGTTAAAAGCGGCGGGTGATGAACCTAGAAACTTAACTTCGAAAGTCCAGCAGCTTAAAGGGTGAGAACATTATATGCCGGACTCGGCTTCACGCGAATTGTTTTACATTTTCATCCCATGCTGTTGTCCCGGTTTTGTTCGAATCTCGCCGGCGCCAAGCAACGCAAGTTCCTTTTGTCGCGTCGGAACAACTCGTTTCCCTTCGATGACGACCGGTCGAATTGCAAAAGCACAAGTTGCGCGGGCATACTCTTCGCTCATCCGCAACCCAAAGTTATGAATACATCGCGATTTTCCAGAGCAAAACAGCAGCTTCTGTTCGTAATTCATCCGCGAATTGCTGCACTTATCCGCTCAAACCGCTTTCGGTTCCAGGGACAGACTGGAAAGTCTGTCCTACTTCTTGCAGCGCTGTTCGTATTTAGTTTTCTTCCCAGCGCGGCCCGCGCCCAGCAGCCCGACGATGTGGTGCGTACCGACGTTGCGTTAGTGCAGTTGAACATCGGCGTCGTCGACGCGCGCGGGCACGCAGTCACGTCGCTTTCGCGAAACGACTTCACCGTTTATGAAGACGGAGTGAAGCAGCCGATTCTTAACTTTGATCCAACGGATACGCCGTTCAGTTTGGTGCTGCTGCTGGACACTTCAGGCTCGACCGTAAATTTTCGCCAGCAGTTGAAACAGGCGGCGGGACGATTTCTCGATGCGCTGGGGCCGGAAGATCGGGTGGCGGTCATTCAGTTTAATGCGAAGGTAAAAAATCTTTCGGGATTCACTATGGACCGGAAAAAATCTGCGTACGCAATTCAGCTTGCCGAGGGCGCCGGTGAAACTCACTTGTATGAAGCGCTGTCGCAATCGCTGCGGGAACTGGACAAGGAAGGAAAGCGACGCAAGGCAATTGTGGTTTTGACTGACGGGCTCGACACCTCGATGCGCAATGCGGATCGCGCTTCTGCTTCACGCGCGCAAACGGATGAGGAAGCAGTTAATTCAATTGATCCAAAGGCGAGTGCGGCGCTTAATTCGGTTTTGACAACAGCCGATCGCGAGGGTGTGACCATTTATCCGCTGGCATTGCCGTCTGGCGATCCGAAGCGTTTGCCTTTGCCGGATCCGGTTATTACCGGAATCTACAGCGCGGCGCGCGCGCGCCTGCAAAATCTGGCGGACCGCACCGGCGGCCGGCTCAACGAGATTCAGCGGCTGGATCAAATGGCAAGGTTATATGTGGAAGTGGCGGCGAATCTGCGAACGCTTTACACGGTCGGTTATCAGCCTCACAGCGGGCGCGTGCGCGATGGGAAGTGGCACGAGATACGTGTTGAAGTAACGCAACCGGAGCTGATCGCCCGCACCAAGCCGGGATATTTTGCCAGGTAGTTTGCTCCTCTAAGCAGTAAGGGCGAGTCGGGATTTTGCGTTGGTCTTATCGTATTTTTATGGACTTCATCTTGATACCAATTGAGCTTCTGCCTTCCTCGCCACACCGACTACACATTTCAAACTAAATGCCCCTTCAGAGAGTTTGACTTCATCCAGCATTACTACGGGGGACCCGAACAGACTCACCTTTGGAATGACTATCAGGTAAGGCCCGAAGTTGCTGAGACGGTGGTAAGGGCTGGCGGACCTCAGCGACGAGTTCTTTGAAGAGCCTAACGAGAGCTATTGATTCTTGGATCAGAAATCTTGACGCGGTAATCGCTAGCAGTAGAGCCCCGGCAGTGTAAACGATGATTGATTCGAGTCCAGACATAACGTATTTCTCCATCGCAACGTTTATCTGAACCAAATTGACGTTGCAATGCACAATATCGCCAAAAGCCGAGTTCCGCAACACATATTTCCCCTATTTATTAACTCCACATTGCACAAGACTTTATGAGTCAGCTACAAGCCAAAAAGCCTCGTCAGCCATACCGTTGAGGATTACATTCAGAGCTTAAACGCCAAGCCGAAAACCAGGGCGAATTGAAATCCGCTCGATGGATACCAGCTTTTGGACAAGCGAGAAAACGAATTTTATGGCCAAGGTCGGAGCGTGCGATGGCAAGTGGCACGAGATACGTGTTGAAGTAACACAACCGGAGCTGATTGCCCGCACCAAGCCGGGTTATTTCGCGAGGTAGATAGAAATAGTGCTGAGTGCTGAGTGCTGAGTTCCGAGTGGGTTGAGGTCTCGATTCCAGTTACGCGCCACTCGGAACTCAGCACTCAATACTCAGCACTTCCACTTTCGGCGCGCGTTTTACTATTCACCATTTACCATTTACTATTTACCAAAAAGGCACGCACCCGTAGCTCAGCTGGATAGAGTACCTGACTACGAATCAGGGGGTCGCATGTTCGAATCATGCCGGGTGCACCATTCTTTTTCGGGCAAACAGGGCACGTGTTAATCAAGGGCCCTTTTTGCTTTTCCGGTTATTCTGCCCGTTACCGCGCCCAGCCTGACATTTAAGACAAGTAGTGCCAAGTAAAAACCATGGGTGAAGCAGAAAAATTCTCAGAGAGATTTGGATTCGCGCCTAGGGACAGGGAGATCACGATCTACCGTGACGCACCGCAAGAGTTAAGGGACGCAACACTGGCTATCGCGTACGAAGCGGGACTGAGTCCAAACCGGCTGCGAGAATTGATCTGTGGCGCCCTAAGAAAACGTCCCGACACTTCCAATAACTGGTCTGATGGAAACGTGCGTTGGGAAAACGGGGACTTGATCGACAACTGTGAATGGTATGAGGTCTATGAGATTATCGAGAAGATTTATCATACAGATGAGGGTGCGTTTTTTGAGAGGGAAAATGGAAAGGGAAGTGAATATTTCGCGGCAGAGATCAATAAGATTTTTAGAAAATTCGGCATCGGTTGGCAGTTGCTAAGTGGTCAGTTACAGATTAGGGGCGCGGAGTCTTTTGAAGCGGCAGTTAGCGAGGCAAAGAATGTGCTTGAAGCAAGTGGTCGTGATACGGCGCGCCGCGAGATTCATCAAGCGTTGGCAGACCTTTCGAGAATTCCTGAACCTGACAAGACTGGAGCCGTGCAACACGCAATGGCGGCATTGGAATGTGTTGCACGTGACGTAACAGGCGATGCAAAAGCCACTCTAGGAGAAATCATAAAAAGAAATCCTGATCTGATTCCCGTACCGTTGGATCAGGTAGTAGATAAAGCGTGGGGTTTCTCATCTGAACATGCTAGACATTTGCGCGAAGGCCGCCAGCTTGGCATGGACGAGGCGCAGTTGGTCGTTGGCCTTTCTGCCGTGCTGGTGACTTACCTTTCAAACAAGAGTCTCGGATCGCTGCGGGACGATGGGCGATAAGCAGCTATGGATTTCACACAAATTACGCTCGCCTCTGCAATTACGTTCATCGTTACTTGGTTCGCGAGATCTTTTTTTGGCTCCTACCTGAATAGAAAAGGTATCAATCGAGCTGAACTAGAAGACTTAGAAGCCATTAATCAAAAACTGGAAGCTATAAGAAGTGAATTTGTCGGAGTTAATGCTTACGCATCCGAAAAGGCTAAGGGGTTGGCCACCAAAGAGGACATCGGCGAAATCACACGCAAAGTTGAGGAGATCAAGGGTGCGGTGTCGTTGAATTTGGAGCTAATAAAATGGGAGCTAAGTAAGAAGGCTACAATCCACCGACTCGCGGCAGAAAAGGAATTTGGAGCCCTAGGAGAAATTGGAAAGGCGTTATTTGAATTACAGATAGCAACAAATGGATTACGACCTTCTTTTGATCAGTTCGATCCTAACGAACCAGAACAGGAAAGACACAACAGGCGTTACAAGGAATGGGCTCGAAGCCATGATGCCTTTCTGGACGTTGTTGAAATGCACAGGTTATTCATGCCTCAATATTTGTACACGCAGTTTTTCAATATTAGGCGTTTAGCTCATGCTGAGGCCCTAGATTTCGAATACTCACTCAAAGCTGGAAAAGGGAAATTAAGCTTCGAGTCATACCAGCGCCGCGAAAAGAAAATTGAGGAGCTGAATAATGCTATCCATGAAGCTGTTTTGAGAATTCGCGAACGGTGTGGAATTGAAGGTTATCCTTACAAGAATGATTCAGTTACAAAAAGCGATCCTGCAAATGAAACCGAAAACGCGGAAGGCAATGCATAAGTAACAGCCGCCGACAACGTTTGAACCTTCGCTGTCGGCGGCATCTTGTAGATCGTCGCAAAGATCGATCAAAGCTGCAGCTTGGATATCTTCAGCCGTTATCTAGTTCGATGCATCTCAGAGATGCGTTAATTCGCTTTGAACACGCGGCGTCATCGGGATGGTTCGCGCCCGTGCCTTGCCACATTGAACCTAAACATTGGACTTGGCATTCGACTTTTCTCACTGCGGCGGCTCGAGGCGTTTGCCGGGATTCAGGAATTGCAATCCGCCTTCGCGCAGTTGTTTGTTCAAATTCGCCACGTCCGTATCAACGAATTTATTCAATTCAGAAATCAGATCGTTCAGCTGCTTTGCCAGATCGTCGATGTGCACCATTTCATCAGCAGTAGGCGCGCCAGTGTAGCTGTCAAGACTGCCGGCGACGTTGTTTATCTGACTAAGCAGTGGGCGCGGCTCGTCGGGTAGCGCTGGGCCGGCACTGCCAGTGTCTGGAGCGGCAACCAATTTCTTCTGGATCTGACTCAACTGATCAGCCAACTTCTGTATCGAGTCGTTCGTTTGTTTCGAAACCTCCGTGTTGTCTTTCAAGGAAGTTTGCAGTGTTGTGATCTGGGTGTTCAGACTGCGCATAGTTTTGCGCGCCGCTTCAGCAGATTTTTGCAACGCGTAAACTCGTGTGATTGCCCCAGTCAATTTGCCGCGGTCCGCTTCCACGATCTGTATGCGCGGGTCTTCCTGGACCACCACATTGCCGGAAGCAGTCTTATCAGCAGCCACAATCTTCACCAAGTATTCTCCCGGCAGAACTCTTGGCCCACGCGGCGGACCAAAGAAACCGCCTCCTTCGCCCTGACCTTCCGGCGGCGGCGCGGGCGGGTTCTGTCTTAGGTCCCAAACCACGCGGCTGAGGCCTGCTTCTTTTGGCCCTTTCAGTTCGCGCAAGACGGTGCCGGCGCTGTTCGTAATTGTAATCTTCACATCGTCTTTCGGTTTATCTTTCAGGTAGTAATTGATCACCGCGCCGTAGGGCGGGTTGGGCGCCGTAAACCACTTGTGCCCGATGTTGCCCTTGCGGTTGTAAAGACGGAAGTGAGTAGCAGGCGCCACGTCGAACAGATGAATGTCGGAAGCGAGTATGCTGTCCGCGGCGCGTTCGAGCGGACTGAGATCGTCAAGCACCCAAATCGAGCGCCCGTGCGTTGCCAACACCAAAGCATTATCGCGCGGATGAATTTGAATATCATCAACGCGCACCATTGGGAAATTTCCCTGTAACCGAGTCCAACGCGCGCCACGATCAAACGAAACATAAGCGCCAAACTCAGTTCCCAAAAATAAAAGATTCTGGTTGCGCGGGTGTTCGCGAACCACGCGGGCGGTGACACCAGCGGGTAGATTGGACTTAATGGCTTTCCAGGATTCGCCGTAGTCCGTAGTAACAAAAACATAAGTGCCGTAGTCGTCCGCGCGATGGCCATCCAGTGTCAGGTAAGCCGTGCCTTCCGCGTAACGCGAAGGAACAATGCGACTGACGTAAGTATTTTTAGGCACGCCGGGAATGTTCGCGGTGATGTTCTTCCAGGTGTGACTGCCGTCGCGCGAGATTTGCAGATTGCCGTCATCCGTTCCGGCGTACAGCAAGCCTTCCTTGATCGGCGATTCCGCAAACGTCACGATCTGGCCAAACGTTTCCTGACCATCATGGCGCGACAGCATGTTCTTGTCGGGCAATGCGCCCATGATCGGCAACTTCTCGCGGTCCTGGTCCTTCGTCAGATCATCGCTCCAGGTCCAGGTGTTGCCGCGATCCGTTGATTTGAAAACGCGGTTGCCGGCGAAATAGATCGTGCGGTTGTTATAAGGCGAGATGACGATTGGCGAATTCCAGTCGAAGCGATAGCGCTTTTCGCCGGGCCGTGATTCCGGTTTGATCGATTTGCGTTCGCCTGTCTTCAACTCCAGGCGTGACATCGATCCATTTTGTGATTCGACATAGACGATGCTGGGATCGGTCGGGTCGACAACTGAATAGAAACCATCACCGCCGCCCGTGCGAAACCAGTCATCGTTGGTGATGCCTTCCTGATTCAACGTGCCGCTTGGTCCTGACCAACTGCCGTTGTCCTGTAAGCCGCCGTAAACCCAAAACGGTTTTTGATTGTCCATTGAGACTTCGTAAAACTGGCCCAGCGGAATCGTATTGATAAAGTCCCAGGTCCGGCCGCGGTCGTAGGAAGCATGCAAACCGCCATCCGAGCCGGTCAGCACGTGATTCGAATTCGCGGGATCGATCCACAGCGCGTGAAAGTCGCCGTGAATGCGCTGCACAATGTTTGAAACCCACGTTTTACCGCCATCGTCCGAATTGTACATATTCGCCGCGAGCTGCCAGAGACGCTGATCGTTGTTCGGATCGATGCGAATCTGGCTGTAGTACATTGGCCGCGAATCGAGATCACTCATCTTGCGCCAGTTGTCGCCGCGGTCATCTGAACGAAATACGCCGCCTTTCGCGTTTTCGATGAGCGCATAAACTGTATTTGGACTACTGCGATAAACATCCAGTCCGATGCGTCCCGTTATCCCTTCAGGCAATCCTTTCGTCAGCTTGGTCCAATTCGCGCCGCCATCAATGGTGCGATAGAGGGCGCTGCCGGCGCCGCCGCCGTTAAATCCCCAGGGCGTGCGCCGGCGTTGATAGGCCGCTGCGTAAAGCGTCATCGGACTTTGCGGATCCATTACCAGATCGATAACACCCGTGTCTTCGTTGATGAACAAAACATTCGACCAGGTTTTGCCGCCGTCGGTAGTTTTGAAAACGCCGCGCTCTTTGTTTGGCCCCCACAGATGGCCCAGCGCGGCAACATAGACAATGTTCGGATCGCGTGAATCGATGACCACGCGGCCGATGTGCCTGGTGTCGCGCAATCCCATGTTCGCCCACGTCTTGCCACCATCTAATGATCGATAGACACCATCGCCCCATGAAGAGCTTTGCCGGTTGTTGGGTTCGCCCGTGCCAACCCAAATAATGTTTGGATCTGACGGCGCAATCGCAATGTCACCGATGGATGTGTTTGGTTGCGCATCGAAAATGGGTTCAAACGTTGTGCCGTTATTAACTGTCTTCCAGACGCCGCCCGTCGCAGCGCCCACGTAATAGGTACTCGGATTGCTTTCGACTACGGCGATGTCGTCGATGCGCCCGCCCATGATTGCTGGTCCAATGGCACGAAACTGAAGGTTCTTGAGAAACGTTTCGTCGAGCTTGTTTGGGCTTTTGTCCTGCGCCGGCGCAAACTGAGCCGCAAGCATGATGCCGGCGATCAGGATGATTGAGCGGCAAGTTTTGTAGTTGAATTGAATCTTGATCATGGGCAATCCTTTTGCAAAGAGTGAAACTAAACGTGGCTGTAGTTTAAGATTGAGACAGCTTTAGCAAACTGCGATTCGGTTTCCGGCAATGCTTTGGTTTATTTCTGCCAGGGCTGGGAAGCGACAAAATAGCACAGGAAGGCGCTGGGCTGAATAGTTTTCTGATAGGTAGTGTCCTGGTTTGAATTAATCTCTGTGCGTTCTCTGTGTTCTCTGTGTCTCAGTGGCGGGCAAGCGGTAATGAAGATTCACCCCGGAGACACAGAGAGCACAAAGGTTACACAGAGAAGCCTGAAATCACTACCTTCTGGTGACTTTGGAGATTCAAAGAGATGAGTAAACCACGGGTCCTGATTATTTGTACCGGCAATGCCGCGCGCAGTCAGATGGCGGAGGGCTTGCTGCGCCACGACGCCGGCGATCGTTTTGAAGTTTTCAGCGCCGGTATTTATCCGAGCTATGTGCGTCCGCTGGCCATCGAAGCAATGCGCGAAGTGGGCATTGATATTTCGGGGCAACGATCAAAGTCGGTCGAAGAATTTGCGGATCAGGATATCGATTACGTGATCACGGTTTGCGATCACGCTAACGAAGTCTGCCCGGTCTTTCCCGCCAAGACAAAGCGCATTCATTGGAGCATTCCGGATCCGGTAGCCGCCTGGGGCGATGACGAAGCGCAACTACAAGCGTTTCGTGTTGCGCGCGATGACATCCGCGCTCGCTTGCGCGCGTGGGTCGCTGAGGGCTGAAGCAGGCTCCTCCTCCCGTTACGATGCCAACCAACAAACACTCGATGAATCTTTTGCGACGCGTGGTGGCCGAAGCGTTGGGCACAGCGTTCTTACTCGCGGCTGTGGTGGGTTCCGGAATCATGGCGGAGCGATTGGCAGGGGGGAACTCGGCCATCGCGCTGCTTGCCAACACTCTCGCGACCGGCGCCGCGCTCGGTGCGCTAATCTTAACGTTCGGGCAAATCTCCGGAGCGCATCTCAATCCCGCAGTCACGCTCGCTGATGCATCGCAAGGCGGAATCAGTTGGCGTCATGTGCCCGCTTACATCGGCGCTCAGATCATTGGCGCGTTTGCCGGCGTTGCGGCGGCAAATGTGATGTTTGGCTTGCCGGTGTTTTTTGCTTCACATCACGCACGCAGCGGCTGGCGACAACTCTTCAGTGAATTTATAGCGACGTTTGGTTTGCTGGCGGTGATTTGGGGTTGTTCGCGTCTGCGCTCAAATGCGATCGCTTTTGCGGTCGCTGCATACATCATGGCTGCTTATTGGTTCACCGCGTCAACTTCATTCGCCAATCCGGCTGTGACGCTGGCGCGCTCTGCCAGCGACACCTTCGCCGGCGTTCGTCCCGCCGATACTCCCGGTTTCATTCTCGCTCAACTGCTGGGCGCTGCCGCAGCCACCACACTTTTTCGCTGGCTGATTCCAACGCTGCCCAATCGAGCAGATTCAGTCGTTCTTTCGCACACAGATCTTGAACACGCGCAAGACCAGGAATGAGCAACAGGACTAATCCCATCGGGCAGCCATTTGCAACTCCTCGGTGGACAACGAATCGACTTGCAATAGGCCATCAGGCGGACAGCAGTCGTTTTCCCACAGATAGGCCGTGAGGTGGTGCTCCGCCGAATGTAGCCAGAAAGAACTACTGAGCGATGATGGAGCTGATGGGTGTCGGTGCTCCAGCACAAGAGCTACCACTTTTTCAGTAAACTCAACTCTGACACTTCGCACACCTCCGCTTGATCTGGCGACGATAAAGTGACACTCGTTCGCCGAATCACTGCTCGACAGACCCAACTCACAAACGCGCGCAACGCTGAAGCCATTTTCAGTCACTACTTCTATATGTGAATTC
>DATNOG010000102.1:0-37812 GCA_035601415.1 Pyrinomonadaceae bacterium | reverse complement strand
CCACAAGGGCGGATCAGTTTTCAACTTTGTGATGGAGATGGAGCGGGTTGCGTTTCCGGAGGCGATCAAAATCGTCGCCGAGAAAAGCGGAATGCCGTTGCCCAAATTGATTGATGACAGCCGCTATGAAGCAAGGAAGGCCGAATCGGATCAAGTCATCGAACTAAACAAGTGGGCGCTTGAATGGTGGGAGCAGCAGCTTGAGTCAAGCGCGGAAGGAAAGATCGCGCGCGACTATCTCAAGCAACGTGAAATCGCGGATGAAACACGCCAAACATTTCGTCTTGCTTATGCTCCCGACAGTTGGGACGCCCTTTCGATTTATCTCCGGCAAAAGGGAGCGACGCAGGAACAGATCGACAAGAGTGGACTCGTCGTCAAAAAGGAAGAGGGTGGCTCGTACGATCGTTTTCGTGGCCGCCTGATTTTTCCAGTGATGGATATTCAGGGACGGCCAATCGCATTTGGTGGTCGCACATTGAAGGATGAAGGTGCCAAATACATTAACTCGCCTGAGACCGCAGCATATGTAAAAGGTCGAAACCTGTTTGGACTAAACCTGACGCGCGATGAGATTCGGCGTCAGAGTTTCGCCATTCTGGTTGAAGGTTTTTTGGATCTTGTCGTGCCTTATCAATTCGGTATTCGGAACGTGGTCGCGAGTCTGGGAACCGCTCTAACGGCAGAGCAGGTAAAACTATTAGCACGGTTTGCCCGCAAAGTAGTGGTCAATTATGATGGCGACCCTGCCGGCGTGCAGGCAGCGAAAAAGGCCATCGAAATACTGCTGGCGGAGGATATTGAAATCAAAGTATTGGTGCTTCCGAAAACGGATCCTGATGATTTTATTAGAAAGAGTGGTGCTTCGGAATATACCGACGTTCGGATCGCTGAGTCACCAGATTCCGATGAATACTATAGGGCAGTGAGGCGGAAAGCCGCTTTAGTACGAAGTGGAAGTCTCGATATTTCGTCTCCTGCGGAATTCATTGGAGAACACGGCGTTTCGGAGTATAGCCGTCGCCGGCATAGCACAGCCCAATCCCACATTCAATTTGTGATCGATCAGGCTGTCCAGAATCGCAACCTCAATCGGCCTGCTGAGAAAGCCGACGCAGTTGAGGAGGTGCTTCCTTACATTCGCGCTGTGCGCAGCCGTATTCAGAAGCGCGAGTATTTTGACATTGCGATGGATTCGCTGCGGATTTCAGACGCGGCGCTGCGGCGTGAATTGTGGCATTCGTTAAGACTTGGACCAGACAGCACCCGCACCGAACAGAAGATCGTGCGAGGAACTCAGGTCAAGCCAACGGTTGCGGAAGAGCAATTGTTGGAACTGCTGCTTGCGGATGGACAACTGCGTCACAAGCTTCTGCCGCGTTTGGAAGCGGAAGACTATGACGATCTGCCCACCGCCGGAATCTTCCGGGCCCTGGTTGAGAGTGAACGCGCAGGTTCCGCGGTTGATTTCGATTTCCTTAGCCGGAGCATCGAAGGAGATCCAATCGCTGATTTCCTGCCGGCATTGCTCATGAGTGCGCCGGACGATTCGGAAGCGGATCACCCGGAGACTCGCGAGTCAACTGCGCAGAAGTGCATTGACGCTTTGCGATTGATGCGAGTTGACAGGAGGATCGGCGATTTGATGGCTGAGATGGCGGCGGCCGAACGCAACGGGGCAACCGATCTTCTGGATAAGCTTTCGACTGAGCGGCTTGAGCTCGCAAGGAGGCGCAGCACTTTGTTGCCTCAGGCGCAAGCGGTGCAAACGGGACAATGAGTCTGCCGGCTCGCGCGAGCCAGGCTCTCGTTGCTGATTAGTATTTAATGACGGACTTTTCTCACAAACCACGCAGGCAGCATTTTATTTCCCGGGGTTAGAGATTTGAGTACTGAAGAAAAAAATCGTGACGATGTCATGGAGCGCCTGCTTGAACTTGGCGGCGACAAAAAATATCTCACTTTCGACGATCTCAATCGCGAACTGCCTGACACAGTCGTTTCTCCCGACGACATTGAAGACGTCCTGCAAAAACTTGAAGGCTCAAACATTCCGGTCGGCGATTCGGATGAAAGATTGCTTGAGCAAGCGGCCACTGCTGCGACTGATGATGAGGACGGCGCCGATGCGGACATCGAACTCGATCTTTCCGCAGGCATGCTCGAGAAAACAAACGATCCGGTTCGCTTGTATCTGCGCGAAATGGGCGTGGTCCCACTGTTGACTCGTGAAAGCGAGGTGGCCATTGCCAAAAGAATCGAGCGCGGCCAGCTAAAAACGCAAAAAGCAATTTCGCGCTCACCAATTGCAGTCAGGGAACTCTTAAAAATCGGCGAAGAGCTACAGTCAGACATTGCGAACATTCGCGAGATTGTCATTTTCTCGGAACAGGCTGAGCTGACAGGCGATGAAGACAAGGCTGAAGAATACCGGGCCTGGACCATCGAAGGTATCGAGAACATCCGCAAGGTCTTTAAGCAGGGTTTGAAAGATTGGGACAAGCTGCGGGCAGAACAGAAAGCGACGCGAGGGAAAAAGAGCAAGAAGCTGATGCGGCTGAGGCGCAAGGTTGCGCGCATGCGTTTGGAAATCGCGCAGGAAATGGGACGCCTGAACGTCACCGAGCGCGCGCGCCAGCGTTTGATCAATGCCATTCGCGCGGTGCAGAAAGAAGTGCGCGACGCGGAGCGCGAGATTGAAAGTTTTACCGAGAAACTCAACCGCAAGCGCATCAAGGCTGACGATCAAAAGGAGTTCAAGCGTCGGATAACGGCGGCAAAAAAACACCTGCATCAGATTGAAAGTGTGCACAATGTCAGTCCGGTCGAAATCAAACGCGCGTTGCAAGCGATCGTTATAGGTGAACAACAAACGGGGCAGGCAAAGCGCGAACTGGTGGAAGCAAACCTGCGCCTGGTTGTTTCCATAGCCAAGAAGTACACGAACCGAGGCCTGCAGTTTCTCGATCTGATTCAGGAAGGCAACATCGGTTTGATGAAAGCAGTCGATAAGTTTGAGTGGCGGCGTGGCTACAAATTTTCGACTTATGCAACCTGGTGGATTCGGCAGGCAATTACCCGCGCCATCGCCGATCAGGCGCGCACTATTCGCATTCCGGTGCACATGATTGAGACTATCAACAAGCTGATTCGCACGTCGCGCGCGCTGGTCCAGGAATTGGGACACGAGCCGACCAGCGAAGAGATTGCGTTCAAGATGGACATCCCGGTTTCGAAAGTACGGAAGGTTTTGAAGATCGCGCAGGAGCCCATTTCGCTTGAAACACCGATCGGCGAAGAAGAGGACTCACATCTTGGCGACTTCATCGAAGACAAGTCGATTTTGAATCCGGCGGATGCGGTGGTTGCTTCCAATCTGCGCGAGATTACCGACGAGGTCCTGGCAACACTCACGCCGCGCGAAGAAAAAGTTATCAAGATGCGTTTTGGTTTGGGAACTACTGGTTCGGAACACACGCTCGAGGAAGTGGGCCAGCATTTTGCTGTCACACGCGAACGCATTCGGCAAATCGAAGCCAAAGCGCTCCGCAAGCTGCGTCATCCTTCGCGTTCGCGCAAGCTCAAAGCGTTCCTGGAAAATACACAACGATAGTTTCGTTGGGACAAAAAGAAAGGCGCTGAAGATCCAAATCTTCGGTGCCTTTTTGTCTGGTTGTCTGGTTCTTAATGCGCGAAAAGCGTCAGGCGTTATTTAAAAGTAAGAAAGGCTGTGCTCTTGACGGTGTAATCAAAATTGTACTGGTAGGTGTAGCCAGGAAACTCGATTGGTCTTACAAATTGTACGCTGACTTCCATGCGATTATCGCGTTGGGCTGGACTAATCACCGCGTCCGCAGGCACGCCATATTCTGGGGCGCTTTTTACCAACTGATCTCTTACCCAAGTTGCCGGGTAACCTTGCGCAGAAGCAACGTCCACGTTGTGTTGCATCAAATCCTTGAAGAGATACGCCTGGTAGGCGACGGGAACATACATGTATAGGGCGTATGCCCCGACAGCAATGATCGCGATGACGATAATGAACTTAAGCCGCGCACTGCCGCGCTCAGTTGTTCTCTCGTTCGTATTCATCCTTAAGTCCTCTTTCGCAAGCCCGCTCGAATCGAAGTCCTTAAACTGGCCGCATCCATTCCCTTGTTACTGACGATTCGCGGCCGTCCGATTCGTTCCAACAAAACCCATTGCACCCGGCCGCGCGCACTTTTCTTATCGCGTGTAATCGCGTTGATGATCGCGTCGACATCAAGATCTTCTGCTGCCGGCAATGGTCCACAAAGGCGGATGCCCGCCCGCAGCAATTCTAACTCTGATTTATCGAGTAGGCCCAGGTTTTTCGAAAGTTCGCCGGCCACCAACATTCCCCATCCTACTGCTTCACCATGACGAAAGCGTCGATAGCCAGTCAACTCCTCAAGCGCGTGGCCTACCGTGTGACCGAAGTTGAGGATGCGGCGCGAACGTCGATCCGTGCGTGCCGGATCTTCGCGTTCATCGGCTCTGACGATTGAAGCTTTGAAGGAACAGTGGGCCGCGATAAGATTTTCGAGCTGCGAAGAGACCGTGATCCGCTTAGCTTTGATCTGCGAAAGATAGTCGGTTGTTTGTTTGAAAAGTTTCCGGCTGCCGATCGCTCCCTGCTTAAGGCACTCGCACCAGCCCGGCGTCAGCTCGCGCGCAGGCAAAGTTTTAAGGGTTTCGACGTCGGCGATAACTGCAACTGGCTGTTGAAACGCACCGGCTCGATTCTTTCCAGTGGAGAGATTAACGCCGACCTTGCCGCCGATGGAGGCATCGATTTGCGCGACTAACGTGGTCGGAATCTGCACCAGAGAAATACCGCGCAAGTAGATAGCGGCTGCAAATCCGGCTACGTCTCCGGTTACTCCGCCACCCAAAGCAACCACTCCGTCCGTTCGTTCAATGCCATGGTCATTCAAAAATTGTATTGCTGTTTCGGCGGTCGCGAGTGATTTGTAACGTTCGCCGTCCCCCATCAGCCAGCATGACACCTGGAACCCGCTGGCTTCAAGGCTTTCAGTTACGACCGGACCATAAAGATTGAAAACTTTTTTGTTTGAGATAAGCGCGAGACGTCGTGTTTGACGTCCAAGGCTACGACGGACTTTTCCTCCGGAAGCGGAAAGAATCCCCTGGCCGATCACGATTTCGTAGTTGCAGGATCGTGCCGGGATGCTAACTTGCAATCGTTGCAATGCCTGACTCCTGTTTGCTTATAGTCGCGATGGATTAACCAGCGCTACCTGGGAGTGCGCATTCTAGCACGCAGTTTTTTTGAAATTTGTTTTGGAAGGCCCGATCAAAAAGCGAATGGGCGCGACAAACGTGGGAGTACGTCGCGCCCATCCATATTCGTGGTCACTGTCCTCACCCCAGCAACCACTTGAGACGGAGGATTCACCAACCGTCTCTCTTGCCCCACAATATACATCGCAACGCGCATGCCGCGCAAGAATGTTTTTGTGAGCAAAGAGCGAGCTGTTGATTTGCAGAGACTCTTGATAATTCTTAGGAAAATGGTCAAAAACCCGACTTTGTCTTTGCCCGTTGATGATGTAATTCTTGCAGGGTTTGCGAGTAAAATTTCTATGATCGAGCGGGGTAAAGTTAGCCCAACGTTTGTTCAATAACAGCCGCCAGCCGTTGCGCAAAATTTTCAATTAGCGACTGGCTCGGGCCTTCAATCATCACTCGTGCCAGTGGTTCAGTGCCGGAGTAGCGCAACAGCAAGCGACCGTGCGAACCGAGCTCGTTTTCAATCTCGCGGCTGACTTCGTGAATGGAAGGAACCTCATCAAACGGTCGTTTTTGTTTCACCTTTACGTTGATGAGTATTTGTGGGAACACCTGAAGCCCATGGGTCGATTGCTGCAAAGATTCTTGTTCTTCCACAATCACCCGCAACATGCAGAGCGTCGTAATCAGGCCATCGCCTGCCAAACTTAGTTTTGGCAGAATGATGTGGCCCGATTGTTCACCACCCAGAGTCGCTCCGCTTCGCAACAACTCGTCCAAAACATATTTGTCGCCAACATCCGTGCGGACCAAACTCATACCACGCGATTTCAATGCCAGCTCAAGTCCAATATTGCTCATTACTGTAGCCACCACAGCTTGCTGGGCTAGTTCGCCGCGCGCCTGGAGATAGTTTGCCAGGACCCACAAACTGCCATCACCATTTACAAGTTGGCCTCGGGCATCAACAAAAAGCGAACGATCCGCGTCCCCGTCAAACGCTACGCCGAGATCGGCCTGCTGCTTGAGCACTTCGGCCTGTAGCTGCTCGGTATGAAGCGAGCCGCAGTTCAAATTTATGTTGCGACCATCCGGTGTGTTGTTGATGGCGATAACAACCGCACCAAGTCTTTCGAGTAGAGCCGGTGCCAGCGCCGAAGCTGCGCCATTAGCGCAATCAACTACAAGTTTGATTCCGGTGAGCGAAAGACCACGACCAATTTCGTTCGCGAGATAGTCGAGATAACGCGATTGCAACGACTCGGCTTCAATCCCAACTGCGGGGTTAGGTGTTGACCTGGCTTCCCCACGGGCGTCTACCTGCCGCGTTTCGGTTTTAGAAAAAATATCTTTCTCGATCAGCCGTTCGGTCTCTTCATCAAGCTTTCTGCCTTGCTGGGCAAATATTTTCAGGCCGTTGTCCTGGTAGGGATTGTGTGATGCGCTGATCACTACACCGGCGTCGGCCGAAAGGGAACGCGCCAGATAAGCAACACCGGGCGTCGTGATCACGCCACCAGATTTCAAGTCAGCCCCTGCCGCTGTAGCGCCGCGAGCGAGTGCCTGTTCCAGCCACGGCCCAGACTCACGCGTGTCGCGTCCGACGACAATCAAGGGTGTGCGGCCGAGTTTTTCTCGCAGATGATTCGCGAGCGATGCACCAACAATCTCGACTGTGGCGGCATCGAGTGGAAACTCTCCGGCTTCGCCGCGCATGCCATCAGTGCCGAATAGTTTCTTCATCAGCTGTTGAGCGAAAGGTTGATTAGGACTTAATTAATGATGAGTGGTCGCAGCGCGCTGGGCCATGCAAGGTCATCTGTTGCAGTGGCGAAGGTGAGATGAGCGTCACCGCGTTTTTTCTCGACGATTTCCACATGGATATCGACTGTCGGATCCAGCACGTCGATCCTCGGGTCAGGAATATTTATCGCTACGTTCGACAGATTGAAGCTCTCCTTCTTCCCGTCCAGCCAAACTGTTTCGGTCGCCGCCTTATGTAGAGCGTTAATGCGATCTGCCGGCCCACGCAGCCGAACTTTGGCGGGATTCGCCGTGAAGCTGCCGAGTTCGAAACCTTCCGGCAGCGTCCCCTCAAATTTAACCTCTACGTCAAGCTGCATCTCGACTCTTGGCTCAAGCCGGATTGGCAGTGTTGCCGGATGAAATCCTTGGAGGGTAATGCCCTCGGGCAAGTCGATTTGCACGCGATCGCTCGACAGGCGCACGATTCGTTCGCCCGGTTTCTGATCGCTGATGTCTACCGTCGCTACTAGATCGTGTGGACCGATGCGATCCAGTTTGGAATGACTGCCCGTCAGCACAACTTCAATCGTCGATGGCAGTTCGTTGCTGATTTCCAAACCCTCGGGTCTCAGAAAGTTTAATTGCACTCCTGGAACGCGCAGCGTGACGGGCTTGTTCTGGCCAGTCACCGCCAGCCAAAGCGCCAGCGTGATCACGAGCGCCAATAGCTTCAGTCCCCAGTCTTCAAGAAACACCTTGTGCAAGCCGCGCTCAAAGGCCGACAGCGCTCTGGGCATCGGAGTTACTTCTGCTTCGTCGTCAATGTCTTGAAAAGGCATAACTAAATTCGGATTGCGAAGGTTCGGGTCATGAATCCGCCGGAAAGCGATCAAACTGAGGCAATTTCTTCAGTTTCGGCTTCTGCGTTTGCAGATTTGTCTTGCTCTCGTTCCTTCTCGCGTTTCGGCGAAATGTCGAGCGCTTGCGAAATGGCGGCGCGCAGTTTTGGCGCATCCAAACCGCGCTTGATTTCGCCGCGCTGCACTATCGAAATCAGACCTGACTCTTCTGAAACCACTACGGCCACGGCATCCGTGTCTTCGGTGACCCCGAGCGCAGCGCGATGACGCGTGCCCAGTTCGCGCGAAAGACGCGGATTAAGTGTTAGCGGCAAAAAGCATGAAGCCGCCGCCACCCGATGACGACGCACAATCACGGCGCCATCATGCAGCGGAGATTCGGTATTGAATATACTGATCAGCAGATCGTAACTAAGTTCGGCGTCGAGCTTGACGCCGCCATCAATGATGTTCTTCAGCCCTACATTGCGCTCGATTATGATCAGTGCGCCCGTCTTAGTGGAAGACAAGGTCGTGGCGGCGAGAATAACTTCATCGTAAGCACCTTCACCAAACTGTCCCAGATGCCTTTGCGTGAGGGGCATGCGAAAACGATTGCCAAAAGAAATCAGCGCCTGTCGGATTTCCGCCTGGAAAAGCACGATGATGGCGACGCCGATGTAAAGCAAGGCACCGCGCAGTACAAATTCCAGGGTTGCGAGATCTTCTTTAATGGCGAGCCAGTAGAGGAGGGCGAAAGCGCCAATGGCGGCGGCCATCGGGGCGGCGCGAGTCCCACGAACGAGCTTCAAAACTGCATACACAAGCAAGAAGACAAGCACGATGTCCGCGATGTTGCGCGGCTCACCAAGTCTTCTCAGGTACTCCGTGTATGGCAGTAGTAAAAGCATCAGATGGTTTAGAACTCCGGATTTGATTTTTGCGATTCAGCAGCGACAATTTAGTTTCACCAAACCCGGAATCAGAAAAACTCCTACTCGATCTTCAGCCGACATGCTCTGGGATAAGTTCCTGGTGGGCGCTGTGACTCTTGCGCGCAGTCTCCAGAAAAATCATCTCCACTTTCGGCTCTGCCTTTCTGATTATCTGCTCTATCTCTTCGATAGTCCGTTCTATCTCGCTAGTCACCAGATCGTCGCGCAGATTCACATGCGCGTTGATTAAGATCTGTTTGGGAGCCAGATGCATCGTCAGGATCTCAATCACCTTTACTACGTTTGGATGACTCTCAATGGCTTCCCTAATCCTTTGAACAGTTTTCGCGCTGGCTGCTTCGCCTAACAGCAAAGCGCGAGATGTGCGGGCCAATGCAAAAGCTACAATTGCGAGCACGACGCCGATCAGAATTGAAGCGAGTCCGTCCCAATATGAACCCGAACCTGGCCCTGCGTGATGCTCGGTCAGATACAGTCCCGTCGCCGCAATCAAGAGGCCAAGCAGCGCCGCAGAATCTTCAAACAACACAGTCTTGGCTGTTGGGTCTTTCGACTCGCGCAAATATTGAAAAAATGAAAAGCCTTCCGCACGCGCTTCTTTCAACTCCTGATAGATAGCCAGACTGATCGACGCCGATTCCAACAAGAATGAAAGTCCCAGCACCAGGTACGCCCAAAACAGATTCTCGGGAGCGTGCGGGTGTTGCAGTTTCACCACGCCCTCATAGACTGCGTAAGTCGAGCCCACCCCAAAAATAAAAATAGCTGCGATGAACGACCAGAAAAAGCGCTCCCTGCCATAGCCAAAAGGATGTTTCTTTGAAGCCGGCCGCTGGTAAAAGCGCAAACCGAGCAACAGAAAAATCTGATTGGTCGTGTCGGCGACGGAATGTAGCGCTTCGGCCATCATGCCCGACGAGCCAGTGACGAACGCCGCTGCGAGCTTCAGTACTGCAATCAGCGCATTTGCAAAGAGCGCCCCGACTACTGCCAGCATCAATGAATCCTTCAGCCAGGAAATACCCTAGTTATGAATTGAAGCCCGTTGGATTATGGCGAAAAACGAGAGGCGTGGCAATGGTGTTTCGGTTACGAATTCGTGCCAGTTAGAGGAGGCGACGTTATTGATGTGATTAAGAGACGAGGAGCGGCCGAGAGACAATCGCTAACTACGAACGCCTGGTGCTTTTACGAGACTTTTTCCCGAGCGCTTCGTAATCTTTCCGCTTTGCAGAAAACCGATAAGCTCGCCCTGGGTGTTTACCACCACCAATGAACCGGTTCCGTTGTCTTTCATCAACGCTTTCGCAGACTCCAGTGTCAATGAAGCGTCAACAAATAACTGCGGGTTAATGGTTCGCATAACATTTTTCACTTGCGTCGCATGCCACTTTTCACGAGGCAGAGACTTTAGATCTTCAAGCGCCAGAATTCCGTGTGCGCGACCGTTTACTGCTACTGGAAAACTAGTCTGTCGATGCAGCGGCAGAACGTCGTCTATCAGTTTGGTAATAGTCATTGCCGGATCGAGCGCGATCGAGGGCGACATAACATCGCCGGCGGTTAGCAGTCGCGTGTTCTGCGCGCCCTTAACTACCTTCGCAGCGGTATCGAGCAGAAACAGGCCGACGAGAATGGACCACCCGCCCATGAAGTAAGGTTGCGAAGGTCGCCAGCTCGGCGCAATCATGATGTATACACCAAACAAAATCAGCGTGCCGCCGATTAGAATCCCGCAGATTCCCGCCATGCGCGTGGCCTCTTTGATGCTGCCGCTTTTGTGCCACAACAGCGCACGCAAGACGCGGCCACCATCCAGTGGGTAACCGGGAAAAAGATTGAAGACGGCTAACAGTAAATTCCCCCAGGCGATCAAAAAGAAAACTACAACCGTACCATTGTAGTTTCCCAGCGCCGCGATTTTAGTGCCTGCAAAAGCAAGCAGTGCGAAAACAAAACTTGCGGCTGGGCCAGCAACAGCGATGCGCAATTCCGAGCGCGGATTCTGCGGTTCAGTTTTCAGCCGGGCTAGACCGCCAAATGGATGCAATACGATCTCTTCGATCTCTATGTCTTCGGCTCGCGCCATCAACGCATGTGAAAGTTCGTGACCAAACACAGAAAGGAACAGACCGGCGGTCGTAATGAATCCGAGAATCCAGGCAGTAGCGGGAGCGAGCGGTGGCAAGCGAACGTTGCCAAGTTGAATAACGTGGCTTTGCAGGTTGCTGGCGATCAGCCAAATGCTCAGCGCAACCACTGCAAACCAGCGATAGTCGATGCGCACCGGAATGCCGTAGATGCGAGCTATGGTGATGCGGCGAGTGAATAACTGACCGAGCGGCATGGCAGGTCGGACGAAATCAAAATGCGCCGCTCGCCTTTTGCCAATCAACTTCCCACAAAACGACTGGCTGCTGGCGATTCTTGACGCTGATGGGTTCGCGAGGTTTTAGTTTGTATCTACTTCGTGCTGCTTTGGCGGTAGCATCGCTCACCAGAATCTCGCCGCCCTTCGCATTCGATTCCAAACGAGAGGCGGTGTTGACTGTATCTCCGATAGCAGTGTATTCGGAGCGACGTTCAGAACCGATATAGCCGACCGTCACCTCGCCGGTATGCAAACCAATGCCGACGCCGATTTCCAACAAACCTTCCTGACGCAGTTCCATGTTGATACCGAGAATGCGGCGTTGCATCGCGACCGCCGCGTTCAAAGCATTGGAAGCATCTTCGGGAGTTGCGGTCGGTGCGCCAAAGAGTGCCATTAAGCCGTCGCCAAGGTATTTATCGAGCGTGCCGCCGTGCGCAAAGATGATGTCGGTCATGGCGGAGAAATAACGGTTGAGCAAGCTGACAATTTTTTCCGGCGGCGCGTGTTCCGAGATGCGCGTGAAGCCGCGAATGTCGGCAAACAGAATCGTGATCGTTTGATTGACGCCGCCGAGTTTGAACGACTCGGGGTTCTCAAGCATCTGCTTCACTACATACTCGGGCAGGAACCGGCTGTAGTTTGCGCGTGCGACTTCTTCGCGGGCCAGGCGCTCGTGCGCTCGTGCATTCTCGACCGCGATCGCAGTCTGCGCTGCGACCGCACTGATCAACTCGAGATCGTCAGGCTTGAACGCCGCAAAAGGATCGAGGCGATCTGCATAGATGGCGCCATGAACGCGCGACTCTCCTACCAGCGGCGCGCAGATGGTGGAACGAACGCCCTGGGAAACGATCGAATCGACGCCGGCGAATTGTTCGTCGGACGCCGCGTCCTGCGAAAGCAAAGCCACGCGATCCTTCATTACTTTACGCGTGATGGTGCGGCCAATTGTCAGTTTGCGTGCGTGGTTATTCAAACTCTCATCCCGCGCGCGCATCGCTATCGGGTTTAGTACCACGTCTTCGGGGTTTTCCTTGCCGTTGCCTTCGGCCAGCAGTGCAACCACGCGATCCGCGGGCGTGGAGCGAAAGATGATGTCCGTCGCTTTGGCAAAGATCGTTTCCAGATCGAAAACTGAGCCAAGTGTTTTGCTCATCTCGTAAAGCGCGCTGAGAATGTTTGCCTTTCTTTGCAATGCCTCAAGCACTTTGTCTCTGGCGGGCGAGGTTGTTGCCAGCGAAGCTGGAGGGACGTCCGCCTTCCCATGCAGCACGGTTGTCATAACGTCGTTGGCAGAGATTAGCAGTTGCGTGTGCCCGAGTGGCTTATCGTCATAACGCACGTCCGTAGTTCGTTCTTCTGCCGGTTGTTCAAAACGCAGAGTGCTGGCGCCGATGGTTACGCGATCCCCGTTTCTTAATTCATAATCGAGATGAGGCCCACCATTAACGAAAACTTTATTTGCGCTGCGGCGCAACTGTCCGTTGATGACGGCGCCGTCGACAAGCGTAAACGAACCGTCTTCGCCTGATTTTATGTGGGCGTGATAACGCGACGCGCGCGGGTCATCCAGCACGATGGTGTTGTCAGGCGCGCGCCCGATCGAACAGACGGATAGCGGCACAAAATCGTATTGCCACTGTCTGCCACTTGCGTCGGTAATCTTTAGGAAGGCCATGACGTATGAAAGCGAAAGCCCGGGAAGAAACTGTGTACGAACCTGGCCGAGCGATGACTGCGGCGACAATCAATAAGTACCGGTTCGGCACTCGATCCTAGCAGTATGATCTGTAAAGTGACAACTGCATATGTTTTGGTAGCAGACATAGGCGGTCTGGTTTCGGGTCCACCGACGCCTATGGCAATTACCGAATCGCTAATGTGCGCTTGCGAGTGCGGCGGAAGCTGTGAAATTTCTGGTTGAATTGAAGCCTTGCCAAAACGTGACTGATTACGAGTTGCCGGTCTCCTCGCATCGCAGGAAAATTAGCGGCAGAGGTTTGCTCCGCTTTTCACTTGTGGGGTTGTCAGTGTAAAGCTTGACGCTAAGCAAGACCGCTTGTTAGACTCAAACCACTTACCAAATAGGGCCCGGCGCTTTACTGCGTCGCTCGGATTTCCCCCAGACCCGCGCGTGTGGCGCAGTCTGATTTTTCTAAATCAATGGAGGTGTTGCGGTGGGCTTCAAAGTCGGCCAGAAAGTCGTTTATCCAAACCACGGAATCGGAACCATCGAGCAGATCGAACAGAAGCAAATAGGCGCCAGCACACTTCCTTTCTACACGCTGCGGCTTGCGGCCAACAATTCCCTGGTGCTGGTTCCTGTTTCAAACGCTTCCGAAGTCGGTTTGCGCTCGCCGATTTCTTCCGGCGAATGCGAAATGCTTTTCAAAATCCTGGCGGATGATTTCTCTTTTCCCGCCAACGACTGGAAAGATCGCTTCAAAGAATTCTCAGAGAAGATGAGAACAGGCGACGTCTTTGAAGCCGCTGATGTGCTGAAGCACCTGACCTACCTCAACCACCTGAAGCCACTTTCATTTCGCGAACAACGCATGCTCGAGCGCTCACGCTATCTGGTGATTTCCGAGTTGGCCGCGGTTTGCCGCCAACCGGAATGCAATATCGAACCGCGTGTTGAAGAGGCGCTGGCGCGTGCCTGTGCGAAACATGATCGGCGGCCAGCGCGCGCCCGCGCTGCTGGTGCTTCCGCCGGCCACTAAATAGCGCCTATTGTTCAAAATCCTTTTCAGCCCAATAAAATCGGGCCTTTGTTGAATTCGTCTGAGAACGATCTCAACTCGTGGTGATACCGCCCCTGGCTCACATGGTATACTTCTGCTATCGAATCAGCTCCGCCTTTATCAATGGACGAACCTGGCAGTAATCTCTCCTGTATTTTTCAGCGGAAAGTTTTACCACCCGCGCCGCTTTTATGATGGTGTTTCTAAAACTGATCGGCGTCGCAATTCTGGTTGCGACGAATGGCTTCTTTGTGGCTTCTGAATTTGCGCTGGTCTCGGTGCGGCGCGCGCGTATCGAAGCTCGCGTGGCGGCGGGCAGCAAAAACGCCAGAGCAGCGCTGCGCTTGCTGGACAACCCTACAACTTTTATTTCCGCGGTGCAGTTGGGAATCACGCTTGCTTCATTAGCGCTGGGCTGGATTGGCGAACCAACCATTGCTGAGTTACTTCATCCGTTGGCCGCGAGTATTGCTTCTGTGGGACGCGCGGGCTATGTGGCCCACATCATGGCAATCGTGATTGCTTTCAGCATTATCAGCTTCCTGCATATTGTGCTCGGGGAATTGATGCCCAAGATGATTGCGTTGGAACGTGCCGAGCGCGTGGCCATGTTTACCGCCGGTCCGTTGGAGCTCTTCGCGCGGGTCTTTCGCGCACCGCTTTGGTTGTTCAATGCCGCCGGCACTAAGCTGGGCCGATTGATTGGTCTCCGGTCAAGTTTGGATCACGCTTCGGTCTACACGGAAACGGAACTGCGGCAACTAGTCGACGTTGCGCGCGAGAGCGGCTACCTGCGCGCGGAAGAAAGACGTTTGATTCATCGCGTCTTCGAGTTTTCTGACACGCTGGTGCGCGAGGCGATGGTGCCGCGGACGGAGATGGCTGCCATTTCCAGCGAATGCTCGCTGGTGCAGATAACTAAAGCTTTCGATCAATATCGCTACTCGCGTCTGCCCGTTTATCGCGAATCGCTTGATGACGTGATCGGCTTTATTCACAGCAAAGACGTGATGCCTTACCTGCTCAGTCCGGAAAGGTTTCGCCTGGAAGATGTGCTGCAACCGCCCTTGTATGTGGTTGATACGGCGCGACTCGAAGATGTGCTCAGGCAAATGCAAAAAGCCAAAGCACATTTTGGTTTTGTCGTCGACGAGCACGGCGGGCTGGAGGGCATCATTACGCTTGAAGATTTGTTGGAAGAAATTGTGGGCGACATTTCTGACGAGCATGACGAAGAAGTCAACGAACAAATTACGCCGGCTGGAGAAGGGAAATACATCCTCGCGGGCGGCCTGGCAGTGCGCGATCTGAACCGGCGCCTGAAGTTGTCATTGCCGGAGTCGGAAGGCTACACAACCATTGCCGGTTTTTTGATGACCGAAGCTGGTCACGTGCTTAAGGTGGGCGAAAAAATTGAATACAACGGGCTTGTGTTTGAAATCGATCGCGTAGAGCGCCGGCGCGTGATCAGCGTGCGCCTTGAACTGCCTGCCGCCGAGCCCGAATCGTCAGCCCAAGCAACGGTTGAAGGGGCGCATGCCGCAGGTTAAGCGAACTACTCCGCGACACTTCGATTCCCCGGCGACGTGATGGTAGAGTTGGGCGCACTCAACTTTTCATGCGGGTGCTGTTTGTTGATTTTTATGGATTGGGCCAAACCAAATGAGCTGGATTGAAGAAATCAAGGCGCGCGAGATTTTAGACTCTCGTGGCAATCCCACGATCGAGGCGGAAGTCACTCTTGCCGGCGGTGAAGTTGGACGCGCGGCTGTACCGTCAGGCGCGTCCACCGGCGAACACGAAGCAGTTGAACTGCGCGACGGCGATGAGCAACGCTATGGCGGCAAAGGCGTGCTGAACGCGGTGCGCAATGTCAACGAGATCATCGCGCCCGAGATCGCCGGGCTCGACGCGTTGGATCAGGCGGAGGTTGATCGCGCGTTGATTGCGTTGGATGGAACGCCAACAAAGTCTAAGCTCGGCGCGAATGCAATCCTGGCAGTGTCGCTGGCCACCGCACGTGCTGCTGCAGCCTATCTTGAAGTTCCACTTTACAAATATCTTGGCGGGCCAAACGCGCGAACGTTGCCGGTGCCGATGATGAACATCATAAACGGCGGTGCGCACGCGGATAACAACGTCGACTTCCAGGAATTCATGATCGTGCCGGTAGGCGCCGAGAGTTTCACTGAAAGCCTGCGCATTGGCGTCGAAATTTTTCATACGCTGAAGAGCGTCTTGAAGAAGAAAGGCTATGCGACCAGCGTTGGCGACGAAGGCGGCTTTGCTCCAAATCTTCGTTCAAACGAAGAAGCCATCGAGACAATTCTTGAAGCGATCGCGCAAGCGGGCTACACCGCGGGCAAGGATTGCTTGCTGGCACTCGATCCCGCGGCCAGTGAGTTTTACGATGCCAGTGCTTACGTTTTTAAGAAGAGCGACAAACGAAAGTTGTCGAGCGCTGAGATGGTCGCCTTTTGGGACGACTGGAGCCGCAAGTATCCGATCATTTCCATTGAAGACGGTATGGCGGAAAACGATTGGGATGGCTGGAAAGCTTTGACCGACCAACTAGGCCCGCACGTACAACTTGTCGGCGACGACTTGTTCGTCACTAACACTCAATTCTTGCGCAAGGGGATTGAGCTCGGTGTGGCCAACTCAATTCTGATCAAAGTGAACCAAATCGGCACGTTAACTGAAACACTTGATTGTATCGAGTTGGCTAAAACGAATGGCCGCACCGCAGTTATTTCGCACCGCTCAGGCGAAACGGAAGATCCCTTCATTGCCGATCTCGCGGTGGCGACCAACGCCGGACAAATTAAGACTGGTTCGCTCTCGCGCACCGATCGCATTGCCAAATACAACCAACTGCTTCGCATCGAAGAGGACCTGCATGGAGCGGCACGCTTCCCCGGCCGTTCCGCTTTTCAGGTTCAAGCAAACCATGAATTTAGCAGACGTCAGGCATCTGTTTGATTACACCGAGTGGGCTAACGGACTGTCGCTTGATGCTGCCGCGAAGCTTTCCGACGAAGATCTGCGCCGCAACGTTAACATCAGTCACGCCTCAATCTTTGGAACGCTCCTGCACATGGCCGGCGCCGAATGGATTTGGCTGGAACGATGGTACGGCAGATCACCGGCTGGTAAAGAAGCCTGGTCGCTTTGGAAAACAGATTCCTGTCCGGACCTCACAACGTTGGCTGAGCGGTGGCGCGAACTCGTCGAACGACGTGCTGCTTTTATCAGCGAACTCGATGAAGCGCGACTTAGCGCTGAGCTTCCCTTTATTCTTCTCAGTGGCGATCCCAATTCAATGCGGCTGGTAGATCAGATGCAGCATGTCGCTAACCACGCGACGCTGCATCGTGGCCAGGTGGTTGGCATGATTCGCCAACTTGGCATCGCACCCCCGTCGACTGACTTGATCTTTTACCTGCGGCGCGAAATACCTGCATAACAATCCACTCCGAAAACGATGAGCGAATCCTGGGAGCGCGGCGAGTATCTAATCACCACCGATCCTTCGCGCCTTGACGTCGTTCTAATTCACAATTTTCTGTCAAACGAGTCGTACTGGGCAGTTGGTCGAAGCGTTGAAGTTGTGAAACGCTCGCTGGATAACTCACTCTGTTTCGGCATCTACAGAAAAACTGAGCAGGTTGGCTTTGCCCGCGTCGTTACAGACTTTTCGACGTTCGCATGGCTCGCCGATGTGTTTGTAGTTTCAGAACATCGTGGGCGCGGTTTGGCGAAATGGTTAATGGAAGTGATACTGGCGCATCCCGACTTGCTGGGGTTTCGCCGCTGGGTGCTGGCGACAAAAGATGCGCAAAGTTTGTATGCGCTATTCGGTTTCATTCCGCTTCACCGGCCTGAGCGTTGGATGGAACGGCCCGATCCGAGCATGCGAGAGAGTCCGGATTACTGGAAACCTGATAACTGAAACCATGGAGCTATCATTTGAATAAGAAGGGTCCACTGGCGCTCATCATACTTGACGGTTTTGGCTATCGCGCGGAACGCGAAGGCAATGCAATCGCGCTCGCCGAGATGGCGCATTACCGTGCGCTGAGCGAAAGTTATCCGCACACGCTGATTCAAGCATCAGGAGAATGTGTTGGCTTGCCAAAGGGCGTAATGGGAAATTCAAACGTAGGACATCTTTGTCTCGGCGCGGGCCGCGTCTTACGCACGGACGTCGAACGTATCAATCACGAAATCACAAGCGGCGAGTTTTTTCATAACCCGGCACTGAACGCCGCGATCGACAATGCAGTGAAACATGACCGCGCTTTGCACCTGATGGGTCTGCTGTCTGATGGGCTGGTTCACTCTTCACAAGAACATGCCTACGAACTTTTGCGTTTGGCGAAAGAACGCGAGGTGCGGCGGCTCTTCGTTCATTGCTTTTTGGACGGGCGGGATACGCCGCCGTCCTCGGCCGAAAAATACGTAGCCGCGATGCAGGGAAAACTTGAAAAGATTGGCGTCGGCGAGATTGCGACGGTGGTCGGGCGCTATTACGCGATGGACCGCGATAAGCGTTGGGAACGCACCGAGCGCGCTTTTAATTTGCTGGTGAATGGGGACGGTCAGCCTACGGCGGATCCATTAGCTGCGATCAGACAGTCTTATGAACTCGGGATCACAGACGAGTTTGTCGAGCCGATAGTTGTAACGCGTGAAAACGGTGAACCAGTCGCCACGATTCAAGACGGAGACTCCGTTATCTTCTTCAATTTTCGCGCGGATCGCGCGCGACAGATTACGAGCGCGCTGGCCGTTCCCGGATTTGATGCGTTTCCTGTTAACAATCGTCCGCAGGTGCATTTCGTGTGTTTCACAGTTTATGACAAGACTTATCCCTTGCCGGTTGCATTCCCGCCGGATCAACCCGTCAATATTCTTGCCGACCTGTTTGCGCGTTTGGGCGTTCGCAACTATCGCATGGCCGAAACGGAAAAATATGCGCACGTCACTTACTTCTTCAATGGCGGCAGTGAGCGCGAGTTTCCTTACGAGAAGCGATTGCTTGTCCCATCACCGAAAATCGCGACCTACGATCTGGCGCCCGAAATGTCGGCGTTCAAAATCACTGACAAACTGCTAGGCGCGATTGCCGAAGGCGAAACCGACGTATTCATCGTGAATTTTGCCAATCCCGACATGCTGGGCCATACAGGCATGCTCGATAAGACGATTGAGGCGTGCCAGTATGTCGACACCTGCCTGGGCAAGATTACAAAAGCCATCCAATTGCAGCGCGGCATCACCCTGATAACTGCCGATCATGGTAACGCTGAATTGATGATCGATCCGAGAACAGGAGGCCCGCACACAGCGCACACCAGCAATCCCGTTCCATTTCATCTCATCGATGAAGAATCGAAAGGCGTGAAACTACGCGAAGAAGGCGCACTCGAGGATGTGGCGCCAACGATGCTGGCTCTGCTGGGAGCGGAGAAGCCGCCGGAGATGACAGGACGCGATCTGCGCGAGTCTTAGCACGCGGCACTAATTGGAGTACGGCATTTTGTTTGGAATCGGCGTTTTGTTTGGAGTACGACGGCCTGGCGCCGCTTTGGCCCACTGCAGGGTAGCGCGCCAATTTCCCGAGCAGCCTTCAACCAATTAAGATGGAGGTGACCTGCGTCAGGGCCAAAGCGCCGCCAGGCCGGCGCACTCCAAAAGCCGAGGGTGCTTTCGTAGTAGTTTAAGAAGTGTTTGATCCGCGCAACATTCTGATTATCGATTTTGGTCAGCTCGGCGACGTCGTGTTGAGCCTGCCTGCCTTGCAGGCGATCCGGAAACGATTCCCAACTGCCCGTATCACTGTCGCCGTGGGAAAGCCCGGCGCCGAAATTGTTGACCTGTCCGGTTATGCGAACGAGACGTTGGTTGTTGACCGCGTCGGACTGCGCGACGGCTTCAAACCCCTTTCGGTCGCTCGTGTTTTCGGTCTGGTTAAAGACGTTAGGCGACGAAAGTTTGATTTCGTCATCGATCTTCACAGTCTCTCGGAAACAAATCTGCTCGGCTTTCTCTCCGGTGCACCTAAGCGACTCTACGCGCGCCGTCCGGGGAGATCTTTGGATTACCTCGCAAACTTTCGGCCGGCCCCGCCCGTCGAAACTGATCATCGCCAACGCCACCTGATCGATCGCTATCTTGATGTCCTGATTCCGTTGGAAGTGAAAACTCCGGAACGCTTTCCTAAACTGAAAACGAGACCCGGCGACGACGCAACGATTGAGCGCATCTTAAGGAAAGCAAAGGCAGACGCAGGCGTGCCGCTCATTGGCTTGTTCCCCGGTGCGGGCCATTCCAGTCGTCGCTGGCCTTTGGAGCAATTTACTGAACTGGCGGATTACTTGATCAGGAACGATCAGGTGAAAGTCCTGGTTTTTCTCGGTCCCGAAGAGCAACCATTCGTTAAAGACATGCGCAAGCAGTTTCCCCCGTCAACAGTGCTGCTGGATCAACTTACATTGCCGCAGCTCGCCGCCGCCGCTACACGCCTGGCCGCATTCGTGTCAAACGACACTGGTCCCATGCACATTGCCTCTGCGGTGGGAACGCCGGTCGTATTACTGTTAGACAAACGGGCCCCCGCAAGTTATCTGCCCCAGGGTGATCACCATCGCGTAATCTATAACAACATCATCAGCGATATTTCTGTCGATGAAGTTTACGTCGCCACCCGATCGATTCTTGCTTCGGGCCGGACGAGTGCTCTTTTTGCGCGTTAATTTTCCCAAGCCCCTGTCCGTAATTCGTTAGTTAGCCCGAGAAAACAATGAATCGTATTTCAACAAACCAGACACTCCTGGCAAAGAGTCTCTTCGGCCTTCTCGTCGCAATAACACTAATGCTGCTTGCGCGGCCGATGATGACCGGGGCCAAAGATGCAAACAAAAAGCCGTCAAAGACTGCTTCAGTTTCCGAAGCGAAATCCAGTGTTGGTGCGTCAGGCGAATTGACCCAGCAGATTAACAGCACGATCGAAAATAGCGAGTTTGCCTATGCGCGCTGGGGCATCTGCGTGATCTCTCTTACGGATGGGGCAGTAGTTTATCAGCGCGATGCAGATAAGCTTTTTACGCCGGCATCAAACATGAAAATCTACACCACCGGCGTGGCGCTTGATTTACTGGGCGCCGACTATCGCTGGCGCACGTCGGTCTACACGAGCGCGCAACCGGATGCCGGCGGCCAGATCCATGGCGATTTGATTTTGTACGGACGAGGCGCGCCCGACTTGATAGGGACCAGCAACGACGGCAGCAAAGGGTCGTTGTCTGGTCTTGCTGATCAACTTTATCAAAAAGGGATCAGGCGCATGGATGGCAACGTTGTCGGAGACGAAAGCTATTTCCGTGGTGATCCACTCGGCGACGGTTGGCAGTGGACCGATCTGCAATGGTACTTCGGCGCCGAAGCTAGCGCGCTTTCAGTCAACGGCAACGAGGTTGACGTCAATATCGTGCCTTCTGAAGAAAAATCAGAAGCGCCCATTGTTAAAATCAGTAATGCACAAGTAAATGTCGTCGTGCAAAACCGCATGGCGCTGGCTGACAAAGAAGGACGACCGACGGTTGGCTTACATCGAGGCCTTTCCGATAACAATCTCGAAGTGTGGGGCGAATTCACCCCGGCAAGCAAAGGATTCGGCGCTCGTCTCTCAGTTCATGACCCAGCGCTTTGGGCCGCGCGTTTGTTCGTTGAAGCACTGAAAGCCCGCGGCATCGCTGTCGGCGGCGAAGCGCAATCTCGTAATGCGCGCACGCCGCAGAATGTTAGGTTTGATCCTGATAAGGCGAGCGAGCTCGCGTTCATAACCAGCCAACCATTGAGCGAGATTGCTAAAAAGACAAACAAGGAAAGCATCAATCTCAACGCTGAACTGATTTTGCGCACGCTTGGCCGGGAGCGTGGTGCGATGGCAGCCGGACCGGAGCCCGCCGGCAGAGAACGCGGAGATGATGAAGCAGGTCTCGCTGTTGTGCGCTTATGGCTATCGCGTGCCGCAGTGCCGTCCGCACACATCGCGCTTCATGATGGTTCCGGATTGTCGCGGCTCGATCTGGTGACTCCTGAAACCAGTGCCCGTCTGCTGGTAGCGATGTCAAAGACGGCATCGGCTGCGGCTTTCAAAGACTCGCTTCCGATTGCGGGGCGCGACGGAACGTTGGCCGGCCGGCTACCGAATTTGTCTGATCGAGTATGGGCAAAAACCGGATCGCTCACTTATGACAACTCTCTATCTGGATACATGATCACTGCGAAGGGCGAAGTGCTCGCCTTTTCCATCATGTGCAACGACCAAACGGGTCACGATGCCAGCACTCGACTTATCGATCAAATCCTCGCTCTGATAGCCGACCCAACCTCCAGCTCAGCCGAGAAATTCCAAAAACCCTAACAAAAAAGCTAGTGACGGCCAATGTTGCCACTAGACAAACATCGTTAAACCGCGTATTATTAACGGTGCCGCCTGCAGCGGCTGGGTTTTCACGCCATAGTACGAACGCCTCACAACTCGTTTGAGCAAACGCTATCCCCTTCATTCAGGAGTGAATCAAGATGTTAAGACGGCTCGGCACTTTCGCTTTCATTGCAAGTACGTTGACACTTGTAGTCTCTAATACTTTTGCGCAGACCAACCTAACCGCCAAGGCAACTGCGCCTCAGCCGGCGCCGGCGGTGGTAGTGCCAGAGAGCGATCGCATCAGAGACGGACTGGTTGGACCAGTGCGAAGAGTGCGCACAGAAGTTGCCAAGCTGTTAAATGAAAATAGCAAGGTGACGGAGGCTAAGCACGCGGTGCTCGAAGTTATCTCTTACGATGTTAGCGGCAACAAGGTTGAGAACCAGTATTTTCCGATCGCGGGCGCCACGATCACTGGCAAGGAAAGCTATAAGTACGACGACAAAGGAAACATCAGCGAGATGACACTGGTGAATGCGGATGGTTCGTTGTTGAGCAAGGAGAGCTACAAGTACGAATTTGACTTCGCCGGTAACTGGAACAAGATGACGACGTCGGTCGCCGTAATCGAAGGTGGCAGGATGTCGTTTGAGCCGACGGAAGTGACCTATCGATCGATTATGTATTACCTCGACGATAGTATTCTGCGAATGTCCCAACCCGCGGCTGCTCCGGTCAGCGTGCCTCTGAATGCCGATAACAAGGTCGTTTCCCCCTCGCCGAATGCTGTCAGCAACAAACCGGTGAACCCACCGAAAAGCGCGCCGTCTTTACCGGCCGCTATGAGTTCGGACAAATTAAAGAGCGCGGGCTCGATTGAGCTTGCGAATAACCACGTGGATTCGAGTCCGCAGCCGGTGAGCGTGAAACTTGATTCCGAGCCACCGCCGGCAGCTCCGAAACCAATGCTGCGACCAGTCTCTGGTGGCGTACTTAACGGCACTGCAGTCAGTTTGCCTGCGCCGACCTATCCCGACGCAGCGAAACGAATGAGAGTGGCAGGCGTTGTTACTGTCCAGGTTGTTGTTGACGAGACTGGCAAAGTAATTTCCGCTCAGGCCACTACTGGACCGGCGGCCCTTCGCGATGTCGCGGTGCAAGCCGCTCTGAGAGCGCGCTTCTCCCCGACGAAACTATCAGGACAACCAGTGAAAGTTTCTGGCCTTATCAACTACAAGTTTGCACTCTCCCAATAGTCTCTCTCCCCGCATGAGCATCGCGTCGAACTGGCGCGGCGTGGCACCGCGAGGAATTCAGTTAATACAGGAGTAAAAACCGATGGCACTAACTGGGCATCTGAGCGATCTGTCGCTCTCCGAATTGATCGAATTTTTTTGCAATCAACGAAAGACGGGGTTGCTCAAAGTGCTTTATCCACAGGGGCCCGGCCACTTCTATCTGCAACAGGGCTCGGTGGTCGATGCGCGCGTGGGCGCATTGCGCGGCATCGATGCAGTTTATTTTGCCTTGACGTTGCCGAACGCCAAGTTTGAGTTTAGCGGATCGGTTGAGGCAAATGAGCGCACGATAAATCAACCCTGGACGCAGGTTGTGCTTGAAGGTCTACGCCGTTTGGACGAAGGCATTGCACCCGCTTCCGGGTTTCCTGTTGACGACGCGCCTGACGCAACCACAGATGACGACGCTGATCATTCATTTACAGAGTTGAAGAGTTTACGTGTGCCATCGTTTCTATCCTTCATGGGCACAGAGGGCTTAGGTAAACGAAAAGCACTGATCGGCGGCGCAGTGGCTTTTGCGCTGATAGCCAGTGTTGCTGTGATTGGCGTGCCCGCCGGTTGGTACAACCGATCGAAAGCTGTAGTAGCCAGCAGCGAAGTAAGCACACCATCCGCGGCCCAGGCGTCGGCTGCTGTTGTTTCTGAAGCAGCGCCTGAGACTAGCGAGTCAACAGATCAGAACAACCAGGCAGCGCTAGCAGCCAAGCGACAGCATGACAAGGAGAAGGCGAAGCTGCGTGAGGAAAAAGCAGCGACAGCGATGCTGAACAAAACGCCAGCCACTTCCGTCCCGACTGCGCCTGTCAGCGTTGCGTCGGAGGCGAGTAAGCCCGGGCCGAAAAAAGTTGCGGTGACCGTGACCTACGATGAATCAGGCCGCGTGACCCAGGCATCGGGTGGCGATGCCACCGCGCTCCGCATCGCGCGACAAAAGCGATTTCCAGCGGGAAAAGCCGGCTCGACCACGATTACGATTCCCATCAACTGAGAACTGACCGCAAAGCGCAAAGAGCGAAGGGCTAAGAGCGAAGAAGTAAAAACAACGACTTCTTACTCTTAGCCCTTCGCTCTTTGCCCTTAGCTTCTTCGCAGGCCCACGGTCCCCAGTATCACGAGCAGCGCACGCTTGAGTGCGGCTGCACGACCTCTGGGGTCGTACCATTCATCAGGCGTATGTGAATTTGCTGATGTGCCTCCACCTCCGAGTGTAATTGCCGGAACGCCGAGCGAAATCGGTAAGTTTGAATCTGTCGAGGCGCGATCGAGTTCAGGTCTTCCGCCAACGATTTCAGTCGCGGCCCAGGCCAATTGCACAAGCGGATCTTCCGTCCGTGTTTCACCACCTGGCCGTTCGCCTATCAGTTCGGTTACCAGAGCCAATGGCTCGGTACCGTTGCGTCTGCCAGCATTCTCTTCATCCGCGGCCTCCCTTACTGAACGTCGAAAATACGCATCCAATTTCAGTAATTCATCCGCGCTCGCGGAACGCAAGTCGACGTCCATTGCTGCTTCGCTTGGAATCGCGTTGATGCTTTGTCCGCCCTCGATGCGGCCGACGTTGAAGGTTGTGCGCGGCTCATTCGGGGCCGGGTACGAGGCGAGCCTGGCAACGGCCCGAGCCAACGCGTGAATAGGGTTCGCGACTCCGAAATCACTCCAGGAGTGTCCGCCAGTGCCGCGAAGCTGCACGCGATAGCGACGAGAACCAAGCGCGCCATTAGTGATCCGATCCAGTCCGGAGCCGTCCAAACTGACAAACGCATCAATGCTTCCGGCCCAGGCGCTCTTGGTTAACAAGTGTCTGACGCCGCGCAGGTTTCCTTTGCCCTCTTCGCCGACCGTGCCGACAAACAGAATCGATCCCTCTGTTTCAATTTCGCATGATTGCAACGCGCCGGCGACAGCCATTAGTGCTGCCAAACCGCAGGCGTCGTCGGCGATACCGGGTGCGAACAACTTTGCGCCCACGCGCCGCGGTGTTACGTCTGCGTCAGCCGGAAAAACCGTATCGAGATGCGCGCTGACGACTAACAACGGCGCGCCTGAAAGTCCCGCGCGAACCGCGACACAGTTTCCTTCTTCATCAAGTCGCGCTTCGGTCAGACCCAGCGTGGAAAATTTGCGGCGCAGATACTCAGCTCTTGCTGTTTCGCCAAAAGGCGGAGCAGGAATGGAATTGATTTGAATTTGTTCTTCGGTGATGACTTCAGCGCGCGAGTCGAAATAAGAGAAGGCTCGCTGAACAGCGGGGCTGCCCAGCAGTTTCTCAATACGTTGATCTGTTAGCAAAGTTGAGGACATATCTCAGATGCAGGGAGTGCAGTAAAAAATCAAGAGCGCGTTGGTTGCTTCGCAAGAGAGAGACGCCACGGTGCGCCAGCTTCACACCAGGCGCATTATTTCGTCTTCCGGCAAGACAGCAGAAGCTTGCTTGGCATGTTCGTAGATGCGCGTGACTCGATCTTCGCTTGCCTGAATACCGCGCTTCTCGAGCCAGTAGATGACATTTGACTTGCCGCTCATCGGGCCGATCTCCACGACCTGCTCTAATCCAAATTGGCCGGCCGGTACACCCGAATAGACCAGATCGGCGAGCTCCTTGTCACCTTTTCTATAGCTCTTAATCACGGCTGCTGCATGCACTCCGGTTGCGGTGCGAAACGCATCGCGACCGAAAACGGGATAGTTATGGGGGATGGTCCATTCGCAAGCTCGCGATGCCAGCGTGCAGTACTCGCCCAGACGCGACAGGTTATTTTCAATCCAGCCCATCAGTTTTAGATTGACAAGCAACTGGTCCATCGGCGTGTTGCCGACGCGCTCGCCCATGCCAAGCGCGGAACCATGAACCTGGTTCGCGCCGCCCTGAATTGCGGCGATGGAATTGATCACGCCCAGCCCGCGATCTTGATGACCATGCCAGTCCAGCCGGATACCGCCACCCTGATCGTCGATGATGCTTTTGACAAACTTAACTACGGCGCGGGCGCCGTCGGGAGTTGAATGGCCCACTGTGTCGCAAACGCAAACTGCTTTCGCTCCACATTGAATTGCAGTGGTATATAAAGCGCGAATCGTTTCCGGATTTGCGCGCGTCGTGTCTTCGGTAACGTACATCACCGGCACGCCTTCAGCGACGGCAAACGTGACGGCGTCTTCAGTCAGTTTAAGCAGTTTATCGAGCGTCCAGTCTTCGGCGAAAAAACGAATCGCCGACGATCCAATGAAGGTGCAGGCTTCGATGGGAATGCCGGCCCGCTGTGAAATCTCGACAATCGGAATGATGTCGTTGCGATGCGTCCGAGCCGCACAATTTGGGCGGATCTTGAGTTGCTTTTCAGCGATTTCGCGTGCCATCAACTCGACGCCGGCTGCGTGCGTGCCGCCCGCGCCGGGCAATCCGATGTCTACGGTGTCGATGCCAAGCGCGTTCATCAAGTGAATCAGCTCGATCTTCTTTTCGACCGGAGGCTCGCAAACCGAAGGCGATTGCAAACCATCGCGCAGCGTCTCATCGTCAAAGCCGATGTGACGCTGGGGCGGTAGCAGCGCCGGGTCGATTGTGTTCCAATCGTAAACTAATTCTTCGAGTGACACTCGCGAAACCTCCAGAACGTTGCGGCGAAACTCTTGTAATAAGAATTCGATTACAGCAATCGGCTGTAGTCAATGTCAAGCAGTGTGTCTTGCGCAGCTTTGCACAAAAAAGTCGTAAACGCGATAACAGGGTAACGAAATCAGAACCTTCAATAGGATTATGAATTTGCATTGTCGGTCGACGAATACAGAACCGGGAGCGGTAGCGACTGGGTCGGACTTGCGATAAACATCATCTGCATTTCATGGATCGCCGAGAACTCTAGCTTCCAATGACGGTGAATTCAACGCTTCGCAGACCCAGTCGCTACTGCTCCCGGTTCTGTATTCGTTGACCCACGGCAAGGTAGAGTTCCGACACGGCAACGCTATCGGGCGCATCTCGCATTGCGGGAATAGTTCTTGTTGAGGGCTTTTTTGTGGCGTGTTTATCCAATTTGTCTGTCACGCTTCATTGGCACCTGCACCATTGGAATCTTGCGGCGCGCTGCTTTTGACCGAAAGCGCCGCTCTGTTATAGCCTCTGACGCGTTTATCCGGCTGTGCTCTGTCCCAACTGACAACTTTGAATCCGCAAACTCCTGTTGAAGTCAAAACGATCGCATTAGGCTCAGATCGTGCAGCCAAGATCATGGCCGTCCGCGCCAGTCTGGTGCGGATAGCGGAAATCGATCCGGCGTGGGCAGAAGCTAATATCATCGCTCGCAAAGTTGAAACAAACGTGCCGGCGATGCCGCTCAACGATTGGCAGTTGATGCAGGGGGCGCGCGAGCGTGCGCTGGCGGTGCGCGATTTACTCCAGGCACAGCGGCGGTCGGCAGATATCTATGTCGGCCTCGAAGGCGGCTTTCATTCGATATCGATCGAAGGTGATTGGCACACGTTCTTGCGTGGCTGGGCGTACGCGACCGACGGCAAGAATGGAAGTTTCGGCGCGACGCCATCGATTAGTGTTCCCGCCGCACTCGCGAAGAAAGTCATTGAGGGACGTCGCGAACTCGGATTGGTAATCGATGAGGTTGCAGGCGTCTCAGACGTGCGCAGCAGGCGAGGCGCCTGGGGCATTCTCTCTCGCGATCTGGTCACGCGCTCGATGAGTTTCGAGGTCGCATTAATCGCTGCGCTTGCGCCGTTTTATAATCATGACTTGTATTCTAAAGAAAGTTAGCCACAGTGAATTAGGTAAGAACACGACAGTCAATGCTGTCATCGCTCTATTCTTTGGTCTCTGTGCCTCTGTGGCAAAATAGTAAAGACGAACATGGACGAACTAATTGCGCAGGTTAATGACGGCGACCCAGCACATCACTCGCGGGTAGCCAGCGGCTGGATTGAAGTGATTTCCGGCTCGATGTTTTCGGGAAAGTCGGAAGAGCTGATTCGCCGTTTACGCCGCGCCAAGATTGCGCGGCAAAAGGTCCAGGTATTCAAGCCCGAAGTTGATTCACGCTTCTCAGACGATCACATCGTCTCGCACTCCGAGATGCGCCATGAATCGGCTATCAGTCGCAACGCGGCGGAAGTGCTGGCAAAGGTTGATCCTGACACGGAAGTGGTGGGCATCGATGAAGGCCAGTTTTTTGACAACGAGCTGGTGAGCGTGGCGAATAAGTTGGCCCAGCGAGGGATACGCGTGATTATCGCCGGCCTGGACCAGGACTACACCGGCAAACCCTGGGAGCCGATGCCGCAACTCCTGGCTATTGCCGAGTACATTACGAAGACACACGCGATCTGCATGAAGTGCGGCCAGCCGGCAAACTATACGCAACGCACATTTGAATCCGAAGAGCGCGTGGCCGTCGGGGGCGAAGGCATGTACGAAGCGCGCTGCCGTAAATGTTTCGTCCCGCACGCCGATGCACCGACGGTCCATACTGATTAGGCATTAAACTTTCGCATCTCAAGTAAGGCGACTCACGGCGCCGTGGCGATGTTCTGCACCTGTCCCTTCTGAAACTTATAGCCAAGCACCCATAGTTCACCGAGGGCGGTTCTCACTTTGTTCAGGTCCTCACGCTCTGTCTTTTGTTGGTTAGTAAACAGGGCGCGCTTTGGGACAAACACCTTTGTCTTGAAGATCGATGCGTTCGGAATAATCTTATCGTCGCGCAAAACATCTTGTTCGAAGCGAGCCAATTCATCGGGATAGGGATCTTTCCATGCTTTCTCCAGGCCCTTAGCAAAAGGGTTGCTGAGAATGTCGATGAACTGAGAATAGTTTTTCGCGTGATTGATGTTGTGAAAGAAGGGATTAAATCCAGTTAGCAAGGTACCCATGCTGTCTACAATTGCCAGCGTCAGTGCGCGCGGGTGGGTGAGTTTGCGCTTGGCTAGGCTCCCATGCACGGTTGCGTACGTAGTGTTCGGTCGGATTACTGCGCCCTTAAAACGAAGGCCGGCCAGTGCGAGGTCGCTCCCGGAGTTGTTTTGGATCGCCACCTCGATACAGTAGTAGTCGTTCTTAATCGTGCGTCCGTAGTTCTCGCCGACAATTTTCGGGGGCAGAATATCCCAAACAACGACCGCTGAATCCCTTTGATAGATAAGAGGAATCGTGATCGCCGCGCCCGCGGCGTGCACGACCAGTGCTGTATAAATAGAGTCCGGCGTTAGCTTTGCGTCATCACCATACAGACCGAAGACTGTAATAGTCTTCTTGTCAGGTCCAACCACTACTCTGATAAATTTCCTGGAATTCTCATCAGCGATTTCGGCGGTGGGCTTTACATCAACGATTTTTTCCTTATCTCCCCTGACAGTAACTTGGACAGCGTCCGAATCTCCAGGCCCAATTCTGAGTTCTTTTTTGTTCTTATTGTCGAAGCTGATCGTGTAGTTCTCGGCGGCGGATGATTTGTACTTAACCGTTAAGAGTCCGAGTGTTTCGCCTGCGATCGCAATCACCTGTACCTCTTCCGGAGCCGGGACTTCGGCCGTACCGGGCCGCCATAGAAGTTCTACTGAATTGAGGTCGGGACTATTTGTGGCTCGACCCAGATATACGAAGGCTTCAAAATTAGGGTTGGCCAAGCGCCAACTGATTTCTACGTTCTGTACTCGATTTCCCCTGGCATCCAGCGCGTAGGCTCTTACGATTTTCTTGCCGCCTGCCGGAAGGTCGATTGGATTTCCGTCGGGGAAAATAACTTCGACCGGCTGGAGGCCTTGCAAATTGACGTCGAGGCTTATTGTTGCGCCTGCGGATTCGGCCCGGATTTTGACATTTGCAGTCGTAGCCTCGGTGGTGTTTCTCGATATGACTACCGTGCTTCCGATGGCGTCGAGCCTCTTAAGGTGTAAGATATCGCGTTGGCTCCGAGGAATCGTCCAAGTAATCTGGGCTTGGGGAATAGGATTATCGAATCGATCCAGAACTCTTGCCCGGACGTTAACCGTTTCACCCGGGCCAATCTTAATATCCGACCGATCAAGTACGATTCTTAGCGGAATCCTATTGGTGGTTGCCATCCGCTGGTACGACAACGCCAGGTTTGGAAACGCTAATGAAAAAATAGCCAGCAGGGTCAAGACGCCTTGCAGTAAACGTTGATAAGGACTCATAGCGCACCTCATGTGACGGGATTCTGAAGAGTCAGCAAACATGCTGTAACCAATAGCCGGGCCATGTCCTTTAGCTTCGTCTTCCTTATTGATAATGATCAATTTCCTAGAAATGTTTCAGGCAAAGTCTTGCGGCAGGTTCTAAAAATGGCAGGCTGCTCAGTTGTCTCATTGCAGTTCTAATTGAAGCGCTTTAATCGGATACCTCGTTGACATGAGCTAATGATCCGTTTAATCTGCGCCTGTTCTCGTTAACTTTTTCGATTATGGGGTATGCCTCGACCAAGAATCGGGAGGGTAGCCAGACACCCGGGCACGAACCCGAATCGACTTGTCCTCCGACTCTTTAAGTAGTCACTTCGGAAAAATAAAGCCCAGCCTCATGAGCTGTAACTGAATCCGTCTGTACGTTGTCTGTTGGCATCGGCCTGGGGCTTAGATCAATTCCCGAACAGAGACTCGCCCCCATGAAAAAAGAGTGGGCTATAACGCAGGAAGCTTTTGATGGTTTGCTTAACTGGTTGGACAACAATCCTGAGCAGGCGGCGCTGAAGTACGAAAAAATTCGCACCAGGCTAATAAAGATTTTCGCCTGCCGCGGCTGCGGCGAAGCAGACGACCTGGCCGACGAAACGATTAATCGCGTCACTGCTAAAGTTGACAGCATAGCGAGTTCGTATTCAGGCGATCCAGCACTCTATTTCTACGGCGTAGCCCAGAAAGTTCATCTCGAATATTTAAGAAGTAGGCCAGTTCTTCAGGAGCCATTCGAGGCGGGCCACGAAATGAAGTCACGCAATGTCATGGAGTCGGATGATGATATTGAGCGGGAGTATTTCTGTCTTGAGCGATGTATGGACCAATTGCCGCCGGAAAACCGGCGCCTTGTGCTCGAGTATTACCAGGAAGAAAAGCGAGCCAAGATCGATCACCGCCGAAACTTGGCCCAGGAATTAGGCATCGCAGTCAACGCTTTGCGTATAAGGGCGCACCGCATACGTTTACAGTTGCAACAGTGTGTGCAGGCTTGTATCGAAGAAATCCCGGCACACTGAAATAGTTCATATCAAAAACTCATAAGAATTAGAAAAGGTCTCCTCGAGCGGAAAGTTTTTATTGATGTCGTCGAATCGAGATGATCGGAGCGCGATCAGAGAATTCTTGCTGGGGAACCTGCGCGAAGCGAAGCGCGAGGAATTTGAGCAACGTCTCTTAGTCGAGGACGGCGTATTTGACGAGGTCATGGCGGCCGAAGATGAGCTTATCGATCAATATCTTGCTGGCGAGCTAAACACCCTAGAAACGCAAATGTTCAACAATCATTTTCTCGCGACGTCTGAGCGACAGCGGCAACTCCGCTTCGCCAAAGCACTCAGGAAGTATGCGCTGGCGCACGCGAGCAAGGATATGCAACTGTCGCACGAAACAGTACGGGCAATTCCAGCCAGAGCCCGGGGTTGGTGGCCACTCTTTTCCGCTCCGGCCTGGAAAGTCGCCGCCGTGGCGGCAGTTCTTGTAATTGCCGCCGTCGGAGTTTGGCGGATGTACTTTTACCAGTCTGATGTCGCTAAGGGACTCATAGCACTCAATGCGGCGTATCGAGAGCAACGTCCGATCGAAGCGCGCATCACTCAACTCAATTACGCTCCCTTTGTGACTACGCGTGGCAATGAGTCGGCCCGCGTGAATTCACTCGAGCTCGAACGGGCTGAAAGAATCCTGCGCGATGCGGTCCACGACCGGCCTGGCGCTGCGTCTTATCACGCGCTGGGAAACTTCTACGTGGCAAACAAGGATTTCGATAAAGCCATTTCACAGTTTGGAGAAGCTCTGAATTTCGAATCCAATAACGCACAGATTTACGCCGATCTTGGCGCGGCATTTTTAGAGCGAGCAAAGCTTTTGCTGCGGCAAAGCAACCTGCCTGAACAACCCGAACATCCGGCAACGCCTAGTTCTAATGGCGGAAAGGGTAGCCAGGATTTAGGCCGCGCTTTGGAGAATTTCAATAAAGCAATTGAATTAAATGGCAGTTTGCTTGAAGCACAATTCAATCGCGCGCTTTGTTACCAATACATGATGGTGCCTAAGCAGGCCGCTGACGCATGGAAGAAGTACCTTGAACAAGATTCAACTTCAGCCTGGGCTGAGGAAGCACGCCGCAATCTGCGGTTAATCGAAAACCAGCGAGCCAGCGCCTCGGAAACGGAACAGCGCCTTTTTGAAGAATTTCAAACCGCTTACGAAAGAGGGGATGATGACTCTGCCTGGCAGGCGCTCAGTCAGAGCCGTGCTCGCGCCGGCAACCTGATTACGGATCGATTGCTCGACTGCTTTCTTTCAGCAGATGGAAACAAATGCGACAGGAATCTGAAGCAGATCTCGTATGCCGGCAAGCTGGAGTTGGCACGATCAGGCGATCACGCCAATCTGGACATCAGTGATTTTTACGACCGAGCGACTTTGCATGAACGTCAGGCCCTGGGCTCCGCGCGGGCACAGATCAAAGCCGGCGTAGAGGCTTTTAACAAGGGCGAGTTTGATTCGGCGATTGCGCTGCTCGTTGCCGCTCATAATTCGTTCACCAAGATCGGAGAGCCCGCGGAAGCGCTAATGGCGCAAAGCTGGGAAGGCTATGCGCGTTTGCGGGTGCCGCAAAAAGAGGAAAGCCTGGCGTTATTTCAAGCTGTGTTCAACGAAAGCGCGAAACGAGATTACTCAGTTCTTAAAGCGCAAGCGCTGAACGCCCTCGCCGATGCGAAACTGAGCAGCAACGCATATTCCGAGGCACTTGCTTATGCCAATCGGTGCTCCCGGCTTTCCGCAGAAATATGCGACCGCACAAATCAGATCCGATGCCTGGCGCAGTCCCAGTCACTCGAACTTATTTTCGGTGACTACGCACAGTCACTGGAATTAATGAGAAATGCGCTGACCATTTCGCAAGACCTGCCGTGGCAGCCGAGATTAATTTGGCCGCTTTACCACGAGGGCGCGCTTGCAGCGAATTTTCTCGATCTACCCGCGTCTGCTGTCGCTTTTGAAGAAGAAGCGTTACGCCTGGCCGACGTTGCTGATGTGCCATTGCTGCGGTCGCGAACCTGGGAACGCCTGGGCATGATCTATGGCGAACAAAAAAACCATGAAGCTGCCCTCAACTGTGGTGAGCGGGCTTTAAGCGAGGCGCAAAAAATCTCTGGCGAGTTAAGTCGTAAGAACGTGCTGGCGCATTCAATGTTGATGCTGGGTGATTTGCATCGAGAAGCGGGCAATCTACAAAAATCTATTTCATATTTCGATCAAGCTTCAACACTGTATCAGGAACTGCATTTTGACGCTTATTCCTACACCGCACACAAGGGAAAGTTTCTCGCCCTCAATGCTTTGAACGAGACTGCCCTGGCCGCCGCAGAACTCCCAATCGTACTCCAACTTTTTGAGGACAACCGTACCAGGATCGTAGAAGAGTCGAACCGCGATAAGTTTTTCGATGCGCAACAGAACACTTATGACCTTGCGGCTGATTTCGCTTTTTCGAAAATGCGAGACGAGAAGCAATCGTTCAACTACATCGAGACTTCGAAAGCACGTTCGTTGATTGAGATGATGACGACCGGAGCACAGTTTGATAGCCAGCTGAAATCGCCTGAAACAAGTATTGCCGCCGAAACGACGCCGCTTACCTTGGCGGAGATACAACGACTCATGCCTGAGCAAACACAATTGCTCGAATATGCCGTGTTGTCCGACAAGATGCTGATATGGGTAGTAAGCAACTCTGCTTTTGCTGGTAAAGAGATTCCTTTGCACGCAGGGCAGCTTGCAGAAAAAATTCGCGCACTCAATAACTCAATTGCACAAGGCGCTGCGAGCCACGGAGAGTTTCTGAGCCGGGCAAAGGATCTGCACGATCAAATTATCAGGCCGATTGAGGGCCTGCTAAGAAAAGATCGCCAACTGGTCATTGTGGCTGACAAGAGTTTGAATTATTTACCATTCAGCGCGCTTATTTCGACCTCCTCCGGTCGCTATTTGATAGAAGACTATCAACTTCAGATGACCCCAAGCGCAACCGTCTTTGTCGCCTGTTGCAAGGAAGCGCGCGCGCGCAACACACAAACTGAAGAGCGGATACTGAGTGTGGGAAACCCACGCTTTGATCAGACCCGTTTTCCTGGCCTTCCTGATTTACCCGCAGCTGCTCGGGAGGCTGAAGAGTCTGCTTCGTTCTATGGGCGTAAGACAGTCCTGACCAAAGGCGAAGCGTTAAAGGGGCGCGTAACGAAAGCTTTCACGACGTCCGACGTCGTTCACCTCGCGACTCACGCCGTCACCGATGAAAGATCGCCGCTGCTGTCGAAGTTATTACTAGCTCACGACACGACGATGCCTAGTGATGGCTCAGACGGTGAGTTATTGTCGGTCGAAATCCATCAGTTGAAGTTACCGCGTACCCGCCTGGTGGTTTTGTCAGCTTGTCAAACGGGAGTGGAACACGCCTACAGCGGTGAAGGCGCCATCGGATTGGCGAGGCCTTTTCTCGCGGCCAGAGTGCCGCTGGTAGTTGCAAGCCTGTGGCCCGTCGACTCGGAACTAACGGCGGAGTTGATGGTCCAGTTTCATCGTTTTCGCAAAGAAGGAAAACTGACGACGGTTGCGGCTTTGCAGCAAGCGCAACTAGCGATGCTGCATAACCCACAGCCAGCGTTTCGAGAAAACAGTGGTTGGGCCGCCTTCACCGTAATTGGCGGCTATGCGACTTTTTGAAGGGAGTTCTCAGGAGGTTAGGCAACTTGATTTTGCCAACACCCGCTGGAGATCTACGTTGGAATTTCGAGCGCGATCTCGTGCGGGCCTCTAATTCGGAAATGCGTAAGCCGGCTGTGAAAGCAGGCCACCCGGCATTTAATAATCTGCTGGTTACCAGGGTCCTCGCTGTCGAAAATTTGTGAAGAACCTAAGGAGGAGGCGTGATGACGAAAATGAGCAGACGCGAGTATCTATTGCAAATGGGAGCCGGCGCAGCGGCAGTCGCCGGGATGGCTAGAGATATTCTTGCCAGGCCGCAAAATCGCCGACGCGCACGAAGGGCTGTTAGAAAGACGCAGAAGTCAGCAAATAAAACCAGCGCGGCCGCGAGCGGTTTGCTTCAATTCACGAACTGGCCGTCCACCGATGTGACGCCCTCTCTGGATTCACCGGTCGTCTTGATTTTTGGTGGGCTGTTTGGCTTTTTTTATAACGGCGCCTGCGATATCCGATACCATCCAGGAAACAGGCACCATCCAATGATTCGCATTTGGCGAGCTGGCAACGACCTACCGGAGGATATTTCACCACTGCCCTCAAAATGCAAACGGATGATTGTCGAGATCAATCGGCCGCAATCAAATGTCAAGTTTTACGAAGAGTTTCCGGAAAGGCCATTCGTCAATAGGGATAATGATATGTCCATGGATTTTCGCTGGCTGCTTGATCTCGATAGTGAGGACTTCTACGTCAATAAGAATTTTGCACTGGCAGACAAATTCAATCGAACCCTCAAAGTTCGGCACGGCACCTTCTTCACGGCTTTGACTACTTGTTCGACCTTTACTCGTGTGAACATTGACGACCACGATAGTCATCCGATTTCGATGGGACGCATGCCCTTGTTTATGGGCGCCGCCCTCAATCCTAATCCCAATGAGTACGTGTCGTTGTTGTTCCAGGAATTAAAATCAAACCAGTTCGTAACTTACGATACGCGCACCTTTCGTCCCGCGGATGGAAATGTTCAGGTGCAATTCCTGAATCACTGTGACTCCGCATATGGTTGCCCTAAACCTAACCCGCATTCAAGTAATGATGATGAGCGTAACGACTTTCACTTTGTGCGAAATGCGCTCAATCTCAAAAACGTACCTGTATACGGAATCAAGATTAATGCGGAATGCGGCGAGGATAAGCGCAAACGCTGGTATGATGGTGTGCACGCTTTGGGGCTTCACCCTCTTAACCAGTTCATTAGTGATAACGCTCCTTGCATGGGCGCCGGCTTCGGCGGCCGATGATTTTAAATTGAACACTTGACTGCGCTGAATATCACATTGCAGGCGGCCCTCACCGCCGTTTGCCGATAATGCAGTCTCCAGTGTGTTGAGGTATGCAAGAAACCTACCCAGCCCTCGTTCTTCAACCAGCTAGGGTCGACTGACTAACTTCTTCTTGAGATTTTCAGAGGAACCATCAAGGGGCTGCTCCCCGCAATCGTCTTCCCGAAGATTTTCTTTCCGGCTTTTGCTGCTGGAGATTGGATCCGTGTGCGTGCACACAGCCATCGCGAAAAGTCTTGAGATGCAACCAGCGATGGCACACAGCCATCGCGAAAAGCTTGAGATGCAACGATGGCACACAGCCATTGCGAAAAGATTGAGAGGTAACTCGCGATAGGACTTCTCGGTCACGGGGACGGTAATTGTGACGCGCGCATTCTGGTTGAAAGCCAAAGCCTTTGAAATGGAGACAAGACAATGAAGAACAACAAGCTTGCGTTAATTCTCGGGTTACTCCTCCTAATCGTTTGCGGAGGAATACTAATCGCCGGTCAGACAAAAACTTCTAACAGTCAGAAAAATTCCCAAATTCAGAAACAGCCAGAGACCAAGGCAAGTGACTATCGTCTCTCTGGTCCATACACTCACAAAAATCTCTCCATCTTTCTTATTCACAGCAAAACAACCACCAGAACAAAATCGTTCCTGACTTTGCAGGAGGCGCTCGAACAAAGGAAGGTTGTCGTTTATGAAACACAAAGCGTCAACGAACTCGCCATCGAGAATCTTTCAAGTGAGGAGGTTTATGTTCAGGCGGGAGACATCGTTAAGGGCGGGCAACAAGATCGCATGATGGGGGTTGATTTCATCGTGCCACCGAAATCCGGCCGCATGCCCATCGCGGCGTTTTGCGTTGAGCACGGCAGATGGAGCGGGCGCGGAAAC
>DATNOG010000101.1:0-1667 GCA_035601415.1 Pyrinomonadaceae bacterium | reverse complement strand
GGCTGAAGGCGGAAGCGGACGCGGCTGGAGTGTGAGCTGATTCTTGATACCTGAATAGTCTGGTGCGCGCGGCAGGGCTCGAACCTGCGACCTTTTGATTCGAAGTCAAACGCTCTATCCAACTGAGCTACGCGCGCGTCGTCGTGAATCGTAAATCGTAAATCGTGAATGGTAAAGACGAGCTTGGTACTTAGTCCTTCGTGCTTTGACTTTGTACTATAAGCTTGGCACTTTCAAGACTAATTGCTTCGCGAAGTTCAAAGCACCAAGCTCAAAGCTCACTGTTTTCCTTGAAAATCATGCCGAATAAATCTCACCAGATCGGTCATTTGCTCCGGCGTTAGTTTGTCTTTGAACGCTGGCATGCCGTCGCCGCCTTTTGTTATCTGTTTGATAAAATCGTCATCGGGGTGATGCAACGCATGACCTTCTCGCAGATTTGGGACCTTAAGCTTCTTGCCATCCACGGTTTTCAAACCGCCGGTCCCATCCTCGCCGTGACACTTGGAACAATTCTTCTTGAATGTGTCGCGCGCGCTCGCGAATTGGTCCGGCGTAGCAGCCGCAGGTGACAATGCCGGTGTTGGTCCGTTGTGCGTAACAGTTACCGTATCGGGTTTGCCGCACGCCAGGGCGAACAGCGAAATGGCAACGATTAATAGCGTATAAGTGAAAGCCCTCATGCTCTTTCCTCGCTCGGAGTCGTTTGTATTCAGGGGGCTTCGGGAGTATAGCAAAAAGTTTAAGCTTCGACCTTGACGCTACGCCTTCGCGGCGAGGGCGAGATGGATCTTTAACGCCTACCTGAACACTACACGCGTGGCCGGTTGCAAACGGCTGGCAGACTCGGCAGAATACTTTCGCATCAAGTTCGGCCACGGCAGAGATCGAATTTCTTCACTAGCAACAGAGGTCAAGCGAAAAATGGGTTCGGACAAAGAACACGGCGGCGCCACCCGAGGCTCGTTACGTCTCGCTCCTAATTGCATCGAATTGGAGGAGCAGAAAGCCAAACTGCCGCGGCAATTCGTTAACTTCACCTTCTATAGTGCCCGTCCTGAGTGGCGAATGTTGGCGGAAGACGAGAAGCAACGATGCAAGGATGAATTCGTCGCAACGGTGCAGAAGTTTCATCCACCGTTACTGATTCATAGTTACTCGACGATCGGCCTACGCACCAACGTCGATTTCATGATCTGGCGAATAGGTTATGAGTTGGATCCCATCCAGGAAATGACATCACAGTTAAACCATACGGCGATGGCGAAGTATCTGGCGCCGACGCAGTCATTTTTATCGATGACCAAACGCTCGATGTATATCGATCAAGACAACCCCGAGCACGCGGAAGATCGGCTGCACATTGTGCCCGGCAAGTCCGATTATCTTTTTGTCTATCCCTTTGTGAAGACTCGCGAGTGGTATTCGCGCACTGCTGACCAGCGTCAGGAAATGATGGACGAACACATCCGCATAGGATCCAAGTATCGCTCGGTCAAACTTCACACTACCTATTCCTTTGGTCTCGATGATCAGGAATTCGTGGTTGCGTTTGAGACCGACAACCCGGCGGATTTCCTCGACCTGGTTCAGGAACTGCGTGAAACAAAGGCCAGCTCTTACACGCTGCGAGACACACCGATGTTTACTTGCCGACAGCGAACGCT
>DATNOG010000100.1:0-14212 GCA_035601415.1 Pyrinomonadaceae bacterium | reverse complement strand
GGTGAGAAAACGGTTTGGCTCCGCTTTGAACTGGTTCATGGTAATGCCCAGCACGCGGCCCCCGCGTTCATGTGCGCCGCGGCTGGCGCCTTCCATCACGCCGAGATAGCCGCCAGTGCAGATTGTATAGCCGGCGTCCGCCAGAAGTTCTCCGACGCGCCGCGCCTGTGCATATTCGACGTCAGACTCACCGCACTTCGCGCCGCCAAAGATGGTCACAATTCTTTCGGGAGTTTCGCTCATCGCTCAACCTCGCCGCTCACCATCAGCGAGCCCGCCTCTCGATAACTCAGGAAATCTTCGCGAGTTTTGAATGAGCCGCCCGCGTAGTCTTCGGGAACCGGCGTCGGATCATAAATGCGTTGAGCGTGCACGCCGAAGAAACCAGCGCGCTCAAAAAGCGAACGATACTCATCGCTGCTTAAAAGCTGCACAGGCACTTTGAGCTGTTCGATCCATTGATGTGAGGGTTGGTTTTCCCGATAGAGATCCACCACGCAAACAAATTGGCCACCTTGTCTAAGCACTCGTCGAATCTCTTTTAGCGCAGCAGGCACATCAGCGTAGTAATAAAGCGACTCCATTGAAAACGCATGCGTAAATTCCTCTTCGGCGAAGGGCAGTTTCTCAGCGCTCGCCTCGCGAAACTCCACGTTAGGAAACGCTGCCGACGATTCACGTGCGAGATCAACCATTTCATCCGAAATATCGATGCCGACCACGCGCCCGGCACTTGCCTGCTGCGCCATCAACCGCGTTGCCCAACCGTTGCCGCAGCCGACATCGAGCGCGCGCCCGTTAATCGGAACTTTCATTAACTGAATAGCCTGCTCGCCGATAGGACGATGGCCTTTCTCCATACTCGGGCCACGCCCGGCTTTGGCCCAGTCGTTGAATTCCAAACGCAGGCGCTCGTCAGTTCGTTGGGGCTCACCTGTTGAAGCGCGGTTGGACATTTCTTCTCCGAAAAATGTTTAAAAGCGCGCGCTGCCCGCCGTCGCAAGATAAGCGATACTAACGAGGTGGCGTAGCTGTTGCTTAATAGGCAGAGCCGTTTGATTTGCCGGGCAGCGCCTGCCTCCAAATCACAGGAACACCTAAGGCCGCAGGCGATACAACATGCGCGGGAATGGAATTGTTTCTCTCACGTGCTCGATGCCACACATCCATGCGGTGCAACGTTCGATGCCCATGCCAAAACCCGCGTGAGGAACGCTGCCATAGCGGCGCAGGTCGAGATACCACTCGAAAGCTTCCTGTGGTAGTTCATGCAAGGCAATTTGTTCCTTGAGAAACTCCAGCGACGTCGCGCGCTCGCCGCCGCCAATGATTTCGCCATAACCCTCCGGCGCCAGCACATCGACGCCCAGCGCCAGCTCATTCCGTTCTGGATCGCGCGCCATGTAGAAGGCTTTAACTTCCGCCGGATAATGATGGACCATTACCGGCTTGTCATAATGCGAAGAAATGTAGGTTTCGTCGGGCGCGCCAAAATCGCCACCCCATTCAAAACGTGCTTCAAGCAAACCCTTGTCATGTCCCTCATGCAGCATCTTTACCGCGTCGTCGTAATGCAAACGCGGAAAGGGTGGCACAATCGCTTCGAGCTTCGCAGGATCGCGCTCCAACACCTTTAATTCTTCGCCGCGATCCTCGAGCACGCGCGCCGCGATGTACGCCAGCAATCTTTCCGCCAGCGTCATCACATCATCGAGCGTCGCATAGGCTATCTCCGGCTCAACCATCCAGAACTCAGTCAGGTGACGACGTGTCTTTGACTTCTCCGCTCGAAAAGTGGGACCGAAACAATAGACCTTGCCGAACGCCGCAGCCGTCGCTTCGTTGTAAAGCTGACCCGACTGCGTCAGGTAAGCCTTTTCGCCATCAAAATAGTCCACTTCAAAAAGCGTTGTCGTGCCTTCGCAAGCTGCCGGTGTAAAAATTGGCGCATCGGCAAGCGTAAAACCGTCATTATCGAAAAAATCGCGCACTGCTTTAACTACTGTGTGGCGCACTTTCAGGATTGCATGTTGGCGTCGCGACCGCAGCCAAAGGTGGCGATGGTCCATCAGAAACTCGGTGCCGTGTTCTTTTGGTGTGATTGGATAGTCGTGAACTTCGTCAAAAACCTGGGCGTCAATCAAATCGATCTCATAGCCACCAGGCGCACGCGCATCCGCGCGCACCGTACCGCGAATTGCGAGCGCTGATTCCTGGCCAAGTCCCTTCAACGCATCCCAGACTTCGGGCGTCACGGAATTCTTCATGGCCACACACTGGACCACACCGGTGCCGTCACGCAGTTGCGGGAAAAGAATTTTGCCGCTGGAGCGCAGGTTGTAGAGCCAGCCCTTGATGGTTACTTCCTGACCGGCGTGTTGCGAAAGCTGGCTAATGAAAACACGGTCCGCGGTGACTCTTCCCAGTGATGTTGATTCAGTTGCCATTTATCTTTTCGATCTGCCAATCTGTTTGCGTTTAGCTATGTCCGATAAGCTTTAGCTTGTCGTAACGCCCCGACAAACTAAAAGTTTATCGGACATCAAACTGACGCTAGTCTTTCTCTTATTGTGCGCCGCAGCACAGGAAATCTATCGAGCCAATCGGCCGCCTGAAGCACGATACAGAAAGTTGGTTGAATAAATCTTTCATACGTCGCGCCGCGGCCACTGACGGCCGTTTGATACGAGAAGGTGCCGATTGCCTTCAGGCCACGCTGGATCGTCATGAGGCGAAACTCCTGCGCGAACTCATCGGGGTCAAGCGCATCCAGGCCCAGCAATCGTCGCTCTTCCAAAAGGAACAACCGGTAAGCGCGCAACTCGGCGAGCGACGGTGGTTCCGCGCGGCGATCAAGCAAAAATGAAACAAGATCATAGGTGACAGGGCCCATGCGCGCATCCTGGTGGTCCACAACGCGCAAGCGGTCGCTTGAATCAACCAGCAGGTTTGCCGCATGAAAGTCGCGATGACAAAGCACGCGCGGCCGAGCGGCGAGTTCAGCTGCGATGTCGTTTAGTTCAGCCTTTAGTTCCGCGGCCTCGGCATGACGCAAAGTCTCATGCCGCAGGCTGCCGAAATAGTGTTCGACAAAGAAGTCGAATTCCCAGGAAAGCTTTGGCTCGTCAAACGCCAGGCGACTGGCGATCGACTGTTGTTCATAAGCGCTGGCAGTCGCGTTTTGTATTTGTGCGATCAGATTGACCGCGCGTTCTTTGTACTCATCACACTCGTCTGCAGGCGCCTCCTCATAAACCCGAAAGAGCGGCCGGTCGCCGAGGTCTTCCTGCACAATAATGCCCTGCTCGCCCTCAACCCAGTAGATTTCTGGCACCGGAATCCCGTTACTAAGAAACAGCCGGCTCACGTCGAGATAGGGATGAACCTCCGCGTCGAAGGGCTCCGGATAAACAGCGGCAACGGCCTTGCCCTTTTTCCACGGAATACGAAAGTAGCTTCGCGTCGAGGCATCGGGCGTCAGCGGCACGATCAATTTGCCGGCGGAACCCTGACCTTCGAGAAAACGCAGCAATCGCTCGGACGGCGAAACTTCAAAGGCGTTCACAGTGGTCTGTTTTGCTGAACTCATTGGGGAAACACGGGGGCTTCCAATCTCTTAAAAGTTGGCGGGACCGGTCTCAGTCCCGCCATTTTGCTTCAGAATTTCGTGCGATTGTATCACTCAGCCAAAGGCACAACAAAATTGTCGCCACGGACTTCGCCTTGCAAAGCTTTCGCGGGCGGTTCTTTCCCTTTGACTAACGGCGCGCAGACAACGGCAACATTTTCCATGACCGCGCCACGAGGGATGCGAACGTTATCGGCAAGAATAGCGCGGCTTACTCGTGTACCGTCTTCTACCACTACGTTGTCCCATAATATTGCTTCACGAACTTCTGCAGACGCTGAAATGAGGCAGTCCGCACCCTTACTTATGTCAGTGCCGGTCCGCGATAGCAACTGCAAACTAATATCCAGATAACGTTGTATCGTGGACAATTCGTACCAGCTTCCTGCTGCGACATGCACGGCAACGCGTTCGCCCGCGGCGACAGCCTGCGGATAGACATCTGTAGTTGAATGTGAAAACACACCACGCGGAATATGGTTGAAGATTGCCGGTTCAAGTATCTGGATGCCGGTGAACATGAGCGGTGGATCTTTCCCAACGAAATCTGCAGCGCGAGGCATGCCGCCAAAACCTTGTAACATCCCCTTGCTTGCTTTCACGATCGAAAAACGTTCGCACGAAGCGTTCGGCAAAACAACCAGCGTTGCCAGCGCCGCAGCGCGGCGATGAGTTTCCAGTGCCGTGTTCAAATCTATGTCAGTGATTATTTTTCCGTTGACTACAATAAAGGTTCCGCCATCAAGCAACGCGCGCGCGTTGTCGATGCCGCCGCTGGTTCCCAGAATTTCGGGTTCCTCAACATAATAAAGTTTGACTCCGAATTTGCTGCCGTCGCCCAGGGCGCGACGCACTGACTCCGGGCGATGATGAAGGTTGACTACTATCTCATCACAACCGTAACCAGCGAGATATTCAGCAACGTAACCAACAAGTGGTTTTCCGAGAATCGGGATGGCAGGCTTGGTGCGATCTTCCGTCAACGGCCACAGCCGCGTGCCGTAACCGGCAGAAAGGATCATCGCGCGCATAAGCGCATTCTATTCGCGAGCTGGGGCAACGCCAAGACCGCGCTAGGCTGGACCCGGTACCAACAGATCTGAGCTAGAAGATTTTCCATATCTCATTTCTCATTTCTCATTTGCCATTGCGTCGCGTGCCAAGGATGTGAAGATCATCGGGACCAAATGGAAAATGAAAAATGAGAAATGAGATATGGAAAATCTATGGCTTTGGTAGATGGGAAGTCGCTCGCTAGGAAGCTTTCGACGCGTCGCGGATCATGAGGTCAAACGTGCCTGGCGCAACTTTGCGAAACCGTGTGTTCCGATTGAGTGAAACGGCGATGCTGATTGTTGGGTTCTGGCCGGTGAAGCGGAAACCACCTTCAAGCAGGCGATTGTAAATTTCATTTACGTGAAGAGAGCCGCCCTCTTCCCGCAGCAACAGAGTGACAGCCTGCGGAATCGTGCGGTCCGTAAAGCGATCGCTGAGTGCCTCCGTGTTTGGGCGCAGTGAAGGAATCGATTGACGAGTGACCTCATGCGCAAGCGGCATGCGCGACTGCGCGGGAGACCGCCGCATCGCCGCTTCCAATTCAGCGTCCGAAGGCAATCCGGCTGAGATATTACTTGAGGCGAGTACCGACGATAACAGACGATAAATGGCCGCTTCGGTTTGACTGGCAAGCGTGTCCATTTCCGCCAGTTCCGCACGCACTGAATCCGCTTCAGCTTCCAGTTCGCGCAGACGCGCGCCGAGGTGCATGCGCGCAGCCCGTGACTGGCGCAGGCTCTGCTCCAACCTGGAAAGCAGATTATTTTCGTTAGGCCGATCAATCATCGCGCAAATCTTAAAGGGATTCACCGGTTTGCACAATAGCCTTGTGGCGCAAACTCTTTAGTTTGTGGGCGCTGAGTAAAGCAAACTGTTAGTTTCCGTACGTTGGCCGCCAAACTTCGGTACTAATAGCTAACCCTATCGCGGCTTTGCACAAAAGTACTTACCTATCGAAAGCAGCGCGCAAGAGCGACGTAGATTGCGGGTTGCCGCCGCACAGTGCGGAAAGGCTCGGCCTTTCCGGAAGCGATCTCTCACCTCTCACCTCTTTTCCTGAGGCTGAGCCTCAGGAAATAGTCACTAAGGCGAACTCGGAGGAAAGCCTTAGGCATTCCGGGCTGTGCGGCGGCAAGCCGCAATCGGCGTCGCTCAGCTCTGAACAACTATGTGCTTTTTGTGCAGGGCCTCTCTACCGCAGGAATTAATGGAAGTTTTTGCTACCGATCGCGGTCGAGGACATAGGTAGGAATTGCGTCAAGCGCCCGGGAATACTCTGAAGTTGGCAGATTTCCGATAGCGTCGCGCGCCGCCTCGGCATATTCGTCCGCGCGAGCTCTGGCGCGCTCGAGGGCTCCATCGCGCTTGAGTGCACCCAATAACTGCCGTCGCGCCACCTGCTCATAGTTTCCCTGAGTCATAACTGTGTCGACGAGATCGCGCGCAGCAGGATCATGGGCTATCAAGTAAATCAAAGGCAACGTTACCTTACCGCCGAGAAGATCGACTCCAACGCCCTTGCCCAGCGTGTCGTCGCTGGAGGTGAAGTCCAACAAGTCGTCTGTTAGTTGGAACGCCATGCCAAGATTGAAACCGTAATCGGCGAGCGCTTTCTGTTCCAGTTCACTTGCGTTGCCGAGTATGCCACCCACTTCACAACACGCCCTGAAGAGATAGGCCGTCTTCCGTTGAATAATGTCGAGGTATTGCTGCTCGGAAACGTCGCTGCGTTTCAGTGTCGTTAACTGAAGCAACTCGCCCTCAGTCATCTTGCGCGTGACGCGCGTGAGAATGTCCAGAATTTGCAGCGATCGTTCAGCGAGGCTGGTTTCAAAAGCCGACATATAAAGCCAGTCGCCCATCAGCACCGCGGTTTCATTTCCGTAAAGCGCGTTAACTGTGGGACGGTTCCGGCGCGTGTCGGCTTTGTCGATGATGTCGTCATGGACCAGCGTCGCCGTATGCAGAAACTCCATCACCGTCGCCATGCGAATGGAATTGTAACGTGAACCATCGCCACCGACTGCGTAGTTGGAAAGTATCGTCAGTGCCGGCCTGACGCGTTTGCCTCCAGACTCGCGCAAGTAGTCGCCCAAATATGCGATCACCTGCACGTTCGAACGCGCTTGTCGTTCAAACTCAGCCTCGACCTGAGCCAGGTCGGCTCCGATAAGACTGAAGATGCGCTTGGCGGAAAGCTTTGCCTCTTCAAGTACCGCGCTTTGTTCAGTTGCGTGCATTCGTTTTGACTGTTAGCAGTAGGACAGACTTTCCAGTCTGTCTCGTTTCAGAGTACAAAGTTGCAGTCTTATCCCGCCTTCGATCAGTTAGTCCGGTAATTCGAAAACTGCATGTCTATGCCGAAATCTTTGGCCTTTAGTTTGGCAATAATGTCCTGAAGCGTGTCGCGATCCTTGCCTGAGACACGCACTACGTCGCCCTGAATCGATGCCTGCACTTTCGCCTTCGAATCCTTGATGAACTTTACAACTTCCTTGGCCTTTTCCTGTGGGATGCCTTGCTGAATTGCGGCACGTTGCCTCACTGTGCCGCCAGCCGCCGGATCGACAGTGCCGTAACTTAATGCCTTGAGCGGCACGCCGCGCCGGATGAGTTTTTGCTGCAGGATATCGTTCATATTTCGCAGCTTGGTTTCGTCTTCCGCGCTCAGTACCAGCTCCTCTTTCTCGAGGGCAACGGTCGCCGTGCTGCCTTTGAAGTCAAAACGTTGCCGAACTTCCTTGATGGTTTGTTGAATGGCGTTCGTTACTTCAGCGCGATCCACCTGGGAGACTATATCGAAGGAATTTTGCTGAGCCATCGCGACTTTAGCTGCCTATGAACGTGGTCAAATTGAAGATTATTTGGCCTTTTGAGAATAACATCAAAAGCCAAGCATGTGAAAGTTGTCGCTAGAGCAAAGATAAGGGCAAACCGAACACGCGCGCGAAATTCGCGGTGGTAATATTCCCCACCTCATTAAGACTGATCCCGCGCAGCTCCGCGAGACAACGCGCTACTTCAACCACATAGGCCGGCTCGTTTCTCTTTCCGCGATAAGGCACAGGCGTCAAATAGGGACAATCGGTTTCGATGAGTAAATGATTCAGCGGAACTTGTTGTGCAATGGCGCGCAAGTCATCTGCTTTCTTGAAGGTCAGAATGCCGGAAAACGAAATCAACATACCCAACGCGATTGCTTCTGCCGCCATCCATTGGCTGCCGCTGAAGCAATGCATAATGCCAGGCATTCCTAATCTCAACCGCTCGGCTCGTAGGGTGTTGAGGGTCTCGGCCTCTGCTTCGCGTGTGTGAACGATCACCGGAACATTCAATTCGCCGGCCGCCCGTAGCTGGCGCCGAAAAACCTCAACCTGGACGTCGCGTGGAGAATTGTCATAATGAAAGTCCAGGCCGATTTCACCCCAGGCGATGACGCGAGAGTTCTCCTGGACGAGTTTTCTGATCTTCTCTTCGGCTGGCTGATCATAAAGGCGCGCGTCGTGAGGATGCGTGCCGACAGCCGCGTAAACATCTTCGCTCTGCGATGCCAGATCAACTGCGCGTTCGATGGCGCCGCTGTGCGGATCGCCGGTGCCGACGTTTAGAATCGCATGTACATTGGCTTCACACGCCCGCTGCAGGACGTCAGCGCGGTCCGCATCAAACTCGGGCCCATCGATGTGTGCGTGTGAATCAACGAACATCAAGTGCTTGGTAATTCATTTCAGGTACTGTGCAATGCAACCATCGCAGCCAGCGCCGCAGTCTTCTGGTCCTTGCCCCAGGGTGGACCAGCGGTTTTCCCCAGCATGGTGACTTTTCTCGTTAAGCCACTCAATGGTGTCGCCAACGACTTTTCCGCACGTTCGGTTAATAGCTTTTCAGGAATCGTGATGAGATTCAGTCCACACTGATCGGCGGCCCCGGCGAGCGCCTCCGGGAACAAGACGCCCTCGGCTTTGTGCATGCGAAAGTGTACCGCAAGGATCTGATCGACGCTCCATTCGGGCATGGGATTGGGCACAAGCACCGCGCAGCCTACGATTTCATGTTCCTGCTTGCGTAAGCGTTTCACGGTTGCTCGCATCTCTCGATCTGCAATTCGATATGCTGCTTCCGTTGCTCGTTTTACTAAGTCTCGAGCAGGCTGCGGATCCAACGCTTCGGCTGCATGATAAGGTTGTTTTGCCCAATGCGAATCACGCGCCTCGACGAGCTCGATGCGCCGCCGGTCGATCACTTGAAGCTCATCGCCAGAGTTGCCGATGACAACAAGCGCCGCCCAACCAGAATGAGCCTTTAGTCCAAGGGCAACTTTCACGATTTCATCCTCTGTTCGCCGCCGTGCTCCGCGATCCGAGTCTTTACCAACTTCCGCACGAGCGCGGCCGGTAAAGGCCTGTCCGCTGGAAAGCGGATGGTGCCCTTACTTGCGTCATAGGCCTTGAGTTCGTCCTGGTGGGCCTTCAATGGGTGAGCACCGGGGTAAAAGGCGCAGTGCTTCGCCGCCGCGCCAAAGGACACCAATAACCTTCCGCTGAAACGGAAGCCGGGGATCTGGTAACTGATGCACTCTTCAGCCTTAGGCGCCGCGGACTGGATGGCCTTGCGAAGCTTCTCAAGCGCGACCGCTTGTCGTCACTCAACGCCGCCAGGTATTCGTCGATGGTCTGTGGGGCCCTGGCCGGTTTAGTTTTCATACTTCGCACTTTCGAATATGAGATTAGCAACCTAAGTATGCAGGAAGCAGGTTAAGGAACAAGCTTTCCGCGCTCCGGTGCAATTAGTTGTTAGGCTTGCGACTCTCCGTCTTGCTTCTGTTCCGGTCTTGTTGCAGCCGAATTCTTCAACAACTCTGTTGTTCTTTCGGTAATGCTCGGTACATGTTCAATGTTGCTCTCTTGTGGCAGATACTTGGTTGATTGTGATCGCGTTAGAACTTCCGGCTGTGAGGACGGAATGGAGTCATGCGTTTGGCGTGGCGAAGGCGAAAGATATGGATAAACTGTAAGAAACATCCCCACTAAAGAAACCAATACTCCAACAACAGTAACCATCTCCTGATGCAGCAGCATTTTGCCTATGACGCCAATTGCTACACCGATAAACATGATAATGAATCCCCAAAGCGTCAATCTATTCCCTCGTTGCCCTTCACGCTTAAAGCCGATTGCTGACGTCCTTTCCAGATCAAGTAAGGTGGCTGGCGCAGCAAGCGGACGTGTAGTCATCCGCAAGCCCGCACCACATGAGCGACAAAACTTTTGATCTTCTGTCGTCTGCAATCCGCATGTTGGACAATTCATTTTGAGCCTCAATATCAGGATACTTAAATAAGGCATACGAATCCGCTTAACTTCAGTTCGCTATCACTGCCAATACTGACAAGACGACGATTGCGCCCTTGCTGCAAGACAAAGAGCAGCGATTAACGCGAACGCTGGAGTAATGTCTTTTAGATTCATTCACGCTGCCTATACGTGTTGATCTACCAGAATCGTGTTTCCATCTGGATCGACAATCATAAAGCTGGCCGGGCCAATAGAGCTTTCGTCTGCTTCTGTAATCATGTTTACGCCACTCGCTTTGAGCTGGCGCTGCAACTCGCGAACGTCCGTGAATTCTCGGAGTGGCTGAGCATCGCTACCCACCTGTGCAACGGCGCTGGTGCGCTTCCCTAGGTCCTACCCTTCCAGCGTCACGACTTGACCGACACGAAGCTCGCCCGCCCTGACCACCGTGCCGTATACGCCGGCGCAATTCTCGTTCAGACGAACAACGGTCTTCATCACTTTAGAATCTCGCTCGGCCGTGTCTGGGTCAAAATTAACCATGACACATCGCTCATCCCTCATAGTAACCCTGAGGGCTGCTCCGCTGTTCCCTTCACCAAACATCAATGTCCGGCCCACCCATTTGTCTTCCTCAAACGGCTCAGCGCTAGCTGTTTCGATCACAACGTTTGGTCGAAATCTGCGCAGGTAGCAAAGGTCCACGCCTCGGCCTGATTCCCGCGCGACCGAATGCACTGTGCCGAGGCTGATTACCGAAATCGGAGACTCGTCGAAGATGCCATGCTTGAGATTCATCAATTCGACATCACTGCCATACCGGCTCGAAATTTCCTCCCGTAGTTCGTCGCTGCGAAGTTCGTACTCTTTCCCGTCCGGCGTACAAACGTGCGTTGGAAGTAGCTCGCCATTCTTACTGTTGGCGTTGCTGTCGAGCCTTACTGGTTTATAGAGGAGCAACTGCGGTAATTTGCTCGCTGTCAGCCATGGGAAGCCACTCTTGTCAGTGAGTCGCCGAAAAGCTAACCTGCGATCACCCTCAATGCCATGCCAACTTAGCCTGGCAACGTCTAGTAATTCCCCGGCCATTGACTTAACAGGGTAACGAAAGATGGCACTAATTCGTCCTGGTTCCATATGACTCCATAGCAACCTCTATACTGTGACAATGTAAACGCCGAACGATTGAGTTGACGCGGCGGAAACAACTGCGTTATGGACAAGTTGTCGATGACGAGCCCGTTTAGTCCGCTCGCGTCCAGCGATTTGTTAGCCCGCGGTCTGGCCGAAGGCGATCGCGTCACTGTCACTAGCGTTTCAGTCCATCTCGCCAGGCAATTACCTCGAGTTCGCCGCGGACGGCTTCCTCGACTGTAATGACGGGATGCACCTCGAATACGAAAGCAGGAAGCATCGAACAGAATTTGTGAATGGTCAGCGGATCGTCACAGTCTACCAGCATGTGCCCACCCCACTCACCGACTCGCACCACGAAGAATTCGATCTTGAAATTGGCGGGCGCCTTCCATTGACCGAATACCTCAAGGATTCGCTTCTGGGCATTCTCGTACTCCATGGGTGAACCCTGCGGGCGTTCGAACCAGCTGATCACGTACTTCATCGTCATCCTCCTAATTGTGTTGGTCCTAAATTGATTGTTGGTTGTCGCCCGCCGCGTCAACTCGATCGTTAGCCCGTCCAAAACGGACCCAGCGGGCTTGTCATCGACAACTTGTCGTGACCACACTCCCGAGTCTTGGATTGTTTGGGTGCAGAAAAATAAAGAATGTATGCTCTTTGCCGGCTCGGCGCAAAATTTTAGACCCTTAGCGAGCCACGGAACCCCCTGGCGGCATAGTAAGATTCTGCACCGTTGTGATATACGAAGACATTGCCGTAGCGGTAATCAGCAAAGATGGCCCCACCGAGTTTTCTAATATCAGAAGGTGTTTTCACCCAGCTCGACGTCTTCGTATCGAAGGTTCCAAGTTTCTGCAATTCTCGATATTGTTTTTCCGTTAAAAGCTCAATGCCCATGGCAGCAGCCATATCGATAGCGTTATTTTCTGGTTTATGTTCCTTCCTTGACTCCAGCGCTTCACGATCGTAACAAACACTTCTGCGGCCTTTAGGACTTTCCGCTGAACAATCATAAAAAATGTATTCGCCCGTCTTTTTATCAAAGCCGACAACATCCGGTTCACCGCCGGTTCTTTCCATTTCATTGAGTGACCAAAGTCTTTCGGTATCAGCTTGCAGCTTAGCTTGTACTTTAGCCCGTTCAAGACCTTTATGGCGGTTCATGTTTTTCTCAAAACGGGCTTTCAATGCTCTGAGGAGTTCTTCACGTTGTTCTGGTGACAACTCCTTTTTATTGCTATTAGTTTTCTTCATACGTTTATATTACCTCTGTTGAATAGGTTAAGCGTAAAGTGAGCTTATATCTGCTTACAATTTCTCTTTCCTCTTTGGCTTTGGCTTGGATAATCAACCAAAGATTCTCCGATAGCATTCAAATCTTCAATTGCAGAATCGGTCCATACCATTTAACCATTTGCATGATTCAAGCGGGACCAGCAGCCCAACGACTGAGTTGACGCGGCGGCACGCATCAAAGCACCCTTCGCCGCATCAGTCTAGTTACAAAACACGCTACCGCCGCTCGCGTCTAACGATTTGTTAGGTCGCAGAGAGCGCACTGATCATTACGTAATACCCGTCCGGATCTCGGAGTGAGAACTCCATAGTTCCGGTGTTCGGGTTCACGTGGGGCTCCTCCTCGAGCCGAGCGACGAGAGCGCGCGCCCTTGGCAGCGCCATGTCGAAATCATCGACACGGAAAAACAAGAGGAGGCCGTTGCCAGGCTGCGCGTGATCGGGGCTCATCAAGGAGGGATGCTCATGGGCACCCCACTCGTGAAGGCAGAGCAAGACCGTTCCATCCGAGTCGAGGATTTGACCGAAGTAGTCATGGGCGGGAGCCGTCTCCGGCAGGCCAAGTAGCGACTGGTACCACTTGAAGCTGAAATGCACATCGCCAACGCCAATGATCGTCCACGTGCGTCTCATGGGGTTCCACCTGCGGCCCAACGCTTGAGTTGACCGGGGCGCGGTGATTATATCCAACCTTCGATTCAATCAATCAAGTTGAGAAATCCCGATGCATCGGGACTCCGATCCAACGAGAGGTTAGGTGGCCCAGCAGTGCGCCATGGCCAAAGCCGGCGGAGCTAGCGCTTGCCCACGGCGAGCCAAGGCATGCCGCGGTAGGAATCCGCAACCACCCAAGCGCCGGCCGTCAAGGCCCAAGAGCTGACGAACTCGGTCCAATCGGAGGCGCTCGGGCGTGCCACGATAATGGGTACCCACACCAGCAGCGTGAACAGGCCCAGCTGCAACGCCGAGAGCATGGCTGCCAGTCGTGCATACACGCCGATGAGCACAGCGACGCCGGCCACGATGAAGGCACAGCCGGTGAAGATCGCCCACGCCAAGTGCCATGGCAGCCAGCCAGGCACCATCGAGACGGTTCTTTCGAGATAAGTGAAATGGGCTACGCCGAAGGGGATCAAACCCAGGCCGTAAAGCATCCTCGCGATGCGCAGACCCTTGTTGCCGGTGGCGAAACTGAGGCGCCGTCGGTCCCAGTCACCGGCGAACCACGCGTACAGAACCCAAGCGCCCGCCGCCATCACCGCGGTGTCACCGCAGGCCCACCAAGTAACCGTGGCAGTAGGAGCACGGAAGATGAGAGGCACCCTAAACAGCAGCAGCCAAACCAAGAAAGAGCTGAGCAGCAAGCGGGAGGCGATGACGGCCGCGCGCCGCCAGAGTAGGCCTATGCCAGAAACCAGAGAGACGAAGGCGCACAGATAGGCTAGTACCTCGCGCGCGGGAACACCCTTGGGCACCCCCGCCCAGATAGGGGTGAAATCGCCTTGGATCAGACCCAGGATTCCGAGGGTGACCATGGTCGCAGCAAAGACCGCATGGCCCAAGCTTGCGATGCCCATCGCCCTTGCTCCGGTGCTATTCCAGTTCATCCGAGTTCCTTCTATCACGGTCCGAGGTGCCGCCTAACGGTTGAGTCGACGCGGCGGCGCGAATCAAATCAAGCATCGCCAGTTGAATCTATTTGAGAAACACGCTCCCGCCGCTCGCGTCCAACGAGGTGTTAGCCCGCGCGTTACCAAAGGGAGACGAATCGGGCGACTGTCCACCCGACGAGGTCAGA